>NZ_JAFLXD010000024.1:0-100297 GCF_019891415.1 Pseudomonas sp. SH10-3B | reverse complement strand
CCACCACCAAAGTACTGGACCTGAGCGCGTTTGTCGGCGATGCCAAAGCCCGCGTCGGGGTCTGGCCGTTTATCACCACGCCTTACCCGGTGTGGTTGTGGCTGCGGGGAAGAACGGCCAGCAACGTCGTGCATGACCGCACGGTGTTCAACGGGGCCGGTTCGTCGGCGGTCAATGCGAACTGGGTCAATACCGGAGGAATCGAGGTCACGATTCCCCGCACGTACCTGGCGGGACTGGGGCATGGCACCAAGCTGCAGATGGAGTTCAAGGCCGCGGTGAGCCTTAGCAAGGATCTTAAGCAGGCCATTAGCTTTCCAGTGGTGGAATACACTGTCGATAAACGTCCGTCCATTGATCAGTCGACCATGATCCTAGATGGATATTCTGTAAGAGCCAATTGGCCGAGAACGGGGTTGGATTCAGTTGGAAATACAGCTGTTCGAGTTGCTGCTGGAGGTACCCCACCTTATACATATACCTCCAATAATCCGGGTATAGCCTCTGTGAATTCGACGACGGGAAAAGTGACCGGCGACGGCAACGGTCTTGCCATTATTACTGCTGAAGATCAAAGTGGGCTGACGGCGACATACAGCGTTGTTGTGAGCAACGTATTTCGCCTGATTATTTCGAATGGACCGCTAAATTTTGGACAAGCGCTTGCTTGGATGAGCTCTATGAGTGGAGTTCCGTTAACCATACATGCCGAAAATGATATGCTGCGCACCTACTTACAACCATGGCTACTAGACGGGAGATATTGGTGTTGTGACCCTAATGGGATAGGTTGCGCTATCCCCTATTATTCTACTTATTACCTCAGTATTGGAGTTCCCGGGATCGTATGCGGCGATATTCTTGATGACAATAATAGCTGGGGCGCATTGTGCTTGGTAAGAATATAAAGCACAGCAATAAGGAAATAAGTACGCATTGGAACTCCCCCTGAACGTTCTTCATCCGCTCTTGTAGGTCGTATCGCGGAGCGTCACAGGATGCATTCCCACGCGGAGCGTGGGAATGACCCTCAGACCACTTTCAGGTACGAACTGTGGATCGCCCCCGCCAACTCCCTCACCGTCTCAATAAACTCCGTCAACCGACTATGCAACCCATCCTCCAAAATCTCATCAATCCCCGTATACCGCAGCCGCGCCTCAAGCGCCGCAGCTAACCGTTGCAACGCGCGTCCATAACTGCCAGATAAGTCGAGGCGAGTGACTTAGGTTTTTCGCCAGTCTTTTTACCCGGCGAGCTTGAAACTGATGGTGATTTGGCTGGCATGGCTGCTCTCCTGAATGACGACGTCGCACGGATAGCCCGTGTTGTTTACGTCATAAAACGCCTGGTCCTCGGCTACTGACTGGAACGTGAGTAAGGGCGTGCCCGCAGCACAGCAGGGCACGTGTAAGTCAATGATGAAGTCGCCGGAGTGGTCTGGGTGATAAACTCCGACACCTACGCAATTCTTAAACAACTGAGAACCGCCAAGCCTATTGATATAACGTTTAGCGGGCTATCTGATAGGGCTTACTGGATTAAAAAAGAGCAAGACACGCTTGGCCTGGCAATCGTCGACACGCAGGTGGTTGAAATCACAGCTGATATAGGGGGTATTCAACGCCCTGAACGGATGGTTTTACATCCGTTTCGTGCTCTGGCGTATATAACCGACCTGAATGGGTTGATATTGATTGTGCGGCTGTAGAGGTAAGTAGAAGGGATAGTTGTATTGATCCCGCTCGCCACAGGGAGATTCGCTGAAGAGTTGTGGGTACCCATGCTCATCGGGGGCAAGCCCCCCTTCACATTGGAGTTACGTAGGGCTCAGGGTTTGGCCATCACCGCGACAAACAGCGGCGACTCCAGAAACTGCTGTAACCACACATGCAGTCGCCGATACGGCGTCGTGGCAAACCACTCCCGATCCACATGGGCAAACTGCCGCACAAACGGTACCAGTGCCATGTCGGCCAGGCTCAAGTGGTCGGCCAGCAAGTATCCATTCTGTGCCAGCAGCCCTTCCAGCTTCTGCAAGAACACTTCGCCGTCTGCCCGATAACGTTCCATCGGTTGCTCCGGGTAGCGTTCGGCGTACTTGTATCGATTCAAATGATGTTTGAACGTTGAGTCGTTTTCGGCGATCAGTTCAAGCACCGCCGGGTTCCCCTGCAACAACCAGTCATCCGGGTCGTGCTGCGCCAGGGCCCACTGCATGATCCCCAGGCTCTCATCGATCACCCCGCCATCCACCACCAGCACCGGCACCGTGCCTTTGGGCGACAGCGCCAGCATTTCGGGCGGCTTGGCCTTGAGGCTCACCTCGACGATACGCACCGCCAGCCCCGCATAGCGCAATGCCAAGCGGGCGCGCATGGCGTAGGGGCAGCGTCGAAACGAATACAGCAGCGCCTCGCTCACTTGACCTCCAGGGTGCTCAAGCCATTGCCCTGGCGTTTGACCTGGATCTGCACCGGGATGCGCTCGTGCATTTCCTGTACGTGGGAGATCACCGCCACCTTGCGGCCTTGGGCTTGCAAGCCGTCGAGGGCGTCCATGGCCAATTGCAGGGACTCGGGGTCGAGGCTGCCGAAGCCTTCATCGATAAACAGCGATTCGATTTTCAAGGTGCTGGACGCCATTGATGCCAAGCCCAAGGCCAAGGCCAGCGAGACCAGGAACGTCTCGCCACCCGACAGCGAATGCACCGAGCGCAGTTCGTCGCCCATTTCCGTGTCCATCACCAGCAGGCCCAACATGCTGCCGCCGCGCTTGAGGCGGTAGCGGCGCACCAGTTGGCGCAGTTGCACGTTGGCGTGGTGCACCAGCAGGTCGAGGTTGTAGGCCTGGGCGATCTTGCGGAAGGTGTCGCCGGTGGCCGAGCCGATCAGCGCGTTCAGGCGCGCCCAGCGTTGCCACTCCTCATAGGCCTTGGCGATTTGCTCGGCCAGGGCACTGTTGGCGTCCTGGCGACGCTGGTCTTCGGACTGGCGCGCGCGCAGTTCGGCGCAGTGTTTTTCGCCCTCGGCCAAGTGCTGATTGAGTGCGGCCAGGGCGCCATCGAGTTGTTCGGCGTCCAGGTTGCCGTTGTGCAGGGCCTGGTGTTCGGCGAGGCGTTGTTCGCGCTCTTGCAGCAACACCTTGGCTTGCTCGACGGCTTTTTCGCTGCTGTGCAGATGCTCGCGCAGCGCGGTGATGTGCGCGTCATCGAACGCCAGCAGACGCGCCAGGCCCTCGTCATCCAGCTCTGGGTGCAGGGCGCGCCATTCGGTGGTGCGGGCGTCGAGGCTGTGCTGTTCGGCTTCGAAGGCTTGCTCGCGCTCCTGCTGGGCCTTGAGGTCGGCGGCCAGTTGGATCAGTTGGTTGCGGATGTCCTGCAACTGCTGGTTGGCATCGGCCTCGCTCTGGCGTGCCTGCACCACGGCCTGTTCCAGTTGCTGCTGCCAGTGTTCGGCGCTGGGGTGTTCGCCCAGCAAGGCACTGAGTTTTTCCTGGGCGGCCTGCTGCTGCGCTGCCAGTTCGGCAAATTGCTGGTTCAGGGCATCGAGTTGCTGCTGGCGATGCTGTTGATGGGTGTGTTCTTTCTCGATGGCCTGTTGGCGCTGCTGTTGCTCGTCCCGCTCATCGCGTTGGTGGCCCAGTTGTTCAAGGCGTTGGCTGACCTGCTGGTCGAGCAGCATAAAGGTCGCGGCGGGTTCGCTGCGCAAGCCTTCGAGGGTTTCTGCCGGCAGGAGGCTGGCGAAGGCGTGCAGCTCTTCGTCAAGACGCTCGCGGTCGTTGGACAGTTCGCGCTGTTGATCCAGCATCAATTGGCGGGCCTGCTGGCTGCTGTCCTGAGCGGTTTGCAGTTGTTGCTGCAAGCGCCCGGCGTTTTGCTGCAGGTTGAGCAGGGCGCCCTGGCGCTGTTCGTCCTGAGTGATGCTTTGGCTCAGTTGGCTGAGTTGCTGGGCCAACCAATGGCTGCGTTTGGCCTCGTCCTGATTGAACAGCGAGGCCGCCAGTGGGTGCGCGTCGAGGCTGGGCTTGAGTGCTTGTTGTTGCGTGGCCAGGAGCTCCTGTTGGTGCAGGAATTCTTTTTGCTGGGCGATCAGGCCGCCGACTTCGCCACGTAGCTCGGTGAGTTTTTCCTTGAGGCTCTCGACGGCTTGCTGCGCCGTGGCCTCTTCGTTGTCGTCGTGGCGACCGAGACTGTGCAGCAGGGCTTCGGGCTGGTGATACGGGTGCTCGTGGCTGCCACACACCGGGCAGGGCTGGCCGTCCTGCAGCTGCTCGCGCAATTCCTCGACGCTGGCACTGCGCGCCAGGCGCTGGCGCTCCAAGAGTTGCTTGGTCACCGTCAGGGTCTGTTCGGCCACCGCCAGCTCGGCCTTGGTTTGCAGGCCGGTCTGGTTCAGTTGGTCGCGTTGCTGCGCGGCATCGGCGAGCTTTTGCGTGATGGCAACCGCTTGCTGCTCCAGCTGCTGCTGACTGTCCCACAGGCGTGACAGGTCTTCGAAGGCGCGCTGCTGCTTGCGATTGTCCTGCAACAGGCTGGCCAGCAGTTGCACCTGTTCGGCCACGGCATGGGGTTCGGCGCCGGCTTCTTGATACAGCAGGTCGAGGGCTTCGCGTTGCTGGGCAAATTTTTCTGCGGCGCTGGTCGCACGCTGTTCAAGCTGTGGCAGTTCGGCCTGGCCTTTTTTCAGGCGATTACCGATCAGCATCAACTGTTGCAGGCGATCTCGGTAGGCGTTCCAGGCATCGCTCAACGGCGCGAGTGCGCTGCTGCGTTCCAGTTCGGCGGCGAGGAGTTGCAGGCGCTCGTCGACTTGTTTTTGCTTGTCGAGCAAGCCATTCAAGTTGGCCTGACCTTCAGTGCAGGCGGTTTCAGCCAGCTGTTTTTCAGACGCGAATTTGCCCAAGCTCTCGGTCAGGTGGGCGAGGGTATTTTGCGCATCGAAGGCTTGGCGTAGCAGGGGGGCGGCGGCGGTTTGTTGCTGCTGTGCGTCAACCAGCGCGGTCTGGGCGGCGGTCTGCTGTTGTTGCAGTTGCGCCTGGCGGGTATGCAGTTCGACCTGTTGCTCGGTGTGCCGCTGAATCTGCGCGGCCAGGGGCGTCAGCAAGGTGAGCAATTCAGCCTTGCGTGCAAACTGATGGCGTTGCGGTGCCAGTTGGTCGAGACGGTTCAGGTCCTGGCGCTGCCGGGCCTGGTTGTCCCACTCGGCTTGCGCACGCTGCAATTGTTCGGTGGCACTGCGCTGGCGGTCTTGCCATTCATGCAGTTCCTTGAGCCAGGTGTGCTGCAACTCCAACTGCTTGAGCTGGGCCTGCTGGGTCTTGAGCTGCTGCTGGGCCGCATCGAATTGCTGGTCCAGTTCGGCGCGAGCTTCGGGGGCCAGGGGCACCACGCCGGTGGCCTGGTCCTGCAGGTGTTTGTGCGCGTCCTTGGCCTCCTTGGCTTTGTCGAATGCGCGACGGCCAAGCTGGGTATAGAGCGCGGTGTCGGTGAGCTTTTCGAGCAGTTCGCTGCGCTCGTTATCGTTGGCCTTGAGGAAGGCGCTGAACTCGCTTTGCGCCAGCAACACCGCGCGGGTGAACTGCTCGAAGTTCAGGCCCAGGGCCAGTTCCAGCTGGGTCTTGTATTCAGTTTTCTGGCTGGCCAGCAGTTGGTCGCTGTCCAGGTCGATCAGGCTCTGACGGCTGTTCTGCAGCTTGCCGCTGGCCTTGTCGCGGGCGCGGTTGGCTTCCCAGCGTGCGCGATAGCGACGGCCGCTGACGCCGACAAAGTCCACCTCGGCATACCCGCCACCGGTGCCGCGACGGATCAGGGTGCGTGGGTCACCGATGGAAATATCGCTGTCGGCATCCGGCATCTTGGCCTGGCCGGTGTCACCCAGGCGTGGCACGGCGCCAAACAGCGCCAGGCACAGGGCATCCAGCAGGGTACTTTTGCCGGCCCCGGTCGGCCCGGTGATGGCGAACAACCCGGCACTGGCCAAGGGTTCGGCGGTAAAGTCGATTTCGAACGGGCCCGCCAGGGAGGCGAGGTTTTTCAGGCGGATGGCGAGGATCTTCATGGCTGTTCACCCTCCTGTTGCACTTCCTGGAGCAGCACGGCGAAATCCTTCAAGGTCTGTTCATCCACTTCACTGCCGTAGCTGTCCTGCCAGGCACGGCTGAACAACTCCTGGGGCGTGAGCTGGTCGAGTTCGATCAGGTGCTCATCGTCGGTGTTTTCGCTGCCGCGTTTACCGGCGTATTCGGCAGCGATCCGCACCAGGCGCACGGCCTTACCTTGCAGGGCGGTTTCGATCTGCTGGCGCAGGTCCGGTTGCGGCTCGTCGAGGCGCACGCGCACTTCCAGCCAGGGGTGGCGCTGGGTTTCGGCGAGCAGGTCGATGTCGGGCAAGTCGGCCAGCTGTTTGAGGATGTCTGCCAGGGGCGCGGCTTCCAGGCGTTGCAGGTTGACCGAACGCGGAATCAGCAGCGGCTCGACGCTGACCAGTCGTTCGCCCTGGAACGTCACGTCGAGAATCTGGTGCTTGTAGCCGATTTCGGAAAACGACAACGGAATCGGCGAGCCGCTGTAGCGAATGCGCTCTTCGCCATTGACCTTTTGCGGCTTGTGCAAATGGCCAAGGGCAACATAGCCGACACTTTTGTCGAACAGTTTGGCTGGAAGCGCCTCGGCATTGCCGATGATCAGGCTGCGCTCGGAATCTTCCGATACCGAACCGCCGGCCATATGCGCATGGCTGATGGCGATCAGTGCCTGGCCTTTTTTGCGTTTGGCGTTAGCCGCCGCGATCAGCCACTCATGGACCTGGCCGATACCGTGCAGGTAGTCGTCACCCAGGTGCGCCCCGGTGACTTCCGCCGGGCGCAAGAATGGCAGCGCCAGGCACCAGCCGGCGACCTTGCCCTTGGCATCCGGCAGGGGGATCAGCAGGCGCTCGGCGTCCAACTGGCCGTCGTCCAGCCACAGCACGCGGCCCAGCGCATGGGTGCGCAAACGACGCATCAACGGCGCGGGCAGTTCGATCCGCGAGCCGGAGTCGTGGTTGCCGGCGATCATCACAATGGTCAGTTTCGGATTTTGTTCGTGGGCGCTGATGATGAAATCGTACAGACGCTCCTGGGCCTTGAGCGGCGGGTTCACGGTGTCGAAGATATCGCCAGCGATCAACAGCGCATCGGGTTGCTGGGCAGCGATCTGGCGCAGCAGCCACTCGAGGAAGCAGGCGTGTTCGAAGTCGCGTTCCTGGCCGTGCAGGTTTTGGCCAAGGTGCCAGTCGGAGGTATGGAACAGACGCAAGGCGAACTCCGTGGAGAAGATGAAAAGGAGGGGAGTTTACCTGTATTGCGAACCCGCTGCTCCAGACGACGCCGATCCAATGTGGGAGGAGGCTTGCCTCCGATGGCCATAGGTATCTACACAACTTTTCAGACCCTGAAAAATCTCCCACAACAGCCGTAGTTCAGCGTTGATTTGATTTTGTGGAGTGTCAGGAATGTAGCGGGGGGTTATTTGGGGTAGAGCGGCGGCAAGCTGGTGCTGTCCGTCGCCGGGTCCTGCTCGCGCTCGGCCATCGGGATGGCTTTGACCGCACGCCACAGCTCTTCGCCCAGCCAGTATTGACCGCTCTCGCTGTAGAGAGCGCCGTTGAGCCCATCCAAGGCGTCCGACAACGGCACGAACCGCGCCGCCATGTCCGCCAGGGTTTCCGGCTGTTGCCGCGCCCAGGCATCCAGTGCCTGGCGGGTGGCCTGGGGGTCGTTGGCCTGGGTGGCGCGCTTGAGGTCGTCGAGCAAGGTCCGTGGGCTCGGGCCGGTGTGTGCGGCACGCAATACCGCCGGTTGCCAGCGTGCACGCCACCACAGGCCGAAGCCCAGCAGGGTGGTGCAGGCGAGGATAAGTGTGCTGAGTTGCCACAGCCACAGGCGGCTGTCGTCCGGTGCGGTGATGATGGTCGGCGTGGCAGGTGTGTCCACCGCCAGGCTGGGGTTATTGGCGACCTGCAGGGTACGGGCCGGCAGGCTGGTGCGTTCCAGATGGTCTTCGTGGGTGTTCCACCACACCACGTCAACGGCGGGCAGTTCCAGGGCGCCGACACGGTTGGGCACCAGGGCTTCGCGGTCTTCGCGGCTGCCGATCAGGCCACGGTCACTGGTCTGGTTGCCGAGCACCGGCTGGTCCGGGTAGCGGCGCAGGCCGTTGATGTCGGTGCTGGGCAGGGCTGGCAGTTGGGCGCTGGACAGGCCCTCGGCCTTGACGGTCAGGCTGCGGGTCAGGGAGTCGCCGACTTGTACCTGTTCAGGCTCCGGGTTCCAGCTCTCGGTGAGGGTGAGGCTACGGGCCGGCAACCAGGGCGTATCGACGGGGTACAGCGCTGGCTTGGGCTTGACCACCAGTGGCAGCGCCGGCGAACTCACGTGGATGAGTTTGCCGGGCTTGGTGCCTTGCAGCGTATTTTCCTGGGGCGGACGCGATTCCACCAGCGTGGCGCTGAACGTCTGCGTCGGAATCTCCAGGGTACCGCTGTGCTGCGGGTAGATCGCGTAGCGGGTTTCGATCACGCCATGGCGGATGCTGTTTATGACCTTTTCGTAGGTGCGCGACTCGCCCAACTGTTCGACACGGGCATCGGGGATCTGCAACGGCGTGAGACTGCTGTCGTCATACAGCGACACCGAGTGGTACACGCGCACGGTCAACAATGCCTGGGCCTGCACATAGACGCTGGTCTGGTCGAGGTTGGCTTCGACAAACACCGGGGCCAGCTCGGCGTTGGTGTCCTGGCTGGTGGTTTCCAGCACTTGCAGGCTGATCGGCTGGGTCGTGTACTCACCCACTTGCAGCGGCGGAATCACCACCGTGCCGTTTTCCTTGGGCAGCAGGGTGATGATCCAGCGCGTGGTCGCATGGTTATCGCCGCCCAGGGTGGTGAGTTGGTTGAGTTGGCGCGTGCCGCTGACTTCGAACTGCGCATCCAGGGGCGACAGGTCGGGCTTGCCGAACTGGGTGACATCGCTGGATTCCACCGTCAGTTCCACCGTTTCCCCGGAATTGAGGCGGTTGCGGTCGACGCTGGCGACCAGGCTGGCCGCCTGGGCGTGGCCTGCCGACAACGCGAGCAGAAGCAGAAGGGTGGTGCGGCGGCTCATCGAGTCTTGTCCTGATGCTGTTGCTGTTCGTACCAGAATTTGCGTCGCAGCAGTTCGCCGGGGTTGTCCGGGATCTCCCGCAGCCATTGTTCCAGGGCCTGGCGGTGTTCACCGTCGAGGTTGGCGTCGGCAGGAAGCAGTGGCGGGGTGGTGGTTTGCTCATCGCCCAACTCGCTGCCCGGCACCTCGTTGCCGCCGGCGTGCGGCGGGGTGCCGGCCTGGGTATCGCCGGTGCCGGCCTCGCCCTGGCCCTGGGACGATTGTTCGCCACCCGTGGCATTTTGCCCACTGGCGCCCGGTTGCGCAGTTTGGCCGGGTTGGGTGGTTTCGTCATCCTCGTTTTTTTCCGGCTTTTCAGGCTCGGGTTCTGCCTGTTCCTGGATCAGGGTTTCTACCAAGGCCTTGTTTTTCAGCGCCGGTTGCAGGTCGGGCTGGGCTTCCAGCGCTTGTTCGTAGGCGTCGATGGCCGCTTCCAGCTCACCGGACTTGGCCAGGGCGTTGCCGCGATTGTAGTGGGAATAGGCGTCATTACCCTCGGCAAACCGCTTGATGGCCTCGGCGTAGTTGCCGGCCTCGTACAGGGCGACGCCTTGCCACTGCGGGTCCTGGAAATGCTCGGCGGCCTCGGCGGGGCGTTTCTGCTTGAGCAGGTATTGGCCTTGCTGGTCGGGTCGCAGCCACAAATCCTGGAATTCAAAGGCGTAGCTGGGTTGCGGCGCGCCCAACAGCAGCAGCGGTAAACAGAACAACCAGCCGCGCCGCCCGGCGCAGGCGGCCAGCAGCAACAGCGGCAGCAGCAACCAGTAACCCTGGTCGGCCCAGGTGTCGAGGTGCAGCAACTGGCCGTCGTTGCGCAGGGCTTGGGGCGGGTCCAGCACGCCGAGCTGGCGCAGGTCTTTATCGTCCAGGCGTGCGGCACGGTAACGGCCGCCCATTTCGCTGGCGAAGGCCTTGAGTGTCGGGCTGTCGAGGCGTGGCACGAGGATCGCGCCTTGTTCGTCCTTGAGGAATTCGCCGCTTTCCTGGGTCACCGGCGTGCCTTCACGGCTGCCGATCCCCAGGATTGACAGGCTTGGGGTCTGGTTGCTTTGCAGCAACAGGCGAATGCCCTGGCGTTCCTGTTTGGACAACGATGAGCCGACCAGCAGCAGGCGTCCTTGACCCAGGCCACCGTGCTTGAGCAGGTCGAGGGCCTTCTCCACGGCCAGGTCGGCGCGGTGGCCGGGCTCGGGCATGATCGAGGGGCGCAGGGCTTCGAGCAGGTTGCGGCTGGTGGCCAGGTCATCCGACAGCGGCACCAGGGTGTGGGCGCTGCCGGCATACACGACGATGGCGGTTTGCGCATCGGTGCGCGCCTGCAACAAGTCATAGAGCTTGCGCCGTGCCTGTTCCAGACGGTTGGGCGGGCTGTCGGTGGCGAGCATTTCCGGGGTCAGTTCCAGCAGCACCACCAACGGGTCGGAGGGCTTCTGGCTGGTTTGTTCAACCCGCTGCCAACTGGGACCCAGCAACGCCAGCACGGCCAACAGCCAGGCGAGGCCCAGCAACACCCACGGCGATTTGCTTTCGCGCCCATTGCCACCACTGAGCAGCACGGCGTGGAAGGCCGGCGGCAGGATCATCTGCCAGCGCCCGGCGCGTTTTTGTCGATGCCACAGCTGCCACAGCAACCAGCCAAGCAGGGGCAGCAGCAACAGCCACCAGGGACGGAACCAATGCGGCCAGAGGTCGATCATCGACGCCTCCGCAAACGCAGGCGTTTAAGGCGCTGGCGCCATTCCGGATGCTGTTGCAGGAAGATCCCCTTGCTCGACAGTTTGTTGAACCCGCGTTGCAGTGCGTTGTTCGGCCAGCGCTCCTGGATCACCAGCAACATGCTCAGGATCAGCGCCAGGGCCAGCGGCCCGCTGTACAGCGCCTGCGCCGGGCGCGCCTGGGTCGGTTGCTGTTCGACGGGCTCAAGTTTGTCCAGTGTTTGCTTGATCGCTTCCAGCTCTTCGCCATCACGGGCACGGAAGTACTGGCCTCCGGTAGCTTCAGCGATGGCCTTGAGCGCCGGCTCGTCGAGGTCCAGGCTCGGGTTGACGCCAAGGATACCCAGGGAGCCGGTTTGCTCAGGGTCGGCGCCGATGCCGATGGGGTAGATCTTCACCCCTTCTTCAGCAGCCAGGCGCGCGGCGGTCAGCGGGTTGATCTGCCCGGCGTTGTTGGCGCCATCGGTGACCAGGATCAGCACGCGGCTTTGCGCAGGGCGCTGGCGCAGGCGTTTCAATGCCAGGCCAATGGCATCGCCAATGGCGGTGTTCTTGCCGGCGATGCCGATGCGCGCTTCATCCAGCCAGGTGCGCACGGTGCGGCGGTCAAAGGTCAGCGGCGCCTGGAGGTAGGCCTGGCTGCCGAACAGGATCAGGCCCACGCGATCGCCTTCGCGGCCTTCGAGAAAGTCGCCGAGCAGGTGCTTGACCAGGTTCAGGCGGCTTACGTCTTCGTCCTTCCAATGCATGTCGGGAAAATCCATCGAGCCGGACACGTCCACCGCCACCAGCAAATCACGGCCACTGGCGGCAATCGGCAGTGGTTCGCCGAGCCATTCCGGGCGCGCGGCGGCGGTCAACAGCAGCAGCCACAGCAGCACGAAGGGTGCCTGTTGGCGCCAGCCCGGCAGGTTCACCCGCGCACGGCGGCGGGCCAGGCCTTCGAGGTCGCTGAGGTAGCTGACTTTAAGGGCGGGCTCGCCGCTGTCGGCCGCCGGCAGGACCAAGCGCATCAACCAGGGCAAGGGCAACAGGACGAAGATCCACGGCCAGGCGAACTCAAACATGTTTGCGAATCCAAGTGTCGACCGCTTGGGTCAGGCCGGCAATGGCCTTGTCGTCGAGTTTGCATTCGGGTTTGTAGGCGCCTTCCACCAGTACCATCCAGCGTGTGAGGCCGGCAGCCGGGCAACGGTTGTCGAGGAATGCCAGCCATTTGCGACCGTTGAGGGTGTGGCTCTGGCTGTAGGGATAGTCGTTACGGCACAGGCGCTTGAGCAAGCCGTTGAGTTGCTGCAGCCAGGCACCGGCGGGCGCGCCGTCGTAGGGCTTGGGCATCAGCGCCAATTCGGCCAGGGCGGCGATGCGCAGCGGGTCCAGCGGTTGTTCGGCGCGGGCCAGCGGGCGGCGGGTCGGCAGGAAGCGCCGCAGTGACCATAAACCCCAACCGATCAGCGGAATCACCAGCAACAACAGCCACCAACCCGGCGCGGGTGGCCAGAAGCCGATGGTCGGCGGGGCGATCAGCGGTTGCAGTTGGTCGAGGCTGCTCATTGTTTTTTGGCCGGGCGTTGCGGGTTGAGGTATTCGCGCAGTTGCTCGACCATTTCACTCTGGGTGCTCAAGGGCATCAGCAGTATCCGCAGCTTCTGTGCGAGCAGCTCCCAGCGGGCGATGCGCGCTTCGGCCTGGGCCTTGTAGGCTTGGCGCAAGTCGAAGTTCAGGGTGTCCAGTTCCAACTGTGCGCCTCGTTGCGCGAAACGCAACAGCCCGGCGGCGGGCAGGGCGTGGTCCAGCGGGTCGGAGATTGGCAACAGCAGCAAGTCGCAATGGCGTGACAGCAGGCTCAATTGTTGCTCGGCGCCTTCGGTGAGGGCGCGTTCGTCGCAGATCACAATCACCAGGCTGCCGGGGCGCAGCACTTCGCGGCCACGGCGCAGGGCCATGCCCAGGGCGTCGGCCTCCGGGCGGCGTTCGGTGTCCAGGCTCTGGTTGACGCGCACCAGGCGGTTGAGCAATTGCAGCAGGCTTTGCTTGCTGCGGCGCGGCTTGATTTCGTAGTGCTCGTTGTCGCCGAACACCAGCCCGCCGACGCGGTCGTTATGCCCCAGCGCCGCCCAACCGATCAGGCTGGCGGCCTGAGCGGCGAGCACGGACTTGAACATCTGCCCCGAGCCGAAAAACAGCCGGCAGCTTTGCTCGACCATGATGAAAATCGGCCGCTCGCGCTCTTCGTGGAACAGCTTGGTGTGCGGTTCCTGGGTACGTGCCGTGACGCGCCAGTCGATGGTGCGCACATCGTCGCCGGCCTGGTACACCCGCACCTGATCGAAGTCGACACCGCGCCCGCGCAGCTTGGAATGGTGCAGGCCGATCAGCGGGCTGCGCTGGCTCGGCGTGGAGAACAGCTGCACTTCGCGCACGCGGTGGCGCATCTCGATCAGCTCGCTGAGCGTGACGTGCACCCCTACGCTGGCGTTCATCGACTTCAAGCGACGGCAACGACGTCGAGAATGCGTTGCACCACACGGTCCTGGTCAATCCCGGCCGCTTCGGCTTCGAACGACAGGATGATGCGATGGCGCAGCACGTCAAACAGCACGGCCTGGATGTCTTCCGGGCTGACAAAGTCGCGGCCGGCCAGCCAGGCATGCGCTCGTGCGCAGCGGTCCAGGGCGATGGAGCCGCGCGGGCTGGCGCCGTAGGCGATCCATTCGGCCATTTCCGGGTCGAACTTGGCCGGGGTGCGCGTGGCCATGACCAGTTGCACCAGGTATTCCTCCACGGCATCGGCCATGTAGAGGCCGAGGATTTCCTTGCGCGCGGCAAAAATCGCCTGCTGGCTGACGCGGCGCTCGGGCTTGGTTTCGCCGTTGAGCGCTTCGCCACGCGCCTGTTGCAGGATGCGCCGTTCGACGGCGGCGTCGGGGAAGCCGATCTTGACGTGCATCAGGAAACGGTCGAGCTGGGCCTCGGGCAGCGGATAGGTGCCTTCCTGCTCGATGGGGTTTTGCGTGGCCATCACCAGAAACAGCGGGGACAGGTCGTAGGTACTGCGCCCGACGCTGACCTGGCGCTCGGCCATGGCCTCCAACAGCGCCGATTGCACCTTGGCCGGGGCGCGGTTGATCTCGTCCGCCAGCACCAGGTTGTGGAAGATCGGCCCTTGCTGGAACACGAAGCTGCCGGTTTCCGGACGATAGATTTCGGTGCCGGTGATGTCGGCGGGCAACAGGTCGGGGGTGAACTGGATACGATGGAACTGCGCTTCGATGCCTTCGGCCAGCTCTTTGATGGCCTTGGTCTTGGCCAGGCCCGGTGCGCCTTCGACCAGCATATGGCCGTCGGCGAGCAGGGCGATCAGCAGGCGATCGATGAGTTTTTCCTGGCCGAGAATCTGCGTAGAAAGAAAGGTTCGCAGCGCGAGCAGCGCTTCACGATGTTCCATCGATGACGGTTCCTGGAGAGATGAGCCTGTGCGTCATGTAACAAACGACAGCCTGGGGCGCCTACTTTAATGCATGGCAGGGGCTAGCGACTAACGGCGCGCGGGGTATTTTTAGCAAAACTTGTAGGAAAATTGTGTGAGAGGCGCAAATGGCGGTGAGCAGGCGTGTGCGCTCACCGCCTTTGCTTCAAGGGCAGGGCACGCCGAGCTGCCATTCCTTGCCGTAGGCGGCAGAGTTGGCATCCGGTGGCTTGTTGATGCTGTAGAAGTTCTGCTTGTAGATCATGCCGTTGTACGCCACCGACTCTGCGTAGGTCGAATACACCTTGGTAGCCGACCACGCGGCAATAGCGCCGCAATTGCCGGACGGTGGTGGCGCCTTGACGGTGATTGGTTTGTCCAGCCGCAGCACGCCGCCGCGCCCGTCACTGACCGCGACGCTGACGGTGGCGTGGGTATCGCCGGTGACGGCAGGGGCGGTGAGGGTCACGCTGCGAGTATTGCCGACGGTGCCGGTGAAGCCGCCCGGACGCGTCCAGGCGTAGGTCATTGGATCGCCGTCCGGATCGCTGGTGTTGGCGGTGAAGGCCACGACTTTGCCTGAATCCACCGTATCGCTGCCCTGCAGGCTGCCCACGGGTGGGCGGTTGGCCGGTGTGCCGGCGAGCACCGTCAGGGTGTGGCTGGCAGTCGCCGTGCGGCTGTGTTCATCCGTGACGGTCAATAGGATGCTGCGCGCGCCGGCAGTATTGGGTGCAACGAAGCTGCTGGACGCCTGTGTCGATGTGGCCGGGTTGAATCCACTGGCTGCCCAGGCAAAACGCAAGCCTTGACCTGTGGATGACACTCCCGACAGCAGCACGGCTTTGCCGGCTTCAACCGTGGATGGCCCGGTTATCCTGGCGACTGGCAGTCCACTACCGCAGGTGCCCAGGCGTAGCCAGGGTTTGGCGGCGCCGGATTCGACAAAATGCAAATCGGGGCGATTGTTTTGCGTCCAGTGCGTCACTTGGTAGTTGTAACCGCCGTAGGAGACTTTTTCGCCGGCTGAGGCATACACCTTGCTCGCGATCCAGGCTGCGGCGCAGTCGCCGACCGGAGGCGCGTCAGGCGCTTTGATGGTGATGTTCTCGCTCAGATCGAGGGTGTGCGTGCCGTCGGACACCGTCACCGATATCGAGGTGAGCGTGTCGACGGGGACGATCGGAGCGGTCAAAGCCAAGGTTGACCCATCCCCGTAGGGCGGGGTGAATCCACTGGCATTCCAGCGGTACGCCAGCGGTTTTTGAGTCGGCGATTCAGCGTAGACATGACTGTTGAACGTCTGCCCCGATTTGGCTTCTTCGGGGATAGCCAGCCGGCCTGTGGGCGGTTGGCCAGCGCCCTCTTCGAGCAGTTTCCTGATCGCCGCGTCCAGGTCAGGCTGTACGCCGATTTCGGTCCGATTGCCGTTAACCTGCGGGTAGCCCGTGGCCACGAGGATGCTACGCAGCGTTTTTGGTGGAATGTTGCCCAGGCCATGGGACCGCGCGACACCCTGTAGGGACGCGACGACCGCCGCAATGATCGGGTTCGCGGAGGAGGTGCCGCTGTAGGTGTGGGTATAGCCGGTGGTCGGGTTGGCGGCGCTCCAGGTCGTCGTGGTGACGGCGCCGCCCCAACTGAACAGATCGACGCGGCTGCCGTATTGGGAAAAGCTGGCTCTCAAGCCGGTGGTGGGGGAGACGGCGCCCGCATAAATGCTGCCGGAGTCGAAGGTATTGCGATCAAAATAATCCTTGAAGTAAGGGTGATCCAAATTGATATTGCCGTTTGCCGCAGCCAGGACGACATGCACACCTTTTTCGACCGTCATGTAGGTGATGATGTCCCGCACCGTCCGGTTGTATTCAAGGGGCATGAAGCAGTCCTTGCTGCAGCCTATCCCAGGAAGGGCCGCGTAACTCAGGTGCACGCCCAGTTGCACGACGTCACCGGGGCTCAGCTGTTCGGCAGTTTGCATCAATCGGCTGGTGCCAAATTGCGAATAGCCCAACTGGACCAGGGGCACGATGCCGGTGGTGCCGAAGCCGTTGTCCCTGGAGCCGATGGTGCCGACGCTGGCCGTGTCGTGGTAGCCGGTGATGGCCCCTTCATCGACTGCCAGGAAAGGTTTGGGCAAGTCCACGTGATCGTAGGACCAATGATCGATTTCCGCAGAGACCACCCGCATGTTCTCGCCTTTGCCACCGGGAACCTTCCAGGCCTGCACGGCATTCACGCCGCCGATCTTGTAGGGCGACACGGCTTGCCGGCCCAGCAGATAGTGCTGGCGTGGGGTGTAGTCCGGAATGCTGTTGCGTGCAGGTTCAGCGATGGGCTCGGCCTTGTCCTCGTACATGCCTTCTACCCGAGGTTCAAAGTCGACGGCTTCGATGGCAGGGTCTTGTTTGAGTTGCAGGGCCAGTGTTTCCGCCTGTTGCTGGGTCAGGTGGCGGGTATCGATGAGGTAGTAGCGGTCCAGTCGGTGGCGGCGCAGGGCGTCTACATCTTCCAGCGTCCGCGCTTTGGCGGGCGTCACCAGGGGGGTGATGTTGGGCACGTGGTACTGGAAGGTGCTGGACGGATCGCTACGGTCTTGAAGGGTTCGCGACCTGGATCCGTCGTCTTTGATCAGCAGGACCAAGTGTGAATAGTCAGGGGAGGGCGCCTGCGCCGCCAGTGCTGATGAGGCCGCGGCCAACAGGCCGATAGCCAGGAGTTTGCTGGTGGATTTCATGGTGGCACCCGTGCAGTCATCGTTGCTTCGATGAGCTAAGGCGCAAAACACCCAGGCGGGTACTGTTAGAAATAACAGTGGCGACCAACGGTCAAGGGCGTTGGCCGTGACTGCATCGACGGGTACCGGGCGCGATTCAGGCGCGAATGTAGGTGCCGGTGCCCTTGAGAATGTTCTGCAGGGTTTCTTCCACTTCTGACATATCTGCCGGCGCCGTGCTGTGGCTGATCTGCAGGCAATCCTTGCCACCCAGGGCATCGGTATCGCCGGCGGCCAGTTCGACCAGCAGGGTGGTGTCACCCAGGGTGACTTTCAGCCCATCCAGGGTCGAGGGCTCGTAGTCCCAGGTCAGTTCTACTTCATCTTCGTCGGGGTAGCGGCTGAGCATGAACATCTCGCCGTTCTTGCCGTGGCAGCAGAGCATGGCCATGTTGTCTTCTTCTTCGTCGCACGTGGTGGCCATCAGGGCGTCGGTATTCAGTTGCAGCATGGGGAATCCTGTCTGGAGTAGGGCGTTGCGTGGGTGATTGTGCCATTGCGGCGAATTTTGTGCTGCATCCTGTGTCAGACGCTCATGCGTGACCTTGTGAGCTGAATCAGTCATTTCCGACACATCCAGTGTAGGAAAAGGCTGGTTTTTCCCCGGATGATCCTGGGTTGCCCAAGTTGCAACCCCAGGCCTGCTTACCGATGACCGAATATGTCGCAGCCTCGCAAGCAGGCGGCTTCCTACACTCGTTAAGCTGCGCAACGGATGCGGCTCTCGTTCCACAGCCTGCCAGGCGTCTGACCTGCCCGTCGTACCGTCACCCGGCAAGGCCCGCATCTTATGGAAGTTGTATGTGACCTCATTGTCTTGTCCAGCTTCACCCACCTGTCACCCTGATTCGTTTATGGTGCTTAACTCGTTACCTGCGAACAGAGCTGACGGTCTCCCCGCAAGGGGATAACACGCGACGCTTCCATCAATAACAAGCCCAAGCGGAGTACCACAGATGGCGTTCTTCACCGCAGCCAGCAAGGCCGACTTCCAGCATCAACTGCAAGCGGCACTGGCGCAGCACATCAGTGAACAGGCACTGCCACAAGTGGCGCTGTTCGCTGAACAATTCTTCGGCATCATTTCCCTGGATGAACTGACCCAGCGTCGCCTTTCCGACCTGGCCGGTTGCACCCTGTCTGCCTGGCGCCTGCTTGAGCGCTTTGATCACACCCAACCGCAAGTGCGGGTCTACAACCCCGATTACGAACGTCATGGCTGGCAATCGACCCACACTGCGGTCGAAGTGCTGCACCATGACCTGCCATTTCTGGTGGACTCGGTACGCACCGAGCTGAACCGCCGTGGCTACAGCATCCACACCCTGCAGACCACCGTGCTCAGTGTGCGCCGTGGCAGCAAGGGCGAGCTGTTGGAAATCCTGCCCAAAGGCACCCAGGGCGAAGGCATCCAGCAAGAATCGCTGATGTACCTGGAAATCGACCGCTGCGCCAACGCCGCCGAACTCAACGTGTTGAGCAAAGAGCTTGAGCAGGTGCTGGGCGAAGTGCGCGTGGCCGTGGCCGATTTCGAACCGATGAAGGCCAAGGTCCAGGAGCTGCTGGACGGTATCGACGCCAGCCCGTTCGGCATCGACGGCGAAGAGAAAGCCGAGATCAAGAACTTCCTGGAATGGCTGGTGGGCAACCACTTCACCTTCCTCGGCTATGAAGAGTTTGTGGTACGTGACGAGGCGGACGGCGGTCATATCGAATATGACGCCAGCTCGTTCCTCGGTCTGACCAAACTGCTGCGCGCCGGCCTCACCGCCGACGACCTGCGCATCGAAGACTACGCCGTGTCTTACCTGCGCGAACCGACCGTGCTGTCGTTCGCCAAGGCCGCGCACCCAAGTCGCGTTCACCGCCCGGCTTACCCGGACTACGTGTCGATCCGCCAGATCGATGCCGACGGCAAGGTGATCAAGGAATGCCGCTTCATGGGCCTCTACACCTCTTCGGTGTACGGCGAAAGTGTGCGCGTGATCCCTTATATCCGCCGCAAGGTCGCGGAAATCGAACGCCGTTCGGGCTTCCAGGCCAAGGCTCACCTGGGCAAGGAGCTTGCGCAGGTCGTTGAAGTGCTGCCCCGCGATGACCTGTTCCAGACCCCGGTCGACGAGCTGTTCAGCACCGTGATGTCGATCGTGCAGATTCAGGAACGCAACAAGATCCGCGTATTCCTGCGCAAAGACCCGTACGGTCGTTTCTGCTACTGCCTGGCCTACGTGCCACGCGACATCTATTCCACCGAAGTGCGCCAGAAGATCCAGCAAGTGCTGATGGATCGCCTGAAAGCCTCGGACTGCGAGTTCTGGACGTTCTTCTCCGAATCCGTGCTGGCGCGTGTGCAACTGATTCTGCGGGTCGACCCGAAGAACCGCCTGGACATCGATCCGCTGCAACTGGAAAAAGAAGTGGTGCAGGCATGCCGCAGCTGGCAGGACGACTACTCAAGCCTCGTCGTCGAAAGCTTCGGCGAAGCCCACGGCACCAACGTGCTGGCGGACTTCCCGAAAGGCTTCCCGGCCGGCTACCGCGAGCGTTTCGCTGCGCATTCGGCTGTGGTCGACATGCAGCACCTGCTCAGCCTCACCGAAGCCAACCCACTGGTGATGAGCTTCTATCAGCCCCTGGGCCAGGTGTCCGGCCAGCGCGAGCTGCATTGCAAGCTTTACCACGCGGATACCCCGCTGGCGCTGTCCGACGTCTTGCCGATCCTGGAAAACCTTGGCCTGCGCGTGCTGGGTGAGTTCCCGTACCGCCTGCGCCATGCCAACGGCCGCGAGTTCTGGATCCACGATTTTGCGTTCATCGCTGCCGAAGGCGTGAACCTGGACATCCAGCAGCTCAACGACACCCTGCAGGACGCGTTCGTGCACATCGTGCACGGCGATGCCGAGAACGATGCGTTCAACCGCCTGGTACTCACCGCCGGCCTGCCATGGCGCGACGTCGCGCTGTTGCGTGCCTACGCCCGTTACCTGAAGCAGATCCGCCTGGGCTTCGACCTCGGCTACATCGCCAGCACCCTGAACAACCACACCGACATCGCCCGCGAGTTGACCCGGTTGTTCAAGACCCGCTTCTACCTGGCGCGCAAGCTCACCGCCGATGATCTCGAAGACAAGCAGCAACGCCTGGAACAAGCGATCCTCAGCGCCCTGGATGACGTCCAGGTGCTCAACGAAGACCGCATCCTGCGTCGCTACCTGGACCTGATCAAGGCGACTCTGCGCACCAACTTCTACCAGACCGACGCCAACGGCCAGAACAAGTCGTACTTCAGCTTCAAGTTCGACCCGCGCGCCATCCCCGAGCTGCCCAAGCCGGTGCCGAAGTTTGAAATCTTCGTCTACTCGCCGCGTGTCGAAGGCGTGCACCTGCGCTTTGGCAACGTTGCCCGTGGCGGACTGCGCTGGTCCGACCGTGAAGAAGACTTCCGTACCGAAGTGCTCGGCCTGGTAAAAGCCCAGCAAGTGAAGAACTCGGTGATCGTGCCGGTGGGCGCCAAGGGCGGCTTCCTGCCGCGTCGCCTGCCATTGGGTGGCAGCCGTGACGAGATCGCGGCCGAGGGCATCGCCTGCTATCGCATCTTCATTTCCGGCCTGTTGGACATCACCGACAACCTCAAGGACGGCGCCCTGTTGCCGCCGGCCAACGTCGTGCGCCATGACGACGATGACCCGTACCTGGTGGTGGCAGCGGACAAGGGCACCGCGACCTTCTCCGACATCGCCAACGGCATCGCCATCGACTACGGCTTCTGGCTGGGCGACGCGTTCGCCTCCGGTGGTTCCGCCGGTTACGACCACAAGAAAATGGGCATCACCGCCAAAGGCGCGTGGGTCGGTGTGCAGCGTCACTTCCGTGAGCGCGGCATCAACGTGCAGGAAGACAGCATCACGGTGGTGGGCGTCGGCGATATGGCCGGTGACGTGTTCGGTAACGGCCTGTTGATGTCCGACAAGCTGCAACTGGTCGCGGCCTTCAACCACCTGCATATCTTCATCGACCCGAACCCGAACCCGGCCACCAGCTTCGTCGAGCGTCAGCGCATGTTCGAGCTGCCGCGTTCGGCCTGGACCGACTACGACACCAGCATCATGTCTGAAGGCGGCGGTATCTTCTCGCGCAGCGCGAAGAGCATTGCCATCTCGCCACAGATGAAGGAACGCTTCGACATTTCGGCCGACAAGCTGACCCCGACCGAACTGCTGAACGCCTTGCTCAAGGCGCCGGTGGACCTGTTGTGGAACGGTGGTATCGGTACCTACGTCAAGGCCAGCACCGAAAGCCATGCGGATGTGGGCGACAAGGCCAACGACGCGTTGCGCGTCAACGGCAACGAGCTGCGCTGCAAGGTAGTGGGCGAGGGCGGTAACCTCGGCATGACCCAACTGGGTCGTGTGGAATTCGGCCTCAATGGCGGCGGTTCCAACACCGACTTCATCGACAACGCCGGCGGTGTGGACTGCTCCGACCACGAAGTGAACATCAAGATCCTGCTCAACGAAGTGGTGCAGGCCGGTGACATGACCGACAAGCAACGCAACCAGTTGCTGGCGAGCATGACCGACGAAGTCGGCAGCCTGGTGTTGGGCAACAACTACAAGCAGACCCAGGCCCTGTCCCTGGCTGCACGCCGTGCCTACGAGCGTGCCGCCGAGTACAAGCGCCTGATGAGCGACCTGGAAGGCCGTGGCAAGCTGGACCGCGCCATCGAGTACCTGCCGACCGAGGAGCAGCTCACCGAGCGCGCTTCCACCGGCAAGGGCCTGACCCGTCCGGAGCTGTCGGTGCTGATCTCCTACAGCAAGATCGACCTCAAGGAAGCGCTGCTCAAGTCACTGGTACCGGATGACGAATACCTCACCCGTGACATGGAGACCGCGTTCCCACCGAGCCTGGTCGCCAAGTTCGGCGAGGCCATGCGCCGTCACCGTCTGAAGCGCGAGATTGTCAGCACCCAGATCGCCAACGACCTGGTCAACCACATGGGCATCACCTTCGTGCAGCGACTCAAAGAGTCCACCGGCATGAGCCCGGCGAACGTGGCCGGTGCTTATGTGATCGTGCGCGACATCTTCCACCTCCCGCACTGGTTCCGCCAGATCGAAGCCCTGGACCACCAGGTCTCCGCTGACGTGCAGTTGCAGTTGATGGATGAGCTGATGCGCCTGGGCCGTCGCGCTACGCGCTGGTTCCTGCGCAGCCGTCGCAACGAGCAGGACGCTGGCCGTGACACCGCGCACTTCGGTCCGCACCTGGCCGCGTTGGGCCTCAAGCTCGACGAACTGCTGGAAGGTCCGACCCGCGAAGGCTGGCAGACCCGCTACCAGGCCTACACCGAAGCCGGCGTGCCGGAGTTGTTGGCGCGCATGGTTGCAGGCACCACTCACCTGTACACCTTGCTGCCGATCATTGAAGCCGCTGACGTGACCGGGCATGACGCCGCTGAAGTGGCCAAGGCCTACTTCGCCGTTGGCAGCGCCTTGGACTTGCCGTGGTACCTGCAGCAGATCAGCGATCTGCCTGTGGCCAACAACTGGCAGGCCCAGGCCCGCGAAGCGTTCCGCGACGACGTGGACTGGCAGCAACGGGCGATCACCATTTCCGTCCTGCAAATGGCCGACGCGCCACAAGACATGGAAGCCCGCGTGGCCCTGTGGCTTGAGCAGCACAAGGACATGGCTGATCGCTGGACTGCGATGATGCTGGAAATTCGTGCTGCGGCTGGCACGGACTACGCCATGTACGCGGTGGCCAACCGTGAGTTGCTGGACCTGGCGATGAGCGGTCAGTCGGTGCTGCAACCGGCTTGATGCCTGGGTGAAACCAATGTGGGAGGGGGCAAAGCCCTCTCCCACATTTGGATTTTTATTTATCTGGATATCAGTGGTGTTTGAGTAATTTGCTTTCCAGGTGATCCAGGTGCTGGGTCATCAGGGTCACTGCGGTGCTTGAGTCGCGTTGCTCAATCGCATCCACAATCCCCACATGCTCTTGCCACGTGCAATACGTGCAGGCTTTCGCTTCGAATTGGGCGATGATCAACGACGTCAACGGCACCAGGCTGTTGAGAAACTGCGCCAACGGCGCGTTGCCCGCCATCTGCGCCAATTGCAGGTGAAACTCCCCGGACAATCGAATCGCCGGCCCTCGCTGGTTACGTTCTATACAGTCGCGTTCCCGTGCTATCAGCTCGCGCAACTGGCGTATCTGCGCGGTTGTCGCCTGGGCGCAGGCCAATTGCACCACTGTGATTTCGGTCATGCGCCGTGCTTCAAGAATCTGCCGGGTCTGCTGGGCATCCGGTGCCGCGACCTGGGCACGCTGGTTGGGGCGCAAAATGACTACCTGCTGGTGGGACAGCTTGGCCAGCACCCGGCGAATCACGCTGCGGCTCACGCCAAAGGTTTCGCCCAGGCCTTCTTCGGTAAAGCGGCTGGACGGGGCGATGCGTTGTTCGAGGATGGCGTCGAACAGGCGAGGGTAGATGTCATCCACCGAAGGTTTTTTACCGGCCACCAGGCGCAGGGTGGGCAGGAAGGGATCGTGTTGCAGGGCGTGAGCGGTCATGGCCGGTCTCCAAAAAATCAACTGCCCAGGTGGTCGTCCGGGATGTTCAAGTGAATGCCCATGCGCAGGCCTTCCTGGAGGATGTGCCGACGCATCTCGGCACTGGCCAGGGCGCTGTTTTTGTTGCGGATGGCGCGTACCACCGCTTCGTTTTCCTGCAAGCGTTCCGCCAGATGCTCGGGGGAGTTGCGCAGCACTTGCGCGCTTTGCTTGAGGGCGTTGCTGGTTTGCTGCACCACGTTCTGGAAGATCGGGTTGGAGGTGAGCGCGAACAGTTCTTCGTGAAAATCGAGGTAGGCGTTCATGCCGGCTTCGGCATCACCGGCATCGAGGGCTTCGCGCATGTCCATCAGGGTCAGGCGCAATTGGCCGACCTCCTTGTTGCTGATGGACTGCGCCACCAGGCCGACAATGAAGGGTTCGAGGGTGTAGCGCAGTTGCAGGATATCTTCGAGGCTGGCGTCGGCCACGGCGTCGCTCGATTGCGGTTCGCTGACGCTGGTTTCCAGCACGACCACGCCTTTTCCGGGCATGGAACGCACCAGGCCAAGGGTTTCGAGCACGATCACCGCTTCACGCAGGCTGGGACGGCTGATACCCATCTGCTCGGCCAGTTCGCGCTGGCCGGGCAGCATTTCGCCCCGGCGCCACTGACCACGAGCCAGCGCGGCGCGGAGTTTTTCTACGACTGAATTGACGACGGTTGAGGTGCTGATCACGTCGTGCGCTCCTTAAAAATGAATAATCCCTGCACTGTAGGAGCGAGCTTGCTCGCGAAAAACTTCAAGTCACCGCGTGCATCCAGAATGCCCGCGTTATCGTTGACGACCTTCGCGAGCAAGCTCGCTCCTACAGTGGAAAGCGTTTGGCGTTTTAAAATTCCTGGTGGGCCGGCACTACCGGCTTCTTGGCCTGGAAGGCATAACCTTGCTGGCCGTCCAGCACCTTGTTGGCGCGTTGGATATCGATGTCTTTTTCCCAGCGGGCAATGGCCACGGTGGCGACGCAGTTGCCGATCAGGTTGGTCAACGCGCGACCGATACCCATGAACCAGTCCACCGCTAACACCAGCACCAGACCGACTACTGGAATCGCCGGGATCGCCGTAAGGGTTGCCGCCAGAATCACCAGCGCCGAGCCGGGAATCCCGTGGGCGCCCTTGGAGGTGATCAGCGACACCAGCAGGATGGTCAGCAGATCTGTCATCGACAGTGGCGTGCCGGTGGCGTTGGCGATAAACACGATGGCCAGGGTCAGGTAGATCGAGAAACCGTCGAGGTTGAACGAATACCCGGTGGGAATCACCAGGCCCACGGTGGAACTGCCAATGCCCAGGTGTTCGAGTTTGCGCATGACCTGCGGCAGCACGGCATCGGAGGAGGCGGTGCCCATCACGATCAGCAGTTCTTCACGCAGGTACTTGAGCAACGGCAGCATGCGCAGGCCCGACAGGCGCATCACCAGGCCGAGGATCAGCGCGACAAACGCAAAGCAGGTCAGGTAGAACAGGCCCACCAGGCTGCCCAGGTGTTGCAGGGAGTCCAGCCCGTAGGTGCTAGTGGTGAAGGCGATCGCGCCAAACACGCCGATGGGCGCCAGGCGCACGATCATGCCCATGATGCGGAAAATCACATGGCTCAGTTCATTGATCAGCCGAGTGATACCGGAAGCCGCTTCGCCCACCAGGTTCAACGCACTGCCGAACAGCACCGAGAACAGCAACACTTGCAGGACATTGTTGTCGGCAAAGGCGCCGATCACCGAGTTGGGGATCAGGTCCATCAGGAACTGGCTGGTGCCCTTGATGTGCTGGCCTTTGTCGGCCAGTTCATTGAGACCGGCGGAGGACAGTTGTTCCAGGTGGATATTGGCGCCGGTGCCGATCCCGGTGCTGAAGGCCATGATCAGGCCGATCACCAGGGCGATGGTGGTGAGCACTTCAAAGTAGATCACCGACTTGAGGCCGATGCGCCCGACTTTCTTCAAGTCGCCGGCACCAGAAATACCGCTGACCACTACGCAGAATACGATCAGGCCGATCAGCATCTTGATCAGCTTGATAAAGCCGTCACCCAGGGGTTTGAGTTGCGAGGAAAATTCGGGAAGGGCCAGGCCGCACACGATGCCGAGCATCAGGCCAATCACGACTTGCAGGAAAATCGAACGCGAGCACCATCTGAGCATGGGAGGGATCTCTATGCGGTGCCCCGGTGGTTCCAGGGCTTAATTGTTGTGGTCATACCGGTAAGTCCAGTGCGTCGCCAGTCTAGGCCAGGTATTTTTGAAATAACAAGTCATTCTTCGTCGGTTGACAGGTCCCGGTCTGACCAGTTGGTCGCGAAGGGGGATGCTTGAGCGGTTGGCAGGGGGTAAATTTTTTCGCTTATCATCCGCCGCCTGGCACATGAGGTGATGAATGGATAAACCAGGGCTGACCACCGACGAAGCAGGGCAGACCCACTGCACCTGGCGCACGGCTGCGCCGGAATACCCGCGTTATCACGACCACGAGTGGGGCGTGCCGGTGGCGGATGATGTTCAACTGTACGAGAAGATTTGCCTGGAAGGCTTCCAGGCCGGCATGGCTTGGATCACCATCCTGCGCAAGCGCGAGCAATTCAGGGCGGCGTTCGACGGTTTTGATTTTCGCCGGGTGGCGCAGTACGGCGAGGCGGATATTGCGCGGTTGATGCAGGACCCGGGCATCGTGCGTAATCGAGCGAAGATCGTTTCCACGATTAACAACGCACGCCGGGCGTGTGAGTTGGTGGATGAGACCGGCTCGCTGGCGCAGTGGTTATGGGCGTTCGAACCCGGCCCTGAAGAACGCCCGGCAGTGGTGGACCTGGCTTACTGGACCGGCAATCCCACCGCGCCGGCGTCGGTGCGGCTGTCCAAGGCGTTGAAGAAGCGCGGCTGGACGTTCGTCGGGCCGACCACGATGTATGCGCTGATGCAGGCAATGGGGATGGTTAATGATCACCTTGAAGGGTGTGCCTGCCGCCCGCAGATTGAAGCGTTGCGCCGCCAGTTCAAACGGCCGTGAGTCGCTGACTCACCGCTATCGGGGGCAAGCCCTCTCCCGCCTTTAGCCCCCCACCCACACCTCTGACTGGTGGTGCGGTTGATCATTTTGGAAGGGGGGTCAGCACCTCGGCCTTGTCATCCAGCACCATCACCACCAGCAACCTGGCCGGCTGGGTCTGGCTGGCGTTGCTGGATTCAAAATGCCGCGAACCGGCCGGTTCGTAGAACGATTCGCCCACCTTGTAGGTCACGGCCTTCTCATCATTGACCCGCGAAGTGATCGCGCCTTCGAGCACATAGGCCACGGCGGTGCCCGTGTGACTATGGGGTACGGTGGCCTGGCCGGGGGCGTAGTCCACGGTGAGCATGAGGGTTTTCTTGCCGGGCACATTGGTCAGCGCGTGTTCTTGCAGGACCTTGATCGATTCCTGGTTGTACACGGGTTCGTGGGCAAAGGCGCTGACGGAGGCGAGCATCAGGGTGGTGGCGAGCAGGCGTTTCATGGCGACGTTTCCGAGTAGTTCGAGACCTGCCCACCCTACGCCGGGATTTTCCAGCGACCAATGACCAATGCGTCGGAAAACCCCCTAGCCAATCTGCTGGAGAATATCGCGCACCTTGTCCAACGCCGGGTCGATGTCGAGGGTCTCGATGGCCCCAAACCCGATGATCAGGCCCTGGCGCACCGGCGTGTCGTGGAAGAACACGTCCAACGGGTACAGGCCGACTTCGACCTGGCGCGCCAATTCCATCAGCAACGGGATATTCACCGGTACTTTGCACAGCGCCGCCATATGGAACCCGGCCACGGTAGGCACGGCTTCGAACCACGGCGACAGGTCTGCCGCCAGGCGCTGCAGAATGCGCTCGCGGCGCCCGGCGTACACGGTGTGGCAGCGGCGAATATGCTTGAGCAGATAGCCTTCGCTGATGAACTTGGCCAGCGCCCATTGCGGCAATGTGGAGCTGTGCTGGTCGGTCAATTGTTTGGCCTTGAGCACCGCACCGTAAATCGCCGGTGGCACCACCGCATAACCCAGGCGCAGCTCGGGCAGAAGGGTTTTGGAGAAGGTCCCGACGTAGGTGACCACGCCACGGCTGTCCATGCTTTGCAGGGAGTCGGTGGGGCGGCCTTCGTAGCGGAATTCGCTGTCGTAGTCGTCCTCGATGATGATCGCACCCAGCTCGAAGGCGCGTGCCAACAGCGCCTCTCGACGCGGCAGGCTCATGGGCATGCCGAGGGGGAACTGGTGGGAGGGCGTGACGTAGATCAGCCGTGCGCCATCGGGAATCTGGTCGACCTGGATGCCTTGCTCATCGACGGGAACACCGATGACCAAGGCCCCCATCGCCATGAACAACTGGCGCGCGGGACTGTAGCCGGGATCTTCCATGGCGACGATGCTGCCCGGCTCCAGTACTACGCGGGCGATCAGGTCCAACGCCTGTTGCGCGCCGTTGGTGACCACGATGTCGCTGTCGCGGCATTTGACCCCACGGGAAAACGCGATATGCCCGGCGATGGCACTGCGCAGTGCCGGCAACCCTTCGGGCTGGCTGTAGAACCCACTGTTCTGGGCGATGCGCCGCAGCGCATCCTGGGTGCAGCGCCGCCATTCATCCTGGGGGAACTGGTTGCGGCTGGTGGCGCCGCCGATAAATTCGTAACGCAACGTGCTGTCGCGTGTGGGGTGGTGCATGGGCGAGGGCAGCGACTGCCACTTCGCCAGGTTGGCGGCGCAGGCCAGGTCGGTGGCGGTCTGCACGCGATTGGGCTGTGGCGCCCATGCGTTGACGAAGGTGCCTCGGCCAATCTTGCCCACCAGCAGACCTTCGTAGGTCAAGGTGGCGTAGGTATCGGACACGGTCTTGCGCGATACGCCCAGTTGCGCGGCCAGCAGGCGGCTGGGCGGCAGTTGCGCGCCCGCCGCGAGACGCCCGGCGGCGATGGCTTCGCGCAACTGTTGATAAAGCTGGGCAGCCAAATCCTTGCGGCCGTTGATGACGATGTGCAGTTCCATGTTTCATCCTGAGACAGATCGATCTACGCCAAGGTTACGCGTAAATCGATCCGTAGAAACCCAGGTGCACTCAGGACAGGAAGCCGCCATCCACATTCAGCGACACACCGGTGGTGTAGCTCGACGCATCGCTGGCCAGGTACAGCACCGCACCGGCCATCTCGCTCGGATCGGCTACGCGCTTGAGTGGAATCTGCGCCAGGGCCATTTTCAGGATCGCGTCGTTCTTCACCAGCGCCGAGGCGAACTTGGTGTCGGTCAGGCCTGGCAGCAGCGCGTTGCAACGGATGCCGAACGCCGCGCATTCCTTGGCAAACACCTTGGTCATGTTGATCACGGCGGCCTTGGTCACCGAGTAGATGCCCTGGAACACCCCCGGCGAAATGCCGTTGATCGACGCCACGTTGATGATGCTGCCGCCGCCGTTCTCGCGCATCAGCTTGCCCGCTTCCACCGACATGAAGAAGTAGCCGCGAATGTTCACGTCAACGGTCTTCTGGAAGGCGCCGAGGTCGGTGTCCAGTACGTTGCAGAACTGCGGGTTGGTCGCGGCATTGTTGACCAGGATGTCCAGGCGGCCGAACTGCTCGCGAATCCCGGCGAATACCTGGGTGATCTGCTCCATCTCGCCGATATGGCAGGCAATCGCCGTGGCCTTGCCGCCGTCGGCGATGATGGCATCTGCCACGTGCTGGCAGCCTTCGAGCTTGCGGCTGGAGACGATCACATGGGCGCCTTGCTGGGCCAGCAACTTGGCGATGGCTTCGCCGATGCCACGGCTGGCGCCGGACACAAAAGCAATCTTGCCGTCGAGGTCGAACAGGTTGGTCTTGGACATTAGCGATTCCTTAGAGGGCTGATTTACCGATGACATTCAGGCTCATCTGCTCCAGCAGCTTGTTCATCTGGATGAACTGCGCAAAGCGTTTGTCCTGGGTCTGGCCGTGGAAGAAGCGGTAGTAGATCTGCTGCACGATGCCGGCGAGGCGGAACAGGCCGTAGGTGTAGTAGAAGTCGAAATTGTCGATCTGGATGCCCGAGCGCTCGGCGTAGTAATCCACGAACTGGCGGCGGGTGAGCATGCCAGGGGCATTGCTCGGCTGGCGGCGCATCAGTTGCACCGGTGCCGGGTCGCCGGTTTCGATCCAGTAGGCGAGGGTGTTGCCCAGGTCCATCAGCGGGTCGCCGAGGGTGGTCAGTTCCCAATCCAGCACGCCGATGATCTGCATCGGGTTGTGCGGGTCGAGGATCACGTTATCGAAGCGGTAGTCGTTGTGCACGATGCTCGACGTGGGGTGGTCGGCGGGCATTTTATCGTTGAGCCAGGCGCGGACGGCCTCCCATTTGGGCGCGTCGGGGGTCAGGGCTTTCTCGTAGCGATCGCTCCAGCCACCAATCTGGCGTGCCACATAACCTTCAGGCTTGCCCAGGTCGGCCAGGCCGCAGGCGCTGTAGTCGACCTGGTGCAGTTCGACGAACTTGTCGATAAAGCTTTTGCATAGCGCCTCGGTCCTGGTGGCGTCGAGGCCCAACTCGGTAGGCAGATCTGAGCGCAGGATGATGCCTTTGACGCGTTCCATGACATAGAACTCGGCGCCAATCACCGACTCGTCGGTGCAGTGCACGTAGGCCTTGGGGCAATACGGGAAGCCATCCTTGAGCTGGTTGAGAATGCGGTATTCGCGGCCCATGTCGTGGGCGGACTTGGCCTTGTGGCCAAAGGGCGGGCGGCGCAGCACGAATTCCTGGCCGGGGTATTCCAGCAGGTAGGTGAGGTTGGACGCACCACCGGGGAACTGGCTGATCGCGGGCGTGCCGCTCAGGCCCGGGATATGGGCCTTGAGGTAGGGATCGATCAGATTGGCATCAAGTTCTTCGCCTGGGCGAATCTGGGTTGATTGGTCGTTAAGCGCCATGCTTATCCCTTCTGCTTATTCTAAAGGCGTCGGACTATTTCCTAATCTAATGCGCACCACCGCCCAGCGACAAGGTCGGGGCGGCTTAATAGGTTAGCGTGTTGAAGGGTGATCAGCGTGCCTGATTGGTCATTTTACGGGCGGGGGCAGGACGACCGGGGTGAGCACCGGACGGCCGGCAAAGTACTCCACCAAGTTGTCGGCCACACGCTGCACGGTGTCGTGGGCGGCTTCCGGTGACAGCCCGGCCACATGGGACGTGAGCACGGTATTGCTCAAGCGCTTGAGGGCATCCGGCACCTTGGGTTCATCGTCGAACACGTCCAGCGCGGCGCCACCGATACGGCGTTGCTCAAGGGCGGCGACCAGGTCGTCGGTGACCACCACGCTGCCACGGCCGATATTCACCAGGTAACCGTTCGGGCCGAGGGCGTCCAGGGCGTGTCGGTCGATCAAGTGGCGAGTGCCGGCGCCGCCGGGCGTGGCCAGGATCAGGAAGTCCGAGGCGCGCGCCAGTTCCACGGCAGTGGCGCAGTAGGTGTAGTCCACGTCATCGCGCGGCTGGCGGTTGTGATAGCTCACTTCCATGCCAAAGCCGAGGGCTGCGCGCTTGGCGATCTCCAGGCCCACCGCGCCGAGTCCGAGAATGCCCAGTTGCTTGCCAGCCAGGGAAGGGCGCATGACCTTGGGCCATTCGCTACGGCGTACCGCGGCGTCCGTCTGGGGAATGCCGCGCACCAGCGACAGCAGCAGCGCCATGGCGTGGTCGGCGACCGACGGTGCATTGACCCCGGCGCCATTGGTCACCACGATCCCGCGGTTGCTCGCCGCCTGCAGGTCCACGTGCTCATAGCCGGCGCCGATCACGCAGATGATCTCCAGCAGTGGCAGGGCGGCGATTTCTTCGGCATACAAACCCAACGGGCCACGGGTCAGTACGGCCTTGATCTGCCCGCCATGGGTCTTGATAGCCTGGGCACGCTCGGCGGGTGTTGGCGCCAGAATCACATGAAAGTCGTTGCTCTCGATGATTTGCAGGTATTCATTGATGGTTTCAACCAGAACCAGAACAGTGGTGGTCATCGGAAGGCTCTTCCTGAAGGGTTTGAGAGGTTGAGTATGCGGGATTTGTAGGACAGAGCGTTTTGCTGGGATAGAAAAAACTTACTCCTGTCGGTACCTGACGCCAGTCGGTGTGTGCCAGTAGGCGGAGTAACAAAAAGCCCCGTCCATTGCGGGCGGGGCCTTAAGGAGCTTGCCCGATAGCTCTCTACCTCACGAGCTGCCGGAACAGGGGCGTTGCCGCCATCAGGCAATCACTGCTTTCTAGCTTTTTCCTGCTCTGCTTGGGCGATGGGCATGAAATTGTAGGTTGGAAAGAATTCCGTGGTGTAGACCCCCCATGCGGTGTTTTCAATCGCCAGGTTGACTTCTGCCAGCCGCGACGCGGGCAGGCGCAGCACAACGACTTGGCCGATGCCCATGGTGATGTTCCAACTGACCACTTCCACTCCGGCAGGCGGGAATACTTTGTGAAACTCCTGCTTGGCCAGTTGTTCTTTCAACTCGCCCAGCGGGCGTGATTGATCGTGTTTAAGAAATACAGTCAACATGACGGAATTGTCCGGCGTGGCTGCAGTACTTTGTGCGGCAGTGGCTGTTGTGGTTTGTGCAATCACCACGCCGGGTAACAGGGTCGCGGCCAGCAGTGCAGGTAGTAATAGCTTGCGCATATTCATTGTCAGGTACCTTGCTTGTTATTCGGTCTTGTTGCTAAACATTAATGTTTAATTAGTTCGACATGACTGTCTTTATGGGGCCGGTGTAGGGGGCGTGTACCACATAAATTCGAACGGGCGGGTTAGTGCTGACCATGTCGCGCGGCACTTCGCGGGAATAGGTGAATTCGCTGCTGTCGAGTTTTTCGAGCCGTCTGACAATGGTTTTGGTCGGGCCAACGTCAGGAACCAGGATATGGGTCTTCTTATCGCCGGTGACCAGGAAGTAACCGCCGCCGCCATCGGCGTGCTTCGAGCGACCGGTATCGGTGTAGAAGAACTCATAGCGATTGCGCTGCGGGTCCCACATCGAGATGCCTACCACGCCGGGGTAGCTGGCCTTGACGTCGGTGTCCGGCTCGCCTTCGATGTAAACCTTGGTGGTCAGCCATTGAGGCGAGGAGGCCAGTGCGTGAACGTCAGGTTCAGGCACCGCTTGATTGGCGTAACTTTCGGACGAGCAGAGTAGGCCCGTGATTAACAATCCAGCAAAAACAACAGTGAGTCTTCGCATATTGGAATCCTTGTTATTTTAAATAAGCATGTTGTTCTTCGATTGGAGCGGGGCGATGTTAGTTTGGTTTTTGGCGCTTGCTCAATGGCTGTGTAGGGTTGTGTAACAATTGCAAGGGCGTTGTGATTAAACTTTTAATTAGATACAGGAAGTCTCTGGTTTTTCTGTAGGCGACTTCTCTAAAAGTATGGGAAGTGTATTGATTAGAGTCCCAGCGCGCGCTCGTCAACGCAGCTCGGCAGCCACTCGAAAAACCAGCCGCAGCTCCCCGAAACCACCGCCCAGGGCCGCGCTTGAGCGACTGCACCGCATAACCGTTCCTCAGCTAAGTCTTTGCTTATTCAAGAGAATCCCGGACAATCCGGCCCCTTCTATGGTCGGGGCGCTGCCTGTCAGGTTTTTCTGACTCGTCCCGGCCGTGTAAATGCGGAGATCCGACCGGATGAATGATCAGGCCAATAGCGTCGACGAACGCTATGCAACGACACCTGCAACCCTCACAAGCTGGAGCCGCCAGGACACCACCTGGATGCTTGGCCTGTTCGGCACCGCCATTGGCGCCGGTACCTTGTTCCTGCCGATCAACGCCGGCCTGGGCGGCTTCTGGCCCTTGGTGATCCTGGCGGTGCTGGCGTTCCCGATGACGTTCTTTGCCCACCGAGGCCTGACCCGTTTCGTACTCTCCGGTCGTGCGGGTTCCGACATCACCGACGTGGTCGAAGAACATTTCGGCGTCAAGGCCGGTGCGTTGATTACCCTGCTGTACTTCTTCGCGATCTTCCCGATCCTGCTGATCTACAGCGTGGCCCTGACCAACACGGTCAGCAGTTTCATGGAGCACCAATTGCACATCATGCCGCCACCGCGCGCGCTGTTGGCATTTGTGCTGATCCTCGGCCTGCTGGCGGTGGTGCGTTGCGGTGAGCAGGTGATCGTCAAGGCCATGAGCCTGATGGTGTACCCGTTTATCGTCGCCTTGCTGTTCCTCGCGGTGTACCTGATCCCGCATTGGAACGGTGGCATCCTCAGCACTGCGAGTGTGGTCCCGGCGCCTTCGGCCCTGCTCAATACCCTATGGCTGGCGATTCCGGTGATGGTGTTCTCGTTCAACCACTCGCCGATCATCTCGGCGTTTGCGGTCGACCAGAAGCGCCAGTACGGCGAGCACGCCGATGAGCGCAGTTCGCAGATCCTGTCCCGCGCGCACCTGTTGATGGTGGTGATGGTGCTGTTCTTCGTGTTCAGTTGCGTGCTGACCCTGTCGCCGGCGCAGTTGGCTGAAGCTAAACAGCAGAACCTGTCGATCCTGTCGTACCTGGCCAACCACTTCAACAACCCGACCATCGCGTTTGCCGCGCCGTTGATCGCGTTCGTGGCGATTGCCAAGTCGTTCCTGGGCCACTACATCGGCGCCAGCGAAGGCCTTAAGGGCCTGGTGCTCAAAAGCGGTCGCCGCCCGGCCGCCAAGACTCTCGACCGTATGACCGCCGCCTTCATGCTGGTGGTGTGCTGGATCGTTGCCACGCTGAACCCGAGCATCCTCGGCATGATCGAGACCCTGGGCGGGCCGATCATTGCATCGATCCTGTTCCTGATGCCGATGTACGCGATCCGCAAGGTGCCGGCCATGGCCAAGTACCGTGGGCAAGCGTCCAACGTGTTTGTCACGGCGGTGGGCCTGGTGGCGATCACTGCATTGATTTACTCGCTGATGTCCTGACACCGGGGCGTACGCAAACAGGCCGATTCGCGCACAGCACGAATCGGCTTTTTTTTGCCTGCGCAAAACCTGACGCGGCGCAACCGCCGTCGGGCAATGAGGGCTAAGCTTACGCACGCTTTTTGCCAGGATGGGTTGGGCCGATTGAAGACTGAAACCGACGCACCCGTTGCCGTACCGTCGAATCGTATCCAGGACCTGCTGGCGGGTTTATCCATCGCCGGGTTGCTGCTGCCGGAGGCCGTGGCCTATTCCAGTATTGCCGCGCTGCCGCCCCAGGCCGGGGTGATCGCCTTGTTTGCCGGGCTGGTGTGCTACGGCCTGTTCGGCACCAGCCGTTTTGCGATTGTTTCGGCTACCTCGTCGTCGGCAGCGGTGTTGGCGGCCGCCACGGCGAGCCTGGCAGGGGATGATCCGGCATTGAGGCTGTCCCTGGCCTTCGGCTTGGTGTTGCTGACCGGGGTGTTTTTCCTGTTGGCCGGGCTGTTCAAGCTTGGCGGCGTCACCTCGTTTATCGCCAAGCCGGTGTTACGGGGCTTCGCCTTCGGTCTGGCGTTGACCATCATCCTCAAGCAGTTGGCCAGTGTAGTGGGCGTACACCTGAGCGATAACAACCTGATCCGTTTTCTGCCGCAGTTGTTGGAGCAGCTACCGCGCTGGAACTGGCCTGCGGCACTGGTGGCGGCGTTGGCGTTGCTGGTGTTGTGGCTGTGCGCACGCCTGCCGCGCGTGCCTGGTGGGCTGGTGGTCGTGGTGCTCGGCATCGCTGCGGGGCAGTACCTGGACCTGCAGGCCTATGGCGTGGCGCAGATTGGCATGATCGACCTGCGCCTGGAGTTGGGGCATTTGCCGGTGCTGCCGTTTGCCGACTGGCTGCGCCTTGGGGAATTGGCGTTTGCACTGGTGATGATCCTGTACGCGGAGTCCTACGGCTCTATCAGTTCGTTCGCGCTCAAGCATGGCGACCGCGTGTCATCCAACCGGGATCTGCTTGCGCTGGGCGCGGCCAACCTGGTTTCCGGGCTGTTCCACGGCATGCCAGCCGGGGCGGGTTATTCGGCGACGTCGGCCAATGAGGCGGCCGGCGCTTATTCGCGTCTGGCGGGGATTGTCGCGGCGCTGGTGATCCTGCTGATCGTGCTGACGGTGTTGCCCTATGTCGCGCTCACGCCCGAGCCAGTGCTGGCGGCTGTGGTCATCTATGCCCTGGGGCGTGGCTTGAGCTTGCAGCCGCTCGGGCGTTATTTCCTGTGGCGGCGTGATCGCGTGCTGGTGATCTGCGCGGTGGCGGCGGTACTGGTGCTGGGTGTGCTGGATGGCTTGCTGGTGGCGGTGGGGATCAGTGTGGTGTTGATGCTGCGCCAGATGTCGTCAGCCGACATTCAAGTGCTGGGGCGCCTGGGTGACAGCCATGACTTTGTCGACCGTCAGCACCATGCCGATGCCCTGGCCGTGCCTGGAGTCTTGATCGTACGGCCCAGCGAGGCGCTGTTTTTTGCGAATGCCGAGCGCATCCTGGGCGCCGCCTTACGCCTGATGCGGCAGTCACAGGTAGAGGTGGTGGTGTTGAGCCTGGAAGAATCGCCGGACCTCGACGGCACCAGTATCGAAGCGCTGGCGGCGTTTTTTGCCCAGGTACGTGGGGAGGGCAAGCGCTTGGTGCTGGCCCGCGTCCGGCATGAGGCTCGTGAGGTGTTGCAGGGGTTGCCTGAGGCATTGGCGCCCCATGTATTGCTCAGTGGCCTGAGCGTCGATGGCGCGGTGCAGCTGGCGCTTGAGGTAGGAAAAGCGTGAGGAAGGGGGCTTATGCGATAGCGGTGGGTCAGTGACAGATGGATCAACTGAATGTGTTGGTATTCCAGGCATAAAAAAACGCCGCGTACCTTGCGATACGCGGCGTCCTTCACATCAACACACCGTTAAGCTTGAATCACCGGGATGTTGGCGCTTGCTGCGATTTTGCGGAACTCCGCGATCTGGTCGAAGTTCAGGTAGCGGTAGACGTCACTGGCCATGGTGTCCAGTTTCGCTGCGTAGCCCATGTACTCTTCGACGGTCGGCAGGCGACCCAGGGTGGAGGCAACTGCCGCCAGCTCAGCCGAAGCCAGGTAGACGTTCGCGCCATCACCCAGACGGTTCGGGAAGTTACGGGTCGACGTCGATACAACCGTCGAGTTCGGCTCTACCCGTGCCTGGTTACCCATGCACAGCGAGCAGCCCGGCATTTCCATGCGCGCGCCAGCCTTGCCGTAGATGCCGTAGTAGCCTTCTTCGGTGAGCTGATGAGCGTCCATCTTGGTCGGCGGCGACAGCCACAGACGGGTTGGCAGCTGACCCTTGACCTGCTCCAGCAGCTTACCGGCAGCGCGGAAGTGACCGATGTTGGTCATGCACGAACCGATGAACACTTCGTCGATCTTCTCACCGGCAACGCTGGACAACAGACGGGCGTCGTCCGGGTCGTTCGGTGCGCAGAGGATCGGCTCGTTGATTTCGGCCAGGTCGATCTCGATGATTTCGGCGTATTCCGCGTCGGCATCGGCTTCCATCAGTTCCGGGTTGGCTACCCAGGCTTCCATCGCTTGGGCGCGACGTTCCAGGGTACGTGCATCGCCGTAGCCTTCGCCGATCATCCAGCGCAGCAGGGTGATGTTGGAGTTCAGGTACTCGGTGACGGATTCTTTCGACAGTTTGATGGTGCAACCGGCAGCCGAACGTTCAGCCGAGGCGTCGGACAGCTCGAAAGCCTGCTCCAGCGTCAGGTCGTTCAGGCCTTCGATTTCCAGGATGCGGCCGGAGAAGGCGTTTTTCTTGCCTTTCTTCTCTACGGTCAGCAGGCCAGCCTGGATCGCGTAGTAAGGAATGGCATGAACCAGGTCACGCAGGGTGATGCCAGGTTTCATTTTGCCTTTGAAGCGCACCAGGATCGATTCCGGCATGTCCAGAGGCATCACGCCAGTGGCTGCGGCGAACGCTACCAGACCGGAACCGGCCGGGAACGAGATGCCCATCGGGAAACGGGTGTGGGAGTCACCACCGGTGCCGACGGTATCCGGCAGCAGCATGCGGTTCAGCCAGCTGTGGATGATGCCGTCACCTGGACGCAGCGATACACCGCCACGGGTCATGATGAAGTCAGGCAGGGTGTGGTGGGTGGTGACGTCGATCGGCTTTGGATAGGCCGCGGTGTGGCAGAAGGACTGCATCACCAGATCGGTCGAGAAGCCCAGGCACGCCAGGTCTTTCAGTTCGTCACGGGTCATCGGACCGGTGGTGTCCTGGGAACCCACGGTGGTCATCTTCGGTTCGCAGTACGTACCTGGACGAACGCCTTTGCCTTCCGGCAGGCCGCACGCCTTGCCGACCATTTTCTGGGCCAGGGTGAAACCCTTGCCAGTGTCGACCGGTGCTTCAGGCAGCTTGAACAGGTCGGTAGGACCCAGACCCAGCTCAGCGCGCGCCTTGTCGGTCAGGCCACGGCCGATGATCAGCGGGATACGGCCGCCGGCGCGAACTTCGTCCAACAGGACCGGGGTCTTCATTTCGAAGGTGGTCAGGACTTCGTCGGTACCGTGCTTGCAGACTTTGCCAGCATGAGGGTACAGGTCGATCACGTCGCCCATGTTCATGTTGGTGACGTCGAACTCGATTGGCAGTGCGCCGGCATCTTCCATGGTGTTGTAGAAGATTGGAGCGATCTTGCTGCCGAAGCAGAAGCCGCCAGCGCGCTTGTTCGGCACGTAGGGAACGTCGTCGCCGAAGAACCACAGTACCGAGTTGGTAGCGGATTTACGCGACGAACCGGTACCGACCACGTCACCGACGTAGGCGATAGGGAAGCCTTGGCCGCGCATTTCTTCGATCTGCTTCATCGGACCGGTCTTGCCTTGCTCGTCCGGTACGATGCCTTCGCGTGCCATTTTCAGCATGGCCAGGGCGTGCAGCGGGATATCAGGGCGGGACCAGGCGTCCGGGGCAGGGGACAGGTCGTCGGTGTTGGTTTCGCCGGTGACCTTGAACACGCGCAGGCTGATCTTGTCGGCCAGGGTAGGGCGGTTGCGGAACCACTCGCCGTCAGCCCAGGACTGGATCACGGCTTTGGCGTGCTCGTTGCCGTTGCGGGCTTTTTCGGCGACGTCGTGGAACGCGTCGAACATCAGCAGGGTGTGCTTGAGTTGGGCGGCCGCGACAGGCGCCAGCTCGGCGTCGTCCAGCAGCTCGACCAAAGTCACGATGTTGTAGCCGCCTTGCATGGTGCCGAGCAGTTCAACAGCGCGTTTCTTGTCGATCAGGGGGGAAGTGGCTTCGCCCTTGGCCAGGGCAGACAGGAAACCGGCCTTGACGTAGGCAGCTTCGTCAACGCCTGGTGGAATGCGGTTGGTGATCAGGTCAACGAGGAATTCTTCTTCGCCAGCCGGGGGATTTTTCAGCAGCTCGACCAGGCCTGCGGTTTGTTCGGCGTTAAGCGGCTGGGGAACGATACCCAGTGCTGCGCGCTCTTCGATATGTTTGCGGTAGGCTTCAAGCACAGTTATTACCCTCATCAGTGGTCCCACGGGACGCTCATCCAGAAATGAACGGCACGCATGCGCTCGGGGGCTTTTTGGGCCGCAAAGCCAGCGCTGCCGGCATTCCTCACAGAAGCTGCTTTCAAAGTTTTACGCCTGCAGAACGGAGCTGATGAGGGTTGGCGCGGGTCCTGACCTACCGGGTCGAACCTGCGCCAACACCGTTCTGAAGGAACGACTGTGCTCGTGACGCTTTGAAAACAGCTTCCAGCGGATTGTTGGCGCCTTACAAGGCCGAGTGATTCTACGGCAAAAAATTTCTAAAGGTAAGTTGCCTCACCAAGTTTGCTGGGTGATCAACCTTAGACAAAGGGCTAACATGGCGCACTGTTTCGCTGATTTGCGTGTTGTCGCCCATGTCCAACCAAACCATCAAGACCCCCTGCGTAGGCCTGTGCTCCACGGTTTACGGCGATCTCGTGTGCCGTGGCTGCAAGCGGTTCCACCACGAAGTGATCCAGTGGAACGGCTATAACGAAGAAGAAAAACGCGCGGTATGGCTGCGGTTGGAGCAGCTTTTGGTGCAAGTGATGGCCGGCAAGCTGGAGGTTTTCGATCCCAAGACCCTGCGCGGTCAGTTGGAGCAGCGCAAGATCCGCTTCGTGCCGCACCAGTCCGAGTACTGCTGGGCGTACCAGTTGATTGCCCGCGGAGCGCGGGTGATCAATAACCTGGAGGCATACGGCATGGTGCTGTTGCCGGAGTTTCGCGACTGGGCCTTGCCGGAACTGCGCGACGCCATCGACCGTGAGTTCTTTATCCTGTCCGAGGCGCATTACCAGCGCTATATCGCCCCGGGGTTTCTTAAAGACGCGCTGGCTGACTGACAACACACATCCAAACTCGGGAGGGGCGGTGCGACGATTCGACTTGCCCCCCTCCCGCAGGTTGATCTTCATTGTTTGAAGAATCGGTGTCAGGCCTTGGTCGCCAGTTCTTGCAGGTGATCCATCAAGGTCTGCGGCTTGAGCACCAGCACATCACTTTCCAGCGCATCCAGTATCACCTCCGCCGTATTGCCGATCAGCGCCCCGGAAATGCCGGTGCGTGCAACGGTGCCGATAATGGTCACGGCCGCCTGCCATTTATGCGCCGCAAAAGGAATCAGCACATCCGCCGGGCCTTCCTCGATATGCAGGTGCGCGTCATCCACGTCGAATTCGGCCTGGAACGCCTTGCACTGCTCGCGATAGCGCGCTTCGATGGTTTCCTTGAGTTGAAACGTCGGATCCGCCGCCGACAACATCGGTGACGGGTGGGCGCTGATCACATGCAACTGCGCCTTCGCCAGGCTGGCGATATCAAAGCCGTGATCGATGATCGAATTATGCAGCGAGCGGTGCTCGGCATCGGTATTGCCCACATCAATCGCCGCCAGAATCACTCTCTCCGCCCAAGGGGTGGACGTCTTGACCAGCAACACCGCCGTCGGGCAGTAGCGCAACAGCTTCCAATCCGCCGGCGTCAGCAGCGCTTTTTTCAGCGGGCTGTCGGGAAAGTGCTGCTTGATCACCAGCCCGCAACCTTCGGCCTGCTGCACGTCGATAATGGTCTCATGCAGGCTTTCATTCCACGCTTGCTCGGTGCTGACGCTGTAACCGTCCTCCTGCAAGCCGGACTTGAGCAGGCTCAACAGCGCCGAGTGCTCATGTTTCTTGTCGCAGACCAGCAAGTGCAGATGCGCGTCGGTAACCCCGGCGATCAGCTTGGCGCGCTTGAGGGCCAGGCTTTCCGAATGCTCGGGCTCGATGACCACCAGGATGCTGCGAATGGCTTGCATGATCGGATCTCCAAAAAGGTGGGCGTGGAACAACTATAGTTGCTGCCCGCCAGACGTCATGTTGATGCACATCAAGGCCGGTGGCTGGTGGTCTGCGGCGCGGTCGGTATAATCGGCGGCCTTTTCTGAGCCTTTGCCCGTGAGCCCGATGAACCTGCCCGAAATCCACGAATTCCTCGGTTGCCCCACCCCCGACGCCTGGGTGCAGGCCGCATTGGCCGATCAGGACACCCTGCTGATCGACCACAAGAACTGCGAATTCAAAGCGGCCAGCACCGCCCTGAGCCTGATCGCCAAGTACCACGGCCACGTTGACCTGATCAATATGATGTCGCGCCTGGCCCGGGAAGAACTGGTGCACCACGAGCAGGTCATGCGCCTGATGAAAAAGCGCAAGGTCGAACTGCGCCAACTGCACGCCGGGCGTTATGCCTCGGGTTTGCGCAAGGTGGTGCGCAGCCACGAGCCGGTCAAGCTTGTGGATACCTTGGTGGTCGGCGCCTTTATCGAAGCGCGCAGTTGCGAGCGTTTCGAAGCACTGGTGCCGCATTTGGATGAAGAACTCGGCAAGTTCTACTTCGGCTTGCTGAAAAGCGAGGCGCGGCACTTTCAGGGTTACTTGAAACTGGCCTACCAGTACGGCGACGCCAAGGACATTGCCCAGGTGATCGAGCGGGTGAGGGCGGCCGAGCAGGAACTGATCGAATCACCCGACATCGAGTTCCGCTTTCACAGTGGCGTGCCAGCCTGACGCCACGGCCACGCCGATCAAGGCGCTGACCCCGGTCAGTAGCAGGATCACCGTCTGCGTGCCCAAGGGCGCTGCCAGCACTGCAATCACCAGGCCTGCCAGCGGCTGGGCCAGGTTGTTGAGCAAGGTGATCACGCCTACGGTCTTGCCGAAGTCCTGCACCGGAATGACCCGCTGACGGGTGCTGCGCAGGTAAACGTTGAACATCTTGTCGAAGCCGGTGACCAGCAGGAATCCCAAGGTGTACGCCCACAGGCTGGGACTGACCGCCATGACCAACGCCCCGGCGCCGATCATCGAGTAAGACAGCCCGCCCAGCACTTTCAAGGACAACGTGGCGCGCGCCAGGTAAAACAGAATTGCGATGGTCACCCCCGCGCCGGCCGCCTGCAGCAGGGCATAGGTGTCCTTGTCGGCGGCGTAGAGGCCGGTGACCATGGCCGCGGAGGTGGCCAGCGTCACGCCGATGATCAGGTTCACACCGACCGCCAGGGTAATGATCCGCTTCAGGTCCGCCAGGTTGCGGATATGCCCGAATGCGATGCGCAGCGGTTGCAGCCAGATATCCCGGTGCTGCTGATGGGTTTCCAGGCTTGCCGTGGTTTTGCGCTGCCAGGCGAGCATCGCCAGGTCCGCCAGCACAAACAGCCCGGCAATCCCCAACACCACCCAATGCCAGGCCCACACCTCCAGCATCAGCGCGGCCACCAGCGGCCCCAGCACCAGGCCGCTCTGGTCGGCGATCTGCGAGTAGGAGAGGGTCTTGGCATAGCTGTACTGCGGGAAGACATGCGGCATCAACACTTCGCGGGCCATGATGCCCTGGGTCGTCAGCACCCCGCACAACCCCGACAGCAGCACCAGCCAGTAGATGCCGTCGAACACCCCATACAACGCCACCGCCACCACACAGGCCAACGCCCGGTAAACCTGGCTGATATGCAGGATGCGCACCGGCGAATACTTGTCGCACAACGCCCCGCACACCGGAAACGCGAGATAGCGCGGCAGTGACTCGACAAAGAAGGCCAGCCCGGCCCAGGACACGCTGTGGGTGGTCTGGAACACGATCAGCGGCACGATAAACAACAGAATCTGATCCGCCAGCCGCGACAGGAACAGTGAAACGAAGAACGCCAGGTAATCCTTGCGCATACAACTCCCTGTGAATGGCGTTAAAGAGTGCAGGCTATTTGTTAAAAACTCTTAAAAGCATGAAGCTTCGTCGGCGCCCGCTGGCCAGTTGCTTTAGTTGCCCAGCTTGCCACCTATAATGCCCGCTCTTCAATCCGCGTCTGCACACTGAGAACTTATGGAAAACCTGGGTCTGGGCAAGGTCCTGCTCGTTGAGGACGACGAAAAGCTGGCAGGGCTGATCGCGCATTTTCTGTCACAGCATGGTTTTGAGGTGCGCGTGGTGCACCGCGGCGACGAAGCCCTGGCGGCGTTCCTCGACTTCAAACCCAAGATCGTCGTGCTTGATCTGATGCTGCCGGGCCAAAGCGGCCTGCATGTGTGCCGCGGGATCCGCACGGTGTCCGACACGCCGATTGTGATCCTCACCGCCAAGGAAGACGACCTCGACCACATCCTCGGCCTGGAGTCGGGTGCCGATGACTATGTGATCAAACCGATCAAACCGCCGGTGCTGCTGGCCCGCCTGCGCGCCCTGCAACGTCGCCAGGCGCCGGAGCCAACGGTGCGCGGTGCCCTCGCGTTCGGCCGCTTGGCGATTGACCGCAGTTGCCGGGTGGTCAGCCTGGGAGACGAGCAGATCGACCTCACCACCATGGAGTTCGAACTGCTGTGGTTGCTGGCCAGCAGCGCGGGCAAGATTCTTTCCCGCGACGATATCCTCAACCGCATGCGCGGCATCGCCTTCGACGGCCTTAACCGCAGCGTCGACGTATACATCAGCAAGCTGCGCGGCAAGCTCAATGACAACCCCCGTGAGCCGGTGTGCATCAAGACCATCTGGGGCAAGGGCTATCTGTTCAATCCGTTTGCGTGGGAGGTCTAGATGCTGCGCCTGTTTCTGCGCCTGTATGTGATTCTGGCGATCGGCCTGGCGGCGGCTATCTGGGCGGTCAACTACACGTTTGATGAGCTGATGCCCGAAGCCAATGAAACCTATAACCGTGAAGCCGTGCGTGGCCCGGCATATGGACTGGTAGAGCAGTTGCGGCCCCTGCAGGGGGAGGCGCGTCAGGCCCGGCTGGACGAATTGCAGCCTCATTACGGGCTGCGCCTGAAGCTGGTGCAGAAGGACACCCAGGCCCTCACCGAGCGCGAACGAAAGCTCCTGGACCAGGGCTTGCTGGTGGTGCGCGGCGACTTCATGGAGTTTCTCACGGCCATCGATGGCGGCCCGCAACTGCTGGAAATCAAGCTGCCGGAGGAGCCCAAGTGGTTGTACCTGTGGGCCTATAGTTTTCTCGGGCTGTGCCTGGCCATCGTCCTGTATTTCTGGGTGCGCCCGCACTGGCGCGACCTGGAGCATATCCGCCTGGCCGCGCAACGCTTCGGCGACAACGACCTCGGCTCGCGCATCCTGTTGCCACGCCGCTCCACCGTGCGGGAACTGGCCGGGCACTTCAACCAGATGGCCGAGCGCATCGAAAGCCTGATCGCCAACCAGCGCGAACTGACCAACGCCGTGTCCCATGAACTGCGCACGCCGATTGCGCGTCTGTCATTCGAACTCGACCAGCTCAAGCAACAGGCCGACCCGCGCCAGAGCCGCGAACTGATCGCCGATATGTACGCCGACCTGGGCGAACTGGAAGAGATGGTCTCCGAACTGCTCACCTACGCCAGCCTGGAGCGCGGCGCCACCCAGGTCACCCGCGAGCGCATCGAGGCCCACAGCTGGCTCGACAGCGTGATCGGCAGCGTCGCGCTGGAGGCGGAGGCGGCCGGTATACAGCTGTCGCTGCGCACCTGCGAGGTCGACTTTATCCAGATCGAACCGCGCTTCATGGCCCGCGCAGTGATCAACCTGCTGCGCAATGCCATCCGTTATGCCGAACGCCGGGTCGAGGTGTCGCTGATCAAGTTCGGCGAAGGTTACGAGGTGCGCGTGTGTGACGACGGCCCCGGCGTACCCGAAGAGGGCCGGGCCAAGATCTTCCAGCCCTTCACACGCCTGGATGCCAGCCGTGATCGCCGTACCGGTGGCTTTGGCCTGGGCCTGGCGCTGGTGCAGCGGGTGTCGCAGTGGCACGGCGGGCAGGTGCAAGTGATGGATTCGGAGTGGGGCGGGGCATCGTTTCGCATGACGTGGGCGTATGCCGAGTAATTCGTTTGAATACTGTAGAGATCAAATGTGGGAAGGGCGTGCCCCCGATAGCGGTGCGTCAGCCAGCTTATCGATAGCTGATCTGCTGCCATCGGGGCATAGGTATGGGCTCAACGATGAACGCCCGGCCCATACAGCTGTTGTGTTGAGCGGGCTTATTGGTCCATCGCGCTCAAGATCCCATGGGCCAGTTTTACCCGTTCGGCATTCGGGTAGTTCTTGTTTGCCAATATCACCACGCCCAATCCCTTGCTCGGCACATAGGCCACGTAGGCACCAAACCCATTGGTGGAGCCGGTCTTGTTCACCAGCGTGTCGGCGTGAGGCGCCTCGGGCGGGGTCAGCCAGTTGACCGTGTGCGGCTCCATCGCCATTGGCGTGGAGTTGCCGGCAACCAGCGCATCGAGTTGGATGGGGTAGGGGTACATTTCCCAGCCCAGGCCCTGGGTCATGCCGTCCACGCGGTAGTAACCGGTGTGAGTGAGGCTGATTGCCTGTTGCAAGGTTTTATCCAGCTTCGCCGGGTACATGTTCACCTCGACGTACTTGAGCAGGTCTGCAGCGCTGGTCTTGATGCCGTAGGCTTCGCTGTCCAGGGCGCCGGGGCTGACGCGCACGGGTTTGCCGTCCTTGCCATAGCCCTGGGCGTACAGGCTCATCTGGCTCTGCGGCACCTTGACGTAGGTGTGCTTGAGCCCGAGTTGGGGCAGCAGGGTTTTCTCCATCAAGCGATCGAACGGCTGCTTCAGGCTTTGAGCCGCCAGGTACCCGAACAACCCCAGGCTCGGGTTGGAATACAGGCGCCGGGTGCCAGGGGCGAAGTCAGGTTGCCAGTGCTGGAAGTAGCTGATCATGCGCTGGCTGTTATCCGCCTGAGCGGGGAACTGCATCGGCAAGCCGCCTGCGGTGTAGGTGCCGAGGTTGAGCACGCTGATGTGATCGAACTTGCCGCCGCCCAGTGCCGGCAGGTAGTGGCTGGCCGGGTCGGAAAGCGTGAGTTTGCCGTTGGCTACCGCGTAACCGGCCAGGGTGGCGGTGAAGGTTTTGCTCACCGAACCGATTTCGAACAGGGTGTTTTCGCTGACCGGCTGTCGGGTGTCGGTGGCCGCGACGCCGTAGTTAAAGTATTGCGCCTTGCCGTCCCGTACCACACCGACCACCAGGCCGTTAATCGACTGCTGCTGCATCAGCGGTTTGACGTTGGCATCCACCACCGCCTGCAGGTCGGTGGCGGCCAGGCAGTTGCCGGCGGCGATAAACACTGAGAGGGCGGTGAAATTACGCACGCCAGACAATAAATGTTGGGGCATGATAACGCTTCCATGAGAATGATCGATTGAATGAAGAGCCTGCGCGGGCGAGGCAAATGTAGGCAGTTTGCCGGCCCCGAACAAACGATGATATCTCGCACCAGCCATTAGAAAATCTGGGGTCAGCATGCTCCGTTCCCATTTGCCCCTCAATGCCCTGCGCGCCTTCGAGGCCTCGGCCCGGCATTTGAGCTTCACCCGCGCGGCCATCGAGTTGTGCGTGACCCAGGCAGCGGTCAGCCATCAAGTCAAAAGCCTGGAAGCCCAACTCAATGTCACTTTGTTCAAGCGCCTGCCGCGCGGCCTGATGCTCACCCGCGAAGGCGAAACCTTGCTGCCGGTGGTGCGTGATTCGTTCGACCGCATTGCCCATACCTTAGGCCAGTTCGAGGGCGGGCATTACCGCGAGGTTTTGACCGTCGGCGCAGTGGGCACCTTCGCGGTGGGCTGGCTGCTGCCGCGCCTGGCGCAGTTTCAGGGCCGCTACCCGTTTATCGACTTGCGCCTGTCCACCCACAACAACCGCGTGGATGTTGCCGCCGAAGGCCTGGATTACGCGATCCGCTTCGGTGCCGGCGCCTGGCACGGCACCGAAGCCATTGAATTGCTGGAAGCGCCGCTCACGGTACTGTGCGTGCCGTCACTCGCCGAGCAGTTGCACACGCCGGCCGACCTGCTGAAACACACGCTGCTGCGCTCCTACCGCGTTGATGAGTGGAATCTCTGGTTCCAGGCGGCCGGGCTGCCCGCCGACACCCTGGTACCGCGCAGCATTGTGTTCGACTCGTCGCTGGCGATGATGGAGGCTGCTCTGCAAGGCAGCGGCGTGGCGCTGGCGCCGGCGATGATGTTCTCGCGGCAACTGGAGAGTGATGTGATTCGCCAGCCCTTCGACGTCGGCATCAGCACCGGCAGCTACTGGCTGACGCGCTTGCAGTCGCGGACCGAGACCTCGGCGATGCTGGCATTCAAGGGCTGGTTGCTGGAGGAGAGTGGGCGTGCCTGAGTTTATTTCTGAAACATAATGAAACATTTGCTCGGGGCCGGCGTTCTACCGCTACACCTGCACTGAGTTATTCCATGAAAATACCGCGTCCCTCCGCTCGCATGCCTCACCTCACCCAACTGCGCAACTTGAAGATGGCACGCTCCGCCCACGCGTATGTGCGCGGCAGCACCGTGCAATTCTACGAATGGCTGCACAGCCAGATGGGCAGGCGTCTGCCGCAAGGTCCGGCGATCTGGATTTGCGGCGACTGCCACGCCGGCAACCTGGGTCCGACTGGCGACAACAAGGGCCGTATCGATATGCATATCCGCGACCTTGACCAGGCCGTGATCGGCAACCCGGCCCATGACTTGGTGCGCCTGGCCCTGTCCCTGGCCACCGCCGCGCGCGGTTCAGACCTGCCGGGCGTGACCACCGCGCGCATGCTCGAAGAAATGATGGTGGGCTACGAACAGGCGTTCAAGGACAAGCCCGACGAGGCGCCGCCGCGCCCGTCCCAGGTCAAGGCAGGAATGCGCAGCGCTGTCGAGCGCACCTGGAAAAGCCTGGCCCGTGAACGCATCGACAACGTGCGGCCGACCATCCCGCTGGGCAAGCATTTCTGGTCGCTGTCGCGAGCGGAAAAAGCTGCGCTGGAAACGGTCTGTGCGTCGGATGAAATCCATCAGTTGGTCTCCTCACTCAAAGGCCGCCCCAAGGACGCCAAGGTCGAACTGCTGGACTCGGCTTACTGGGTCAAGGGCTGCAGTTCCCTCGGTCTGTTGCGCTACGCCGTCTTGCTGGGGGTGGGCGACAAAGACGATCAGGAATACTGCCTGATCGACATCAAGGAAGCCGTCGGCGCCGCTGCACCGCGTGCGGCACGGGCGAAGATGCCCCGGGATAACGGCCGCCGGGTGGTGGAGGGCGCCCGCCAACTGTCGCCGGGCCTGGGGGAACGGATGGTAGCGACGCGGTTTTTGGACCACGGTTTCTTCATCCGCGAACTGCTGCCCCAGGACATGAAGCTGGAACTGGACGAACTGAGCGAACTCGATGCCATGCACGCCGCCGGCTACCTGGCGCGCGTGGTCGGTATCGCCCATGCCCGGCAGATGGACCGCGCGACACGCAAGGACTGGATGGCGGTGCTGCAGGAAAACCGCTCCAGACAGTTGGATGCACCGTCCTGGTTATGGACCAGCGTGGTGCAGTTGGTGGGTAGTCATGAGCAGGGCTACCTCAACCACTGCCGCCGGTATGCCTTGGAACACTGATCTGGAATGTGATGATTTTCCAATGAGGGAGGGGGCAGCCCCCTCCCACATTTGGATTGCGATCAGGCCAGGTATTTGTGGAACCAGCCGAGTGTCCTTTCCCACGCCAGATTCGCCGCTGCCTCGTCATAACGCGGCGTCGAATCATTGTGGAAGCCATGGTTGGCACCCTTGTAGATATACGCTTCATAGGTCGTGCCGGCGGCCTTCAGGGCTTTTTCATACGCTGGCCAACCCTCGTTGATCCGCGTATCCAGCTCGCCAAAATGCAGCATGATCGGCGCCTTGATGCGCGGCACGTCCTTGGCTTCCGGCTGGCGCCCGTAGAACGACACCGCCGCGCCCAGTTCCGGATAAGCCACCGCCGCCGCATTGGTCACGCCGCCGCCATAGCAGAAGCCGGTGATGCCGACCTTGCCGGTGCTGCTGTCGTGGTGCATCAGCCATTCGATGGCGGCGAAGAAGTCGTTCATCAGCTTGGTCGGGTCGACTTTCTGTTGCAGTTCCACGCCTTTTTCATCGTTGCCGGGATAGCCGCCCACTGAGGTCAGGCCGTCCGGCGCGAGGGCGATAAACCCGGCTTTGGCCAGGCGTCGGGCGACGTCTTCGATGTAGGGGTTGAGACCTCGGTTTTCGTGGACCACCACCACGGCCGGCAGCTTGCCGGTGGCCTTGGCCGGGCGCACCAGGTAGCCACGCACGGTGCCGTTGCCCTTGGGCGAGGGATAGGTGATGTAGTCGGCGACGATGTCCGGGTCGGTGAATTTCACCTGTTCGGCCAGGGCATAGTTGGGGCTCAGGGCCGCCAGCAGGGCCGAGGCGGTGAGGCCGCCAAAGGTGAACAGCGCGGCGCGGTCGAGAAATTCGCGGCGGTTGATCTTGCCGTGGGCATAGCCGTCGTAGAGTTCCAGCAGTTCGGGGGCAAAGTCTTTCGCGGTGAGACGAGTCATCGGTTCGGTCCTCGATTAGCGGTGCCAGTCAATGTAGACCAGGATCAGCCTTCACGGCCATGAGCGGCCGCAGCCAGTTCGCGGGTGTCGACGCGCACGAACAGCGAATCGCCGATCGCCGTGAGCACCTCGCCGGCGTACACCTTGCAGACCACGCGGCTTTTACGCCCCACTTCGCCCTCGACCCGAGCCCGCAGGGTGAGCGGCACGCCCATGGGCGTGGGCTTGATAAATTTGATGCCCAGGTTGCCGGTGACGCAGTCGATGCGCGGCAGGCTGCCGGGTTCGCGCTGTTCGGCACGGTAGTGGTAGGCCATGGCGGTCCAGTTGGAATGGCAGTCCACCAGCATGGCGATCAGGCCGCCGTAGACCAGGTCGGGCCAGCCGCTGTATTTTGCCTCGGGATGATGTTCGGCGATGAGATGGACACCATCGGCATCCCAGCGGCTCTTGATATGCAAACCATGGGGGTTACTGCCGCCGCAGCCATAGCAGATGCCTTCCGGCGCGGTGATGTCCTGTAGAAAAGGGGTAGGCATGCAACGTCCTTATTGTTGTGAGTGACGAGTCTGTTTAGCAGGACAGGCACCTGATGGGAATACATCCATTTTTTTGCGGAGCGTGGCATGAAGCGTCGAATTCTCACGTTGGCCCTGGTCCTGGGCGTTATCGGCTGCGCCCAGGCGGCGCAGTACACGGATGTCAACCGCACCGCCAGCCAGATCAGTTTTACCTATAAGCAGTTGGGGCAGCGGGTGTATGGCACCTTCGGCGACTTCGAAGGCACGCTGAGCTTTGACACGCAAAAGCCCGAAAGCGGACATGCCTTGCTCAAGATCCAGCTGGCGAGTATCGATGCCGGCAGCCCCGATGCCAACGACGAGCTGCAACGGGCCTCGTGGTTCGATACCGCGACCTATCCGGTGGGCGTGTATGAGTCCACCGCTGTAAAGGCCCTGGGGGATAACCGCTTCAACATCAGCGGCAACCTGACGATCAAGGGCACCACGCGCCCGGTGGCGGTCAACGTAGTGCTCAAGGAGCTGGATGGTATCGGCGTGTTCGACGGTGAGTTCATCCTCAAGCGCGGCGACTTCAAGATCGGCGAAGGTGAGTGGGCCGGCAACAGCGTGGTGTCCAACGACATCAACATCAAGTTCAAGATGGTCGCGCCGCAGCGTTAGCGCGCGAAGCGCTTGGCCCCGGCCACGCAGCCGATCACCGCAACCGTCACCAGCAGCATGCCCAGGCTGACCTGTTCATGCAGCAAGCCCGCTGCCAGCGCCAGGCCGAAGAACGGTTGCAGCAGTTGCAATTGGCCGACGGCAGCAATGCCGCTCTGGGCCAGGCCGCGATACCAGAACACAAAACCGATCAACATGCTGAACAGCGACACATAGCCCAGGCTCAGCCAGGCCGGCAGGCTGATGCCGCTGACGCTTGACGGTGCCAGCGCCAGGCTCAGCGGCACCACCACCGGCAACGCCACCACCAGCGCCCAGCAGATCACCTGCCAGCCGCCCAGGCTGCGCGACAGTTTGGCGCCTTCGGCATACCCCAGGCCGCACACCAGCACCGCCAACAGCATCAGCACGTCACCTGCAGGTGCGGCGCTCAAACCTTGGGCAAAGGCGTAACCCATCACCAGTAGACTGCCGAGGATCGAAAACAGCCAGAACACCGGGCGCGGGCGCTCGCCGCCGCGCAGCACAGCAAACACGGCGGTCGCCAGCGGCAGCAGGCCGATGAAGACGATGGAGTGTGCGGAGGTCACGTATTGCAGCGCCAGCGCAGTGAGCAGGGGGAAGCCGATCACCACGCCGAGGGCGACGATGGCCAGGGGCATCCATTGATGGCGCGCGGGGCGTTTTTCCTTGAACAGCCACAGCAAGGCCAGCCCCAGCAGGCCGGCGATGGCGGCGCGGATCATGGTCAGGAACACCGGGTCGAACTCCATCACCGCCAGGCGCGTGGCCGGGAGTGAACCGCTGAAGATCACCACGCCGATAAAGCCATTGATCCAGCCCTGGGTGCGGGTGTCCAGGGAGCGGAGTGGGGATGTAAGTTCCATGAGCGGTGCCCTAAAAGGATGAGTTGCGTAGGGCGCAGCCTAGGGCTGAAGATAAAGACAATCAAAAAATTGTCATGGATACATCGCTTATGCCCCGCGCTCGTTACAAGTCGTTGGTCGATCGCTTCGCCGAGGCCATTCGCTCAGGCAGCATGCCACCCGGTACAAGGCTGCCGACCCACCGCCAGTTGGCCGCCGAGCATGGCCTGGCGTTGGTCACCGCCAGCCGGGTATACACCGAGCTGGAGGCCATGGGCCTGGTCAGTGGCGAGATCGGCCGAGGCACCTTCGTGCGCGAGATCTCGCTGCCGCCGGGGCAGGGCAGCGGGCAGATGAGCGTGGCGGCGGGCATGCTGGATTTGAATTTCAACTACCCCTCATTGCCCAGTCAGGCGGACTTGCTGCGCACGGCCTTGCGCCAATTAGCGCTGTCCGGCGACCTGGACGCGCTGCTGCGTTACCAGCCCCACGCCGGTCGCCTGCATGAGCGTGCCGCCGTTGCGCGGCATCTGTTGAACCGAGGGCTGACGGTCGCGGCCGAACAGGTGTTGGTGGTCAGCGGCGCCCAGCACGGCCTGGCGGTGACGATGATGGCGTTGCTCAAGCCTGGGGATGTAATCGCCGTGGACGCGCTGACCTATTCGGGGTTCAAAGTGCTGGCGGAGACGCTGCACCTGGAGATGGTCGCCCTCCCGGTCACGGCCGACGGCCCGGACCTCGACCATCTGCAAAGCCTGTGTCGCAAGCGCCCGGTGCGTGCCGTGTACAGCATGCCGACCCTGCATAATCCGTTGGGCTGGGTGCTGAGCCTGGCGCAGCGCGAGCAGTTGGTGGCGATCGCCCGTCAGCACAACGTGATGATCATCGAGGACGCCGCCTACGCGTTCCTCGCCGACGCTGCGCCGCCGCCCCTGGCGACATTGGCACCGGAGCGCACGGTCTACGTAGGCGGGCTGTCCAAAAGTGTCGCGACCGGCTTGCGTGTGGGCTTTATCGCAGCCCCTCCAGCCTGGGTGCAAGCGCTGGAGCGCAGCATCATGGCCACCACCTGGAACGTGCCGGGGGTGATGAGTGCGATTGCGGTCGCCTGGATCGAAGACGGCACGGTGGCGCAACTTGAAGCGCAGAAACGCCAGGATGCGCGGGCCCGGCAGGCCTTGGCGGCGCAGGTGTTGAAGGGGCTGGCGTACATCAGCCATCCGTCTTCGTATTTCTTGTGGTTGCCTTTGGCAGAGGATGTACGCGCCGATCAGGTCGCCATGCTGTTGCAGCGCGAGGGCATCTCGGTGTCCACCGCCGAACCGTTTGCGGTCTCCACGCATGTGCCCCACGCGCTGCGCCTGGCCTTGGGCTCGGTAGACATGCCGGCGCTGCGTGAAGCGTTGTTGACGGTGCGCAAGGTGGTGACGTGGTGAGCCGGGCGGCTCACCGCAGCCATCAGAATTTGAACGCCTGACGACCGATCAGCAGCCAGTGGCCTTTCTGCTTTTGCCAGATCTGGAAGTTCTCGATTTCGGTCGGCACTTCTTTGCCACTGTTCACTGCCAGGGCGGAAAAGTGGTTGCGTACCAGCGCGGTGTCGCCGCTCAGGGTGATGGTCTGTTTCTGCATTTCCAGGGTCTTGAAGCCGCTGCGGCCGGTCTCGATATCGGCGATGAACTCCTGCTTGTTCTGGATCTTGCCGCTGGAGTGGCCGTAGGTGAGGTTCTCGGCAGTCAGGCTCTGGAGCTGCTTGAGGTCTTTATGCAGCATCGCCTGGGTCAGGTGGTCGACCGCTTGGGCGACGTCTTTGTCGGCGGCAGGGGCGGCGGCCACATACCCGCTGAACAGGCACAGAAAACCGATCAGCACTTTGACGTTTTGCATGGGTGTTTCCTTATTGTTGTTGGGAGGTGTACGGGCAACACGTCACTGGATGTGTTGTCGTACAACATTGCAATAGTCGAAGGGCTTTTGGAAAGTAAAATTTGGAATATTTGCGCAGTGCCTTGCGTTGTATAGGCTGGGTGAAGTCTTCAATCTTGTACGATGTCTCATCACAGGTTAAAACTAGTCTCCCGTCTAACAATAAAATAACGGAGATACCCATGGATTTTCCCCCTTCGCCTGCCCGTTCCGAACACAGCCGCCGGGTCTTTCTCCAGCGATCCCTGGCGGTTTCCGCGTCGGTGGCGGTGCTGGGCAACCTACCTCGCCTGGCAGACGCGGCCGAGCCCTTGAGCCAGCGTTATCCAGACCCCCTGATCAAGGTGCTCGACGACAGTTTCCTCGAGCTGCGCCTGTTCAATGCCAGCGTTGAGCGCCTGGCGACCGGTCTGCGCTGGGCCGAAGGACCGGTGTGGATTGGCGATGGCCGCTACCTGCTGCTCAGTGATATTCCCAACAACCGCATCGTGCGTTGGGATGAGGTGACCGACAGCCTGTCGGTGTACCGCGAAAACGCCAACTTCTCCAACGGCATGTGCCGCGATCGCCAGGGCCGCCTGCTGGTGTGCGAAGGTTCGACCACCTCTGGCGAGGGGCGGCGCGTCACTCGCACCGAACATAACGGCAGCATCACGGTGCTGGCGGACAGCTTTGACGGCAAACCCTTCAACTCGCCCAACGACATCGTGTGCAAACGCGATGGTTCGGTGTGGTTCAGCGACCCGCCATTCCAGACCGGCAACAACTACGAAGGCCACAAGATCACCCCCACCCAGCCCCATGGCGTGTATCGCATTGACGCTGACAGCGGCAAGGTCACGCGGGTGATCGACGACCTCAACGGTCCCAACGGCCTGTGCTTTTCGCCGGATGAAAAGACCCTCTACGTGGTGGAGGGGCGCGCCAAGCCCAACCGACTGATCTGGGCGATTGACGTCAAGGACGACGGCACCCTGGGCGAACGGCGCAAGCATATCGAAGGCCTCGAATACGCAGCGCTGGACGGCATCAAGTGCGACGAGAGCGGCAATCTCTGGTGTGGCTGGGGCGGCAATGGCGACCCTAAGGCCGACCTGGAAAAGCTCGACGGCGTGCGCGTGTTCAATTCCCAGGGCAAGGCCATCGGGCATATCTCGCTGCCGGAACGCTGCCCCAACCTGTGCTTTGGCGGCCGCGAAGGCAACCGCTTGTTCATGGCCGGCAGCCATTCGATCTACGCGTTGTTCGTCAATACGCGAGGGGCGGATTTCGCCTGATAGGCGCTGAAAAAATCCACTGTCAGCGCCGGTTGGCCGGCGTTCACAGTGGCTATTTAGCGCTATGCTGCGTGCTCCTGAAACATCAGAGCGTTACGCAAATGGACTTTGATTGGCACAGCGCCCCTATCACCCGCAGCACGCCTGTCACTTCACACTACAAAAACACCCAGAACGTACGCCGTTTCATGCGTGAGCACTGCGGCGCGGGGTTCACGTTCGACCGGCCTTTTATGGCGTGGATTCGCAACGCAACACCCAAGACGATGGGTGACGTGGTGGATGAGTGGCAGCGTCGCAACGAGGACTCCCGAGCATGACACCGGATGAAAAATACCAAGCCGTGCAACAACGCCTCGGCTATCAATTGGATGAATTCAAAGTCGGCGGCAACTACACGCCGCTGGTGCGCGACGGCAACCACCTGTACATCAGCGGGCAGATCCCTCGCGTAGGCGACACGATCATGCTGCCGGGTAAAGTCGGTGACACCTTGACCCTGGCCCAGGCACAAATCGCCGCCGGCATCAGTGCACTGCGCTGCCTGGGCCTGCTCAAGCAGGCGCTCGGCTCCCTGGACCGGATCAAGGCCATCCCGCGGATCACCGTGTATGTGCGCAGCGCCGAGGACTTCGATCAGCAGAGTGAAGTGGCCAACGGCGCCTCGGACCTGTTGCACGAGATCCTCGGCAGTGCCGGGGTGCATACGCGCACGTCAGTGGGGGTGATGCAGTTGCCGAAGTCGGCGGCGGTGGAGATCGACATGATCGCGGTCGCGCACGACTGATGATCAGCCAAGGCATGGTGGTACTGCTCAACTATGGCCTGCACCTGGCGCCGGGTTTGTTGCTGTTTGGCCTGTGGTTCGCGCTGACGCCCAAGTCGCTGCCGGCCATACGCATCCTGATTCTGCTCGCGGCGTTCGTGCTGATGCGCGATGCGATGACGCCCTTGGGCATGTGGGCGCTCAGTGACGAGGTGCAAATCGCCTTTACCGCGAATGCCTTTGTCTTGGCAGCGCTGGGTGGCCTGTCGGTGCTGCTGGTCGTAGGGTTGGCCCAGGTGACGCCGGAGTTGTGGCGCCTGGTGCTGTGGACCCGGGGCAACCGCGCCCTGGGCCTGGCGGTGGGGCTTGCGGGCGGTTGCCTGATCGGTGTGCCGTTGCGGCTCTATCAAGGAATAGAGCCGCACGCGATCCCCGGCTACTGGGTGTGGCTGCCGGGTATGGTGGTGTTGGCCTATGGCGCCAACGCGCTGGAGGAAGTGTTGTTTCGCGGGTTTTTGCAGGGCTACCTTGAACAGCAGGTGACACCGCTGCGAGCGGCGCTGATCAGTGGCGTGGCGTTTGCTGCCTGCCATGCCTTCCTGGCCTTGAGCGTGACCCAACTGGGCTGGCCGGTGTTGCTGTTTACCCTGATCGAAGGGCTGGCCTGCGCACTGGTGCGCATGCGTCATGGCGTGTTGGCTGCGACGGCCTGCCATGGCACGGCAATCCTGCTGATTGCCGTGCCCTACATGGCCTGACTTGAAATGCGGTTAGAACTGTGGGAGGGGGCTTGCTCCCGATTGCAGTAGTTCAGCCACAGATGCATCAACTGACACTCCCTCATCGGGAGCAAGCCCCCTCCCACATTTTTTACCGAGTACACCAGCCCAACTCCAGTTGGCTCCAAGGCCGAAAAATCCAGAGCAAAAGCAGACCGAGATCTACCTGATATATGCAAATCCAAATGTGGGAGGGGGCTTGCTCCCGATGGCAGTGGGTCAGCCACAGATGCATCAACTGACACTCCCTCATCGGGAGCAGGCCCCCTCCCACAGTGAATCAGTTAGTGTGTCGCCAGTGGCGGCGTGCGCGGCGGGATCAGGCGTTTGCTGCCGGTGGCTTCATACGCCGCCGCAAACCGCAGCAACGCTGAATCCTCGTAGGCCCGCCCGGCGAAGGTCAGCCCGACCGGCATGCCGATGTCCGCCATCACGCCCATGGGCACGGTGACGGTAGGCACGCCCAGGTGGCGGATGGCGAGGTTGCCGTTGGCCACCCACACACCGTTGCTCCAGGCAATGTCCGCACTGGCTTCGTTCACATCGGCATCCGCAGGGCCTACATCGGCCACGGTGGGGAACAGCACCGCGTCGAGGCCAAGCTTATCCATCCAGTCTTCCAGGTCGATCCGCCGGGTTTGCTCCAGGCCGCGCAGGCCGTCGGGGACGGTGCTGATCTCGTTCCACGGGGTGATGCCGCGCTCGGCCATGCGCACGTACTCGTCCATGCCGGCTGCGAGGTCGTCTTCACGGTTGGGCAAGGTGCCGGGGTCGTGGGGGAAGATCTTCGGCCCGTCCACATCGGCCAGGCGGTTCAGGGCCGGATCGTTGTTGGCGCGCAGGAAATCATCGAAGGCCCAGGCCGACAGCTCCCACAGTTCATCGTGCAGGAATTCCTTGGACACCAGGCCACGGGTAAACACGGTCGGCGCGCCGGGGCGGTCGCCTTCGCAGTTGGACACCAGCGGGAAATCCACCTCGATGACTTCTGCGCCGGCCGCTTCAAGGGCCTGGCGTGCGTCTTTCCACAAGTCGATCACGCTGGCCCGGGTGTTGATTTTCTGCCCGGTCGGGCCGCCGATGCCGGGCTTCTCGCTGGTGCCGGCCTCGGGGTCGGCGTTGATGTACATGCGCGGCACGCCGAAGCGTTTACCGGCCAGGGCTTCAGTGTTGACCGCCAGTTCAGCGTAAGACGCCGGGCGCACCGAGGCGACGCTGGGGATCGGCACCCACGGCTGCAGGCGCCACAGGTCGCCACGGGTGTCCGGGTCGTCGGCCACCACCACGTCGAGCACTTCCAGCAGGTCGGCCATGGTGCGGGCGTAGGGAACTACCACGTCCATGGTCGGGGTCAACGGCCAGTTGCCGCGCACGGAAATCACCCCACGGGACGGGGTGTAGGCGCACAGGCCATTGTTGGACGCCGGGCCACGGCCGCTGGACCAGGTTTCTTCCGCCAGGCCGAAGGCGGCAAAGCTGGCGGCGGTGGCGGTGCCGGCACCATTGGATGAACCGGAGGCGAACGGCGCGGTGAGGTAGTCGGCGTTATACGGGCTTTCCGCGCGGCCATACACGCCGCGCTGCATGCCGCCATTGGCCATCGGCGGCATGTTGGTCTTGCCCAGGCAGATGGCGCCACCGGCGCGCAGGCGCTCGATGGTGAACGCATCGCGCTGGGCGACAAGGCTGGCAAAGGCCGGGCTGCCCGAGGCGGCCGTCAGCCCTTTGACCAGGTAGCTGTCCTTGGCGGTGTAGGGAATGCCATCCAATGGCCCCAAGGTTTCGCCCTTGGCCCGGCGTGCATCGGAGGCTTGGGCTTCCTTGAGGGCTTCGGGGTTACGCACGACGACGGCGTTGAGGGCGGTAGCGGTCTGCGGACCGTCGTAGGCATCGATCCGCGCAAGGTAAGCCTGGACCAGTTCAACGGCCGTGGTCTGGCCGGATTCGAGCGCCGCGCGCAATTGGGCAATGGAGACTTCGGTAACTTGCATGACGTTTTCTTCGCCGCCTTAAGTTGAGGTATGGCGGCAGTCTACGTACAGATATTTCACAAAACCAGTGCGGCATTTTCCCCATAGGCGGCGCGCATCACCTGCCAGGTGACGTCGTCAGCGGGAATCAGATGTTCGATGCGCAGGGAGGTGAGGGTGATGTCCTGGGGCATGCCGAAGGTGGTGAAGGTGGACAGGAAATTCAGCTCCCCCCGACTGGAATGCAGGCGGGTCAACACCAGCGGCGGCATTTCAGGCGGTGGTGTTGTGTGGGCGGGGGCGGGCAAGCTCGCCAGTAGAGCGGCCAATACCGGATTGCCCAACGCCTCGCGGCTTGCCCGTTGCCAGGCCAGGGTACGGATTTCTTCGGCGTTGATCAGGTGGTCGCCCAGGCCACCGGGTTGCAGCAAGGTGGTCAGCAGGTTCAGGCCTTCCATTGGCGGCGCGACCCCCACCAGCCCCAACAGCACGCCGGTGCTGGCATTCGCCGCCAGCACTTCCCAATGGCTGCCCAGCAGGATCGCCGGGGCCGGATTGTTGGCGTGCAGTACATGGCTGACCGCCTCGCGAACTGCGGCCATGGCCGGGGAGGCGAGCGGGGTAGCGGTATAGCGGGGCGCAAAACCGGCGGCGAGGAACACGCGGTTGCACTGCTCCAGCGGTGTTTCCAGCGCGCTGAGCAGGTGATGCAACGTACCTGGGCTCGGCTTGGCGCGGCCGGTTTCGAGGCAACTGAGGTGGCGCTGGGAAACGCCGGTCATCAGGGCCAGGTCAAGTTGGCTCAGACCAGCCTGTCGGCGTAGCTGGCGCAGATGTTCGCCGGCAGTAGCGGGGTTATCCATGGCGTGACTATGACCTCCGAGGTCATTGCGAGGGGGGCAACCTTATCACTAGGGTGGGCCTCGATCACGTCAAGGAACAGACCATGCACAAACCTTATCTGGCACTCGCCGCTCTGCTGGGCTTTTCGCTGTACACCCTGTTCACGCTGCTCACGGCCGAGCAATCGTTGCTGGCCTTCGGGCGAGAGTTGATATCGCGCCCGGACACCGCGCAGGTCGTCATCGACCTGTACCTGATGGCCGTACTGGCCTGTGTGTGGATGTACCGGGATGCACGGTCGCGGCGGCGGTCGTTGGCGTCGGTACTGCCGTACTTCTTGCTGACGGCGGTGTTCGTCTCGGTGGGGCCGTTGCTCTACATCGTGCTGAAGGGATTTCGGGATGAATGAGCTGTTGCACATCTACGTCCTGTGCGTGCTGGTGCTGTGCCTGAAGATGTTTGGCATTTCCTGCTATCAGGGATTTTTCCGGCTTCGCGGGCTGGCGTTCACCAACCGTGAGGATGCGGCGGTCTTCAAGCGTGCTGCACATCCCGTGGAGTTACCCCAGGTGAGTCGGGCGTCCAGGGCCTGGGCCAATGACCTGGAGAATATCCCGATGTTCTTCGTGCTCGGCGGCTTGTGTATGGCGCTGGGCACTGCCGGTGCGCCCACGGCCTGGTTGTTCGGCGGTTTCACCCTGGCGCGGATGGCCCATACGCTGATGTATCTGGCGCGATGGCAGCCGTGGCGCACGCTGGCGTATGGGCTGGGGGTGGCGTGCCTGTTCGGGCTGGGTGCAATGGTGCTTTACGCATTGCGATGAACCGCAGCGACACCCCCGGTTTTTGTGGCAAGCCCTAACGTCGTTCAGTTAAACGAAGGTGATTCACTGACTGGCATTAGGACAACCGTTTATGGGTTGAGGAATGCCTGGTAGTTGTCCTTGGTGATCTGCTGGTAAGGAATGGTCAGCTCAGCGTCATACGGCTGTTTCTTGACCATCTTCACCGCCAGGTCAATCGAGCCCACTGCCTGCCCTTTGTTGTCCTGGTACGCCGTCACCACCAACTGGCCTTTCTTCACTGCGTCCAAACCGGCCGCGCCGCCATCGCTGCCGGCCACCAGAATATCCTTGCCCGGTTGCATGCCGGCCTGGCTGATCGCCATGGCCGCGCCAATTGCCATTTCATCGGCATTCGCTGCCACGGCGTCGATTTTGCGCCCGGACACGATCCAATTGTTCATCAGGTCAATCGCCTTGCTGCGCTGCCATTCGGCGCTCTGTTCCTCGACGATCTTGATGTCGGGATAGTCCTTGAGCACGTTCTTGACCCCCAGTGTACGGTTGTGGGTGGCGTTGTTGGACAGCAGCCCGAGCATGATCGCAAGGTTGCCCTTGCCACCCATTTTCTCGGCCAGGTAGCGCATCTGGATCTCGCCGGCCTTTATCTCATCCGAGCCGACATACCCCACCCCCGGCGGCACTTCCTTGAATTCGGGACGGCGGTTGACGTACACCAATGGGATCTTGGCTTGCTGCGCATTGACGGTCATTTTCTGTGTGGCGGCGGTATCTACGGCGTTGACGATGATCGCGTCCATGCCCTGGGCGGTGAAGTTCTGCACCTGGTTAAGCTGACGCACCACGTCGCCCTGGGCGTCTTCGAATTGCAGGGTCACGCCGGGCAGTTCCTTGGCGTGGGCGGCCATGTAGTCACGCATTTGCGCGAGAAATACGTCGTCGACCTGGGCGATGCTCACGCCGATACGTATATCGGCCAGCGCCCAGGGGGTGATGGCGAGCGTCAAGAGTGCCGCAAGGAGTTGCTTCTTCATGGTTGTGCTCCGTTGTTTTTGTTGTTGTTAAAGCATTACGCCTGGCGCTTGGCCCGCAGCTGCGTCACGGCGGCGGCGAAGTCCGCGTGCGCCCAGCGTTCGTCGAGGGCTTGCAGCATCAGCTGTTGCCCGGTTTGCGGCGCCAGGCCCTGCAAGGGTGGGTCGGTGTCGAGGTTGGTGGGGAAGGAATAGCCGTCGGCGGTGCAGGCCACCACCGCTGCAATCGCCTGGGCATCCAGGGCGGTATTGGCCAGCAGGGCCGGGTAGACCGCCAGCATCATGCGGTCGCGGTCGAGGGCCTCCATGGGCTTGCCGAAGGCCGAGGATATTTGCAGCAGGTTGGCCATGCGCTGGTGGTCTGCCGTGCGGTTGGTGCCGGCGGCGTGGAACAGCGCCGGGTTGAAGAACAATAGGTCGCCCTTGTTCAGCGGTAATTGCACGGCGTGCTGCTGGAAGTGATCGATAAACTCGGGGCGCCGCCAGGCCAGGTACCCCAGCGCGTATTGCTGGGAAAACGGCAGCAACTGGGTGGGGCCGCTTTCCAGCGGCATCTCCGAATGGGCCACGGCGCCTTGCAACGTCAGGTACTGGGATAGCACATGCAAGGGCAGGGGAAAGCGCTCCACGACATCCGTGGTCTGGAAGCCCAGGTGATAATCACGGTGCGGCTGTTGCGCCTGGCCTCCGGGGTGCACAACGTTCACTTGCGCCGTCACCTGATAGCTCGGGCCCAGCCACGCCTCGGCGATCAATCCCAGCAGCGGGTTGGCGTAATACTCGACAAAGGATTGCGGCGACTGCAGCGCGGCCTTCTGCAGTGAATTCCAGATACGCCCGTTACTGCCGGCCTTGGCAAAGTGGTCGGCGGCCACGCCTTGGGCGGCCTCATGGGCGAAGATCGCCTCAAACACCTGGCTGTGGCGATCCACCACTTCCAGGTCCTCATAGGCGCGACGCACCACCATGACGCCCGGTCCGTCACGAAACAACCGGTGCAGTTCATTCATCACCGTGTGGCGGTCGCTGTTGCGCAAGTTGCGGGCCTGATAGACCGGCACGTTGCTGAGCACTTCAGCGGCCAGGGGATAGTCCTCGGCACGCGCTTGTTGTGCGCAAATCCGCCTGAAATCCTCAATGCGTACATCGTGCGCTTTCGGAAATGCCGACATCACTCACCCCCCAGGCTCAGGGCCTTGAAGGGCTGCGGGCTGCCGCTGTCGGTGCAGCCGACCACGCCTTGCTCCAGGTCGATCACCGAGCCGGTCATCATTCCCGACTCGCGCGACAGCAGGAACGCCACGCTTTGCGCCACCTCTTCGGGCTTGAGCAGGCGACCGAACGGCTGCGCGCGCTCAGCCTCAGTCAGCCAACCGTCCTGGGCACCGTGGTACTGGCGCTGGATCTCATCTTCATGGGGGGTGTCCATCCAGCCGATGTTCAGGCCGTTGACGCGGATACGGTTGCGCATCGCACTGAACGCCACGTTCTTGGTCAGGATCGCCAGCGCACCTTTGGACGCCGCATACGCGCAAAGGAACGATTGTCCGCCATGACCGGTGATGCTCTGGATATTCACCACGGCGCCTTCCACGCCCTGGCTGATCATTAACTTCAAGGCGTCCTGCATGAGGAAAAACGGCGCCCGCACATTCACCGCCATCAGCCGGTCGAACAACTCCGGCGAGGTATCGACAATGGTGCCGCGATCCGACATCCCGGCGCAGTTCACCAGGCCATGCAAGGTGCCGAAGTGGGTGCGGGCAGCCTCGATGATCGCGCGGCAGTCCTCGACCTTTTCCAGGTCGGCTTCGACAAAAAACGCCTGGCAATCCAGCTGCGCCAATTGCCGCACCTGTTCTTCACCCTGGGCGCGGCGGCGCCCGCAAATGATCAGCCCGGCGGCGCCACGTCGGGCCAGGGTATGGGCCACGGCGGCGCCCAGGCCCTGGGTGCTGCCGGTGACGACAAAATATTGGCCGCTGAACGAGGTGACGAGGTCGGCATGGGGCATGGGGTTCTCCTGGATTGTTGTTGTTTTGGTTGCCCGGCTCGACGCCGGACAAAACTGAGACTAGCATTGCAAAACCTCAGTAATACCCAAAAAAGACCTCATAAACACCTCAGGCAAAACCCATGCTCGAACGCGCCAAACACTTCTCCATCAAGCAGCTCGCGACCCAGGCGGGCGTGAGCAAGGCCACGGTTGACCGCGTGCTGCACCAGCGCGGCAGCGTGCATGCCCAGACCCGTCGACGTATCGAGCAGGCGCTGGATGAGCTGGAGTCCCAGGAAAAAAACGGCCTGGCGGTAGGGCGCACCTTCCATGTCGACGTGATCATGCACACGCCCCAGCGCTTCAGCGCCGCGGTGCAGGCGGCGATCACCGCGCAACTGGCTAGCCTGGCCCCGTTTCGTATCGCCCCGCGTTTTCACCTGTTCGAAGAAATCGAACCCCAGGCCATGCACGATCAGTTGCTGCGCTGCCTCGACACCGGCAGCCAGGGCGTGGTGCTCAAGGCCGCCGACGAACCGGCGGTGAACCAGGCCGTCAAGCATCTGATCGCAGCGGGCATCCCGGTGGTGACCTTGGTGACGGACTTGCCGCAAAGCGAGCGTATCGGCTACGTCGGCATGGACAACCGCACCGCCGGCCAGACCGCCGCCTATCTGATGTCACGCTGGCTGCCGGCGTTGCCCCAGGACGTGGCGGTGGTGATCGGCAGTGAGTTGTTCCGTGGCGAAGAAGAGCGCGAGATGGGTTTTCGTGCCTGGCTGCGCGGGCGTGCCCCGCACTTGCGGGTGCTGGATGTCAGCGGCGGCTATGGCGTGTACCCGCGCACCTTCGAGCGGGTCACCCAGGCGCTGCAACAGCATCCCGACCTCAAGGCGGTGTACAGCGTCGGCGGCGGCAACCGTGCGATTGTCGATGCCTTCGCCGCCCTTGATCGCCCGCTGGAGGTGTTTATCGGCCACGACCTCGACGAAGAAAACCGCCAACTGCTGCTGGACGAAAAAATCGCCGCGATCATCGATCACAACCTGCAGATCGATGCCCGCCACGTGTTCCTGCACATCCTGCAATATCACCGGTTGTGGAAGGCCGGGCCGATTGCACCGTCACAGGTGCAGATCGTCACCCCGTTCAACCTGCCGGACTGAGCACTCCCCCCAAACAACAAGATCAGGAGTTCAACCATGCTACGTATCGCCGTCCTAGGTGCCGGGCGCATCGCCAAGATCCACGCCGCCAATGTCGCCGCCCACCCGAATGCCACGCTGGTGCTGGTGGCCGATCCCTGGCGCGAAGGCGTCGATGCGCTCAGCAGCCAACTGGGCTGCGAGGCGGCCTACGATTGCGCCGCTGTCCTCACGCGCAAAGACATCGACGCCGTGGTTATCGGCACCCCTACCGACACCCATATCGACCTGCTGTTGGCGGCGGTCGCCGAGGGCAAGGCGGTACTGTGCGAGAAGCCCATCGACCTTGATATTGCCAAGGCCCGCAGCGCCGCCCAGGCCGTGGAGCGCCAGGGTGGCAAGGTGATGCTCGGCTTTAATCGCCGCTTCGACCCCGACATGCTGCGCCTGCGCCAGGCCCTGGATGCCGGCCAGATCGGCGCAGTGCGCCAAGTGATCATCACCAGCCGCGACCCAGGCCTGGCCCCGCGCGACTACCTGGAACACTCCGGCGGCATCCTGCGCGACATGACCATCCACGACTTCGACACCGCCCGCCACCTGCTCGGCGAGGAACCGGTGGACGTCAGCGCCATCGCCAGCCGCCTGGTGGACCCGAGCCTGGAACAGATCGACGACTACGACAGTGTGATGGTCCTGCTGCGCACCGCCTCCGGCAAGCAATGCCATATCAACTGCTGCCGCCAGGCGGTGTACGGCTACGACCAGCGGGTGGAGGTGTCCGGCGCGCTGGGTGTGCTGCTCACCGACAACCATCGCCCCAGCACCCTGCGCCACTGGAGCGCCGACCACACCGAAGCGCTGGAACCGTTGCAGCACTTCTTTCTGGAGCGTTACGCGGATGCCTATCGCAATGAGCTGACCCAGTTTATCGATGCGCTGAACAACGGCCAGGCACTGCCCACCAGCGTGCGCGATGGGTTGTATGCACTGCATCTGGCGGATTGTGCGTTGGAGTCGGTGAGGACGGGGCGCAGTGTGGCGGTCAATTACGACCTTTCGCTGTAGGAACCAGACCCCGTCCGATCCACCAACCGAATGCTATCCCGTCCGCCACGCTTGGACTCATACAGCGTGGTATCGCCCAGTTCGATCAACGCCGCCAGGCTGGCCGGCGGCTGGTCGAACAGGGTGGCGCCGATGCTCAGGGTCACGGGCGCGGGCGTGGCGAAGGTTTGCGCGGCCAGTTGCTGAAACTGCTCGCGCAGGCTGCTGCCCAGTTCGACGATCTGCTCGGTCGAGGCCGGATTGAGCAGGATCACAAACTCATCACCGCCCAAACGCGCAGCCAGCGCGCCTCGGGGCACGACGGCGCGAATCATCTCGCTCAAGGCGATCAGCACGCGGTCGCCGGCGGTATGGCCGTGGAGGTCGTTGACCGACTTGAAGTTGTCGATGTCGATCAGCAGCAGGGCGCCTGGTTGTTGCGCCGACACCTGTGCCAGCAGGCGCGGCGCGCGCAGGTCCAGGGCGCGGCGGTTGTAGAGGGCGGTGAGCGGGTCGCGGGCAGCGAGGCGGGCGATCTGCTGTTCGCGGCGGTAGCGTTCGGAGCCGGTCATCGACAGCGCAATCAGCATGATCGCCATGGCGCCTTCCACCAGGGACACCTGGATGATTTCGCCCTTGAACGCGGCGAGGTCGATCAAGGTGCCGGGGATCACCACCGACAGTGCCTTGGTCAGGTAGAAAATCCCGTGGACCAGCAGCACATAACGCAGTTGCACCGCGCCGATGCTCAGCGATTTGCCATGGGGTCGCAGCAGGAAACTGGCGCGCAAGGTCGGCAGTGCCACCAGCAACGACTGCACGCCCAACATGGCTTTGGACCATGGCAGGTCGGTCGGAAGCATCAGCATGCCCAGCCAGACTCCCAGCATCAGCCACCACAGCGGTGACAGCCGCACCTGGGTAAAGCGCGCGACTCCGAGCAGAAACAGGCAGTGCGCACCTATCAGCAAGCCGTTGGCAAACCAGATGCCGATGAGCAAGTAGCCATTGATGCGCAGCAAGGCCAGGGTGGAGCCGACGGTGATGATGGCGAAACCGGCGCTCCAGAACAGCAGCGAAGGTTCGCGTACGCTGCGCCATTCGATGGCCAGGTACAGGGCGGCAGCGGCGGCCAGGGCAACGGTAAGTGCCAAAATCGTGGGAGGGTCGAGCGTCATTTCGTGCCGGGTCTGCCTGGGTGTGCGTTTAGACCGGGATTGTAAGCGCACACGCAGGTTTTTCAGAGCACAAAGGATAATGGCACACAGCCATCCGATGATCGGCGGTCTAGACGCCTTTGGTCGACGGCAGCAGTATCGTCAGGATGCCCACCAGCGGCAGGAATGAGCACAGTGTGTAGACGTACTCGATGCCGTGGCTGTCGGCGAGCAGGCCGAGCAATGCCGCACCGATACCGCTGAAACCGAACATCAGGCCGAAGAATATCCCGGCGATCATGCCGACGTTGCCGGGCACCAGTTCCTGGGCGAACACCACGATGGCCGAGAACGCCGAGGCGAGGATAAAACCGATCACCACGCTGAGCACGGCCGTCCAGAACAGGTCGACGTAGGGCAGGGCCAGGGTGAACGGCGCGGCGCCGAGGATCGAGAACCAGATGACCTTCTTGCGCCCGATCTTGTCGCCGATCGGTCCGCCCGCGAAGGTGCCCACGGCCACCGCACCGAGGAACAGGAACAGGTACATCTGCGAACTCGATACCGACAGGTGGAATTTTTCAATCAGGTAGAACGTGAAGTAGCTGGTCAGGCTGGTCATGTAGAAGTACTTGGAGAACACCAGCACCGCCAGCACCACCAGGGCAAACGTCACGCGGCCTTTGGACAAGCCGTGGGTGGCTTTGCCGCCTTGCTTGAGCTTGAACAGGTTGAGGTGGTTGCGGTACCAGCGGCTCAAGCCGTACAGCACCAGGATCGCGAACACGGCAAACAGCCCGAACCAGGCGATGTTGCCCTGGCCGTAGGGAATGATGATCGCCGCCGCAAGCAACGGCCCCAACGCGCTGCCGGTGTTGCCGCCGACCTGGAAGGTCGATTGCGCCAGGCCATAGCGCCCGCCGGAGGCCAGGCGCGCGACGCGCGAGGTTTCCGGGTGGAAGGTCGATGAGCCGACGCCCACTAGGGCTGCCGCCAGCAGGATCGCCGGGAAGCTGCCGACAAACGCCAGCATCAGGATGCCCACCAGGGTGCAGACCATGCCTGCCGGCAGCAGCCACGGCTTGGGATGCCGGTCGGTGTGGTAGCCGATCCAGGGTTGCAGCAGCGAGGCGGTCAGTTGGAAGGTCAGGGTGATCAGGCCGACCTGGGTAAAGCTCAGCCCATAATTGGCTTTGAGCATCGGGTAGATCGACGGCAATACGGCCTGGATCAGGTCATTGATCAGGTGCGCCAGGGCGCAGGCGCCGAGGATACGCATGACTAACGGGCTTACTTGAGGCGGACTCGATGTGGCGGCAGGTGATGCGGTCAAGGTCGACATGCAGGCATTCCATACAAGGCAGCGAACTGGGGCAGCGAGTACTTAAGCTCGCTGCCCATTTCAATTTGTTTCAGAGCTTATGCTAGATTCGCCAAGAATGCCTGTCTCGCGTAATTCGGGAGGCAACCATCGTAAAAAGGGCGAAATGATCAAATCACTGGATAAATTTCTGCAGGAGATCGATGAGGGCGCCTTGGCCGTCATCAGTTCGGCCACCGATTATCCAGAAAATTGGGTGATCCCCGATCACAGCCACGAGAAGCACCAATTACTCTACGCCACCGAAGGCGTGATGGTGGTGCATTCGGCGCACAACCAATGGACGGTGCCGCCCAATCGCGGCTTCTGGATGCCCTGCGGGCAGGTGCACTCGCTGCGCTGTGTGGGCGCGTTGAAGATGCGCAGCGTGTTTGTGCGCCCCGACAGTTTCCCCAACCTGCCGACCGAGACCAAGGCGGTGAGTATTTCGCCGCTGCTGAGCGAGCTGATCAAGGCCTCGGTGAGTCTGAAACCACCGTATGCCGAAGACTCACGGGATGCGCGCATCATGCACTTGATCCTCGACGAACTCGCGCTGTTGCCAGCCTTGCCGCTGTCGCTGCCGCAGCCGGCCGACCCGCGAATCAACCAGATCTGCCTGGCGTGGCAGGATGACCCGGGCGATGCCTCCACCGTGGCGGATTGGAGCGAGCGCCTGGCCCTCGACCAGAAAACCATCCAGCGCCTGTTCCGCAAGGACACCGGCATGACCTTCGGCCAATGGCGCCAGCAGGCGCGGCTGCTGCTGGCGCTGGAGCGCATTGCGGTGGGGCAGAAGATTATCGACGTGGCCCTGGAGCTGGGCTACGAAAGCCCAAGCGCCTTTACCAGCATGTTCAAGAAACAGTTTGGCAAGACGCCGAGTCATTTTTTCCGCTGACGCCGTCGCTATACGCGTCCAGCAGGCCATTAAAGGTGTTGAGGTCCAACGGCCGGCTGAGGAAGTAGCCTTGGCCCTCTTCACAGTCCACCGCCTTGAGCAGGGCTAGGTGTTCGGCGGTTTCAATGCCCTCGGCGGTCACCGTCAGCGCCAGGGCGCGGCCCAGGCCGACGATGGCTTGGATGATCGCCTTGTCGTCGGCACTTTCCTCCAGCCGGGTCAGGAAACTGCGGTCGATTTTCAACCCGTCGAACGGGAACGCACGCAGGTAGCTCAGGGACGAATAGCCGGTGCCGAAGTCATCCATGGCAATGCGGATGCCCAGTTGCTTGAGCGTGCGCATCACCTCAAGTGCGCCGACGGCGTCCTCTAGCATGACGCTTTCGGTTATTTCCAGCTCCAGGCGCGCAGGGTCGATGCCGTAGGCGTCCAGGGCGTAACGCACGCGCTCCACCAGGTTGCCGCGCTTGAACTCGGTGGGTGACAGGTTCACCGAGACGAACAGCGTGTCCGGCCACTGGGCCGCACAGGCACACGCGGTTTCGAGCACCCAGTCGCTCAGCGACAGGATCAGCCCCGACTCTTCGGCAATCGGAATAAAGGTGTCCGGCGCGATCAGGCCGCGCACCGGATGCTGCCAGCGCACCAGGGCTTCGGCCCCCACCATCTGTCCATCGGCAATGCGATAGCGCGGTTGGAAGTGCAGGCGCAGTTCGGCGTGCTTGATCGCAAAGCGCAGATCGCTCTCCAGGCGCCGCCGCTCGATGATCCGCGTATTCATTTCCCCGGAGTAAAAGCGCCAGGTATTGCGCCCGGCAGCCTTGGCCTCATACAGCGCAATATCGGCATAGCGCAGCAGTTCGGTGGCATCGCTGGCGTCGTTGGGTGCCATGGCAATGCCGATACTGGCGCTGATAAACACCTCTTGTTCGTCAATTTTGATCGCCTGCTCGATGGACCCGATCAAGCGCCTGCACAGGCTTTCGACTTCGTCCTGGGTCCCGGCTTCGCTGAGGATCAACACAAACTCATCGCCGCCGACGCGGGCCACCAGGTCACCGTGGCGCACGCAGGCGGCCAGGCGGGCGGATACTTCATTGAGCACCCGATCACCGGCGGCGTGGCCGAGCAGGTCATTGACCGGCTTGAACCGGTCCAGGTCGAGGCTGAGCATCACCAGCGGTTGTTCGGCGCTGGGCAGGGTCTTCAGTTTGCCGTCCAGGAAGGCTTGCAGGCGTGTGCGATTGGGCAACCCGGTGAGGGCGTCGTGTTCGGACAGGTATTCGATGCGCCGACGGGATTCGACTTCTTCGGTCACGTCGGTGGCCGTGCCGCGAAACCCGCCGCAGGGCATTTCCCGCGCCGACAGCCGGGTGGTGCGCTCCTGTCCCTGGGCATCGATATAGCGGCACTGCACACTGACGTCCACGCGCCGACCCGGGGTGCTCAACCATTGCGACAGCAGGTCGGCTTCGGTGTCCAGCAGGTCGCTCATCGCGGCGCCGAGCCAGGCTTGCCGGGCCAGGCCGGTGACGCTTTCGAAACGTTCCGACAGGTAGGTAAAACGCCAGCCGGCATCGATTTCCCAGACCCAGTCGGAACTCGCCTCCACCACATCGCGAAAGCGTGCTTCGCTGGTCGCCAGGGCGTTCTGGCTGTCCAGCAGTGAGGCGTGGCTGGCATCCAGGGCGAGGGCGGCGGCAGTGGCGCGGCGCAGAATCACCCAGGTCATCAGGCACACCAGCAGCGCGGCCAGCCCCAGCAGCGGCAGGCCTACGCCCATCAAGCGCAGGCCGGGTCGCGCAGGTTCCCAGTGCAGGCTGCCGGCGGCGCCGTTATCGCCCAGGGGGAAAACCAGGGTATTGCCGATATCGTCGGGTGTGGCGACGTGCAGCTTGCCCACGCCGAACTCATCGCCGATTGCCGTCAGTTTGGCGCTGTTGAGGACGTCGACGAAGATCAATACCGAGGCTGGCCGGCCATCGGGCTCGACCGTGGGGTCGGTGCCTGGCGTGATCGCGGCGGCGGCCACCAGCGCGGGACTGCCGTGTACGTTGATGAAGGCCGTGACCGGTGTTTCGTTTTCAGCCCCTGCGCGCGCCTGCTCGATGATCTCGGTCAGGGGTTGGTCGAGCCACTGCGAGAGTTCGATGTTTTGCAGCTCGCCCTTGATCACCGAGTAAACCGTGCGATTGTCGTTGTTGACCACAAACAGGCCTTGAAAACCGAAGTCCTGATACAACGTGGCCCCGACATTGCCGCGCGCGTAGGCCCAATCGGTGTCCACCTTCATGTGCAGGTGCTTGTAGGCATCGCTCCAGAAGGCGTAGTCCTTGACGGTCACCCGCAGGGATTTTTCCAGGGACTGCACGGCTTTGCGGGTATAAAACGCGCTTTCCTCCTGTTCCGAATGGTCCAGTTCGTGCGCGAGGTAAACCAGGGAGTAGGCGGCGGCGGCAAAGACCAGGGCCAGCAAGGCCGCGAAATTGAACAGCGATGTACGTGCCAGCGACAGGCTGGTGCGATTGGAGAGCTTGCGCACAATGGGGGCGAGAGAGTTCGGCATATTTCCCGCAGGACGTCGCTGCAAGTAAGGGATATGCCTGGGTATCGGCTGTCTGGGCCGAATAATTAGGTTGTCAGGGGGCGTTATTCGCGCTGGAGCACGGCTTCACCGGAACGCTGTCGCCGTACCCGCTCCACTCCTGCATCTGCTTCCTGTGGCGAGCGGGCTTGTCCCGCGTTGGGCTGCGTAGCAGCCCCAAAACCAGACGCAGAGAAGTGTCTGATACACGGCATTCGTCTTCATCAGGGGCGCTTTGCACCCCAACGCTATCTGCTGGGCGTTCAGTATGCCCCGGCCTGGCGCATGAGGGTCTATCGAGATCACTTCAAGTGACTGTTGAAGAAGCTGGTGAGCTTGGCGAAGGGGATCAGATTGACCCGGTCGTAGAGGTCCACATGGCCGGCATTCGGGATGATCACCAGCTCCTTGGGCTCTGCGGCACGGTTGTAGGCGTCTTCGCTGAACTCAAGGGAGTGCGCATCGGCACCGGCAATCAGCAACAGCGGGCGAGGCGAAATCGTCTCGATGTCGTTGAACGGGTAGAAGTTCATGAACTTCACGTTGCTGGTCAGCGTCGGCATGGTGGTGGTCTGCGGCGACGCGCCGGCCGGTGTGACTTCGCCGCGCGGTGTGCGGTAGAAATCGAAAAACTCATCGCCAATCGGGTTGCCGGTCCGCTTGAGCGGCGTGCCGCTGGTGTAGAGGGTCTCGCCGCCCTGGAATTCCACGTAACGCTGGTTGGCCGCCTGCACCAGCACCTGCCGGCGTTGTTCCGCTGTCATGCCGTGCTTGAGGCCGTTGCGGTTGGCGGCGCCCATGTCGTACATGCTGACCGTGGCAATGGCCTTGAGGCGAGGGTCGATCTTTGCCGCCGCAATGGCAAAGCTGCCGCTGCCGCAGATGCCGATCACGCCGATGCGCTCACGGTCGACCAGTGGCCGGGTGCCGAGGAAGTCCACGGCGGCGCTGAAGTCTTCGGCGTAGAGGTCGGGCAGCACCGCATTGCGTGGTGTGCCTGCGCTTTCGCCCCAGAACGACAGGTCCAGCGAGAGGGTGACAAAGCCCTGTTCGGCCATTTTGGTGGCGTAGAGGTTGGCGCTCTGTTCTTTGACGGCGCCCATCGGGTGGCCGACGATCAGCGCGGCATTTTTCGAGGCCGGGGCGAGCTGTTTGGGCACGAACAGGTTGCCCGCCACCGGCATGCCGTATTGATTGTTGAAGGTGACTTTTTCGACGGTCACCTTGTCGCTTGTGTAGAAGTTGTTTGCACCGTTGGACATGTCGGCTCCCAGAGAAGAGAACGAAATCACCAGCAGACTCAGGGTGAGCAAGAGGCTTTTCATGGGTGGATCCTTGAGAAGGGGGTCGGCACATTTTCCCGACGTGGCCCACGGTTCTGTAGTGCGTTCCAGTGGATTACTTGCCTGATCCTCTGAGTCTGGCGGGTTGCCGGGGACGCAAGCGGGCCGGTCGGGGTAAAGTCCAACGATCAGAGAAAAGGGCTCTTTATGAAGATCAACCAAACGCCCCTGGACGTGCTGGTCCACGCCATCGGCTCAAGGGTCGGCGTACCCGGCGACTACCCCATGCCCATCCCCGGCCTGGGCTTTTATCGGCGTGAGCAGCCCGCGACGCCCGTGGTGTGCATGGTCGAGCCGAGCATCGTGCTGGTTGCCCAGGGCGAGAAGCGGCTGTGGGTCGGCGGCGAAGGGTACCCGTATGACACGGCGCGATTTTTGGTCACGTCGCTGGATATACCGGCCAACTCCGAAGTGCTGGTTGCCAGCCCGACCCGCCCGTGCCTGGGCCTGACCTTCAAGCTCGACCTGCGCATCCTCGCCGAGCTGATCGCCCAGGGGGAGTTGCCGCCAACGCGGGAGCGGGCGGTGATGAAAGGCGTGGGGATTGGGGGCGTGACCGGCGCCATGCTCGCATCCTTTGCGCGCCTGGTTGAATTGCTTGATGAGCCCGAATCGATAGCGGTGCTCGCGCCCTTGATCCAGCGTGAGATTCACTTCCGACTATTGCAGAGCGACCAGGCCGGCCGACTGCGCCAGATCTGTTCTGTGGACGGGCAGGGTTATCGGATTGCGCGGGCGATCGACTGGCTCAAGCTCAATTACGACGTGCCGCTCCGCGTAGAGGAGTTGGCCGCGCGCGTGCAGATGAGCGCGGCGACCTTTCACCATCACTTTCGCCAGCTGACGGCGATGAGCCCGTTGCAGTATCAGAAATGGCTGCGCCTCAACGAGGCGCGGCGTTTGATGTTGAACGAGCATCGGGACGTGTCCAGCGCGGCGTTCAAGGTCGGCTATGAAAGCCCGTCGCAGTTCAGTCGCGAATACAGCCGGCTGTTTGGTGTGCCGCCCAAGCGCGATATGGCCATGCTGCGCGGCAAAGCGCTGGTCACTGATCCGTTGTCGTCAAGTTAGCGTAGAAAATGCAGCCGATCAGCCGCGCAAACAGGCTGAGGGTTTCCGGCAGGTTGGGGTCGTCAAACAGCATCGCCCGGGAATCCAGCGCACACAGCGCGCCGAACAGGCGACCATCCGGCAGGAAGATCGGCGCGCCGGCGTAGCTCTCGATGGCGTATTGCTTGACCACCGGGCGGGTGGCTAAACGACCATTGGCGCTGACCTGCGGGATGAACAGGGTCTGCGGGTTGATGCAGAACTCGCTGCAGAGGGTGGTTTCCAGGTCGAGCACGTCGTCGACGTGAATGCCCATGTCGGCGGTGTCGTGCACCGAGCAGACGATCCATTCCAGGTCGGTGAACTTGGCGATGCCGGCAAAGCGCATGCCGGTCAGGCGGGTGACCAATTGCAGAATGCTGGTGGTGGCTTCGATTTCGGCGATGGCAGCGCGTTCGTCGGCGCTGAGTAACGAGTGTGTATCGGTGAAGCTTGCAAGCATGGTTGAACACTCCAGTGGCGTGGCGGACCTTGCCGCCACGCTTGGTCAGGTCTTAATTGATACGCGGATGCTGCTGGACCAGATTCTGGCGCTTGGCTTCCAACTCGGCAATCTCGGCGTCGATGTCTTCGATTTTCTGCTCGATATTGTCGTGATGTTCCTGCAGCAGTTCCTTGGCTTCTTCCATATCGGAAGCCGCCGGCGCGGCGCCGCGCAGGGGTTTGTTGGCGGTTTCCTTCATGGTCAGGCCGGTGATCAGGCCGATCACGGCAAATACCATCAGGTAGTAGGCGGGCATGTACAGGTCGTTGGTGCTCTCCACCAGCCAGGCCACAGCAGTGGGGGTGACACCGGCAATCAACACCGAGACGTTGAAGGCACTGGCCAGCGCGCTGTAGCGCAGGTGGGTGGGGAACATCGCGGGCAACGTCGAAGCCATCACGCCGATAAAGAAGTTCAGCACCACTGCCAGGATCAACAGGCCGCCGAAGATCAGGCCGGTCTTGCCGCTGGTAATCAGCATGAATGCGGGGATGGACAGGAACAGCAGACCGATACTGCCGGCGATGATGAAGGGCTTGCGGCCGATCTTGTCGCTGACAAAACCAATGAACGGCTGCACGAACAGCATGCCGACCATGATCGCGATGATGATCAGCACGCCGCTGTTTTCAGGGTAATGCAGGTTATGGGACAGGTAGCTTGGCATGTACGTGAGCAGCATGTAGTACGTCACGTTGGTGGCCGCGACAATGCCGATGCAGGTCAGCAGGCTGCGCCAATGCTTGGTGGCGATTTCCTTGAAGGATACTTTGGGGCCGTGGGTCAGGCCTTCGCGGTCGCCTTGTTCGAGCTTGTCGACATGCTGTTGGAACGCCGGGGTTTCTTCCAGTGCGTGGCGCAGGTACAGGCCGATCATGCCCAGGGGCAGGGCGAGGAAGAACGGCAGGCGCCAGCCCCAGGCCTCGAAGTCGGCCTCGCCGAGCACCGTGGAGATCAGCACCACTACACCGGCACCCAGCACAAAACCGGCGATGGAGCCGAAGTCCAGCCAGCTGCCAAGGAAGCCGCGCTTGCGGTCCGGCGCGTATTCGGCGACGAAAATCGAGGCGCCGGTGTATTCACCGCCCACCGAGAAACCCTGGGCCATTTTGCACAGCAGCAACAGGATCGGTGCCCAGATGCCGATGGAGGCATACCCAGGAATCAGGCCGATGGCGAAGGTGCTCAGCGACATGATCACAATGGTCGCTGCGAGGACTTTCTGGCGTCCGTATTTATCCCCCAGGGCGCCGAAGAACAGACCGCCCAGGGGCCGAATCAGGAACGGCACGGAGAAGGTCGCCAGTGCGGCGATCATTTGTACGCTGGGGGAGGCACCGGGGAAAAACACCTTGCCCAAGACGTAGGCGACAAACCCGTAGACGCCGAAGTCGAACCATTCCATGGCGTTACCCAGTGCGGCGGCGGTGATCGCCTTGCGCATCTTGGCGTCGTCGACGATGGTGATGTCTTTCAAACCGATGGGTTTGACGCTTTTCTTACGTAATTTCATGCGAACCACTCTAAAACAGAACAGGGGAGGTGCCATCGTTGCAATAGCACCGCTCTGTCAGTTCAGATACAAGCGGACACGAAATAATTCACCGCTATTTACGTTTTTTTGCCTGGGGCGCAATTTGCCTGCAATCGGAGCACCTACCCCGTGGCAAACGGGCTTCTTGTGGCGAGCGGGCTTGCCCCGCGTTGGGCCGCGAAGCAGCCCCAATAGAGCCTCCGCTTTCCTTCAGACAGAAATGCGGTGTTTGGTTTTGGGGCCGCTTTGCGGCCCAACGCGGGGCAAGCCCGCTCGCCACACGTTTAAAGAGGACTTATCCCGATGCCCGCCACTGCCGCCCGTCTTGTCTACCGTCAACCACAACCCGGTGACGTGCAGCGATTGTTCGCGATCTTCGGCGACCCGCAGACCAACCTCTTCAATCCATCGGGCCCCATGCCCAGTCTGTCCGCTGCCCAACGCCTGCTCGACCAGTGGATCGCACAGTGGGTCACCCACGGCTATGGCTGGTGGGCGATTGCCCATCAGCAAGCCCCGGACTCCATCATCGGCTTCGGCGGTATTGCGCCGCTCAACTACCTCACGCAACCGCGCATCAACCTGGGTTACCGCTTTGCCGTGGAGGCCTGGGGGCAGGGCTACGCCACTGAATTGGCACGCGATGCCCTCGCGCTGGCGTTTGACACCCTCGGTTTACCGGAAGTCTTCGGCCTGGTACGGCCCGACCACGCGGCGTCGATCCGCGTGCTGGAGAAGGTCGGCATGCAGCCGTTCGGTGTGCTCGACGATGTGCCTGGTAAAGCCCCGAGCCTTGTCATGCGTGTTTGTCGTCCTACAACCTAGCCGCACCTGACAGTTTTCACAGCCATGTGATAGCCCACAAAAGCCGCAATCTTTCAGATTGACAGCGGGTAGGTAGCCCGATATAAAAGCCACAGTTGTACGACGACATATGACGTTACATATGTCCTACCTAACAAAAATAAAAAGTGATGCCATGAACTTGATCGAGCCCATCCACGCCCAGCGTGTTGGCCAGGCGGTAGGCAACTATCGCTGGACCATCTGCGCGATGTTGTTTTTCGCGACCACCGTCAACTACCTCGACCGTCAGGTGCTCAGCCTGCTCGCGCCGCAGTTGTCGACGCAATTTGGCTGGAGCAACACCGATTACGCCAATATCGCGGCGGTGTTCCAGTTTGTGTATGCGATCTCCATGCTGTTCGCCGGTCGGTTCGTCGACAAGATCGGCACCAAGGCGGCCTATGTGATCGCGATTGCGATCTGGTCCACCGGCGCCATCATGCATGCGTTCTCGGTACCGATGGGCGAGGGCATCGCAGCAATCAGCGGTGCGATCGGCCTGGCGGTGATTCCGGTATCCATCGCCGGCTTCATGTTGTCCCGTGCGGTGCTGGCGATTGGCGAGGCGGGTAATTTCCCGATTGCGATCAAGGCCACCGCCGAATATTTCCCCAAGAAAGAACGCTCGCTGGCCACCGGGATCTTCAACTCCGGCGCCAACGTCGGTGCGATCCTGGCGCCAATCTGTGTGCCGCTGATCGCCGGGATGTGGGGCTGGGAAGCGGCCTTTATGGTCATCGGCATGCTGGGCTTTGTGTGGGTGGCGGTATGGGCGGCGGTGTATGAGAAGCCGGAGCAGCAAAAACGCTTGTCGGCCGAAGAGCTGGCCTATATCCGCAGCGACCAGAGCGTGCAGCCGTTGACTGCGGCCCCAGCGGGTGCGGCGGCGAAGAAAGTCTCGTGGTTCAAATTGCTCACCTACCGCCAGACCTGGGCGTTTGCCTTCGGCAAGTTCATGACCGACGGCGTGTGGTGGTTCTTCCTGTTCTGGCTGCCCACCTACCTGTCGGCGCAATACGGCATGAAAGGCGCCGATATCGTCATGCCGTTGGCCGTGCTGTACAGCATGACCATGGTCGGCAGCATCGGCGGCGGCTGGTTCCCCAGCTACTTCATGGCCCGTGGCGACGCACCTTACGACGGCCGCATGAAAGCCATGCTGGTGATCGCGCTGTTCCCGTTGGTGGTGTTGCTGGCGCAGCCGTTGGGCTACATCAGCTTCTGGGTGCCGGTATTGCTGATCGGCGTGGGTGCTTCGGCTCACCAGGCGTGGTCGTGCAACATCTTCACCACCGTGTCGGACATGTTCCCGCAGAAAACCGTGGCCTCGGTGGTCGGCATTGGCGGCATGGCCGGCGGTATCGGCGGTGTGGTGATGACCAAGATCGGCGGCTGGGTGTTCGACTATTACAAGTCCATCAATGACATCCACACCGGCTACATGATCATGTTCGCGATCTGTGCGCTGGCGTACCTGGTGGCCTGGAGCGTGATGAAGACGCTGGTGCCGCGCCATAAGGAAATCACTGACCTGTAACCCAGACCCACTACCTCTGTGGCGAGCGGGCTTGTCCCGCGTTGGGCTGCGCAGCAGCCCCAATCAGGATCACTGTGTTCTGTCAGGTAAACCGCAGCGCCTGGTTTTGGGGCTGCTGCGCAGCCCAACGCGGGGCAAGCCCGCTCGCCACAGGTTTTTCGAATCACCTATAAAGTTGTGTCGATACCCATTCCTTCAAGCGCCTTTTCTACAACGCGCGCGCCCAGGTCTGGCTGACCAATTGCTTGCCGAAACTCAAGGTCGGCTCCTCTTCCACCAACTCGAAACCGGCCTTTTGATAGAGCTTGCGCGCATCGGTCAAGGCGCTCATGGTCCACAGCATCATGCGGGTGTAACCGGCATCGCGGGCAAAGCGCAGGCATTCGTCCACCAGGCGCTGGCCGATGCCCTGGCCCCGCGCACTCGCATCCACGTAGAGCATGCGCAACTTGGCGGTTGTATCGTCATGGCGCACAACGAACACCGAGCCGACCACCTCGCCATCCTTCTCCGCGATCCAGCAGCGCTCCCGCGCCGGGTCGAACTCGCGCAGGTACTTGGCGACGATCTCCGCCACCAGCGCTTCAAACTCCCAGTTCCATTGGTATTCGCGGGCGTACAGCGCGGATTGTCGCTGCACCACCAGTCCCATATCTCCAGGTCGTGGATCGCGCAACAGGTAGCTCGACGCGCTGCCTTGCAGCAGCCCCTGGATGCGTTGCATGGCGTCGGTCAGTTGCTGTTGTTGGGGCTCGGGCAGGCCATCGAGCAGGGCGATGACTTCATCCTGGGTCTGCTGTTCCAGGGGCGCCAGGACCGCGCGGCCGAGATCGGTGAGGTGCAATTGCACCGCGCGCGCGTCGGTGGCGGAGCGGACTTTCTGGATCAGGCCGTTTTTCTCGAAACCACTGGTCAGGCGGCTCAGGTAACCCGCGTCGAGGCTGAGCATCTGGCACAGGTCGGCGCTGGTGAGGTCGCCACGGGACGACAGCTCGTACATCACGCGAATTTCAGTCAGGGAATAGTCGCTGTGCAAGAGGTGTTCCTGCAGCACGCCGATCTGGTGGGTGTAGAAGCGATTGAAGCCGCGCACGATGCCGGCGCGTTCCACAAGCAGGGGAGTGGACATGGCGGATACTCGAATGGTTGCCTGAGTCAATTATATTGTTGCTTCAGGCAAACATGTCAACGGCTATGATCGCCGGTCATGGTCATCCCTGGTTTGGCCGTCGCCTGTGGGCTCGTCAATATGATCCGAATCGCCATGACCACGCCGATCAGCACCGCGCCCAGGCCCGCGGCTTCCATGAGTGTGGGCCAGCGCCCGTGGAACCACAGGCCGAGCAGGGTGGCGAAGAGTGATTCGAGGGCGATCAATTGGCCGCTGAGCACCATTGGCAGGCGTCGGGTCGCGGCGTTCCAGGCCCATGCGCCGATGAGGGTCGACATCACCGCGATGATCAGGCTCCAGGCATAGAGCGGGCCTGCTTGGGAAAGGCCGAAGCCGCGCGTTGGCAGCTTGAACACGCCGAGTACCTGTATGAACGGCAGCAGGCACAGCGTGGCGACACCGGTGCCCACCATCATCAGCGCAGTCCAGAGGCCGGTTGCGGGTGCCGCCAGGTGCGTCAATTGCCTTTGGTTGATCACGCTGAACCACAACCAGATGGCAACCGCACTCAGGGAAAAAAACAGCCCTGCCCACCAGGCGTTTGTATCCAATGAAGGTTGATGGAAGCTGCTGAGGTTCGACAGCAAGAGGCCCAACGCCAGGCATGACAAGGGGGCTGCCAGACGGCGCCACGGGACGGTGCTGGTGCTGGCGTTGCCCACCAGGGCCAACAACACCGGCACCGTGCCGATAAACGCCGGGGTCATGACCGGCCCGCCGAACATCACGCCTGCGGCGATGCACACGCCGTAGCCCAGGCAACCCAATGCCCCGAGGGCGGCGGCGAGGTATCGTTGGCCGGGCCTGAGCAATCGCAGTTGAGCCCGGCATAGCAGCACACCCATGAGGCCCATCACGCCTGCGATCAGGAACCGCACGGCCATCAGGTCATAGAGGCTGTAGCCAGCGGTGACGTAGGGCGCGATGAAGTTCAGCGCCCAGCCCAATGTCGCAACAACCGCGAGCAGCACGCCGACGGCAATGGAGGTCTGTGCAGCGTTCATCTGGGGGCATCCATTGAGGTAATGGATCCATGGTGCCCAGTCATGCGGGTGTGCTACAAACGAGTTCTCGGCCCTGGATGTATAACCTCAGATTATGAATACACTCGGCAAGACCCTACCGCCCCTGGCCAGCCTATTGCCGTTTGAAGCGGCGGCACGCCTGGGCAGTTTCTCCAAGGCTGCCGATGAGCTGCACCTCACCCAGGCCGCCATCAGCCGCCAGATTCGCGGGCTGGAAGACAACCTGGGCGTGAAGCTGTTTAGTCGGCGCAACCGAGCGGTGTTCCTGACCCAAGAGGGGCGGGAACTGGGCAAGGTGGTCGGCGAAGCGCTGCGCAGCATCAGTGAAAGTGCCGCCAGCCTGCGGGTGTCACCGCACAGTCATCGCGTGGTGCTGCTGTGCCAATTATGCGAAGCGTTCTATTGGCTGATGCCGCGCCTGTCGACGTTCCACCAGCAATACCCGCATATCGAAATCCAGGTGGTGACCTCCACCCGTCCCCTGACGGAGTTCACCCAGCATTTCGACGTGGCCTTGCAAAGTACCGGGCGTGCGAGTGGCGCCCATCCGCTGATGTTCACCGCGGCTGACGAAGTGTTCCCGGTGTGCAGCCCTGCCTACCTGCGCACAAAAAAACCGCTATCGCTCGCCGGGTTGCAGGCGTGCACCTTGTTGCACCACAGCTCCCACCCTCCGCACTTGATGGAGTGGGACCGCTGGCTGCAGGTGTTCGACCAGGCCGTGGCCGGGGATACGCGCGGAGCCACCTTCGACAGTTACCCGCTGATGTTGCAGGCTGCGGTGGAGGGGCACGGTGTCGCCATGGGCTGGCGGCGTACCGCGAGCAAGTTGATTGAAACGGGGGCGCTGGTCAGGCCCTGTACCGAGAGCGTGCATTTGCCGGAGGCCATTTCGGTCTATAGGCAGCAGGGAGGAGGCAGTCGAGCCGAGATCACGGCATTGCTCGACTGGCTGGAGGTCCAATTGCAGGGAGAAAGCTGACAGGGGCGCCACCGCCCCTGTCATGTGCCGCTATGGGTTGCGCGTCACTCGCCACACGGTATTGGCCAGGTCATCGGCGATGATCAGCGCGCCTTTCGGGTCCACCGTCACACCCACCGGGCGCCCACGGGTCTTGCCGTCGTCACCGCGAAAACCGGTGGCGAAATCAATCGGCTCGCCCGATGGCTTGCCATTGCTGAACGGCACGAAGATGACCTTGTAGCCCACCGGGTTGTCGCGGTTCCAACTGCCGTGTTCGCCGACGAATACGCCGTCGGCAAATGTATCGCCCATGGCCGGGATGGAAAAGTCCACGCCCAGTGCGGCCACGTGGGAACCGAGGCTGTAATCCGGCTTGATCGCGGCGGCGACTTTGGCCGGGTTCTGCGGTTGTGCACGTGGGTCGACGTTCTGGCCCCAATAGCTGTAGGGCCAGCCGTAAAACGCGCCTTCTTTCACCGACGTCAGGTAGTCGGGCACCAGGTCGGGGCCGAGTTCGTCGCGTTCGTTGACCACCGTCCACAGTTGCCCGGAGTCGGGTTGAATGGTCAGCGCCGTCGGGTTGCGCAGGCCGGTGGCGTAAGGTTTGTGCGCGCCGGTCGCTGCATCGATCTGCCAGACCATGGCGCGGTCGATTTCCACTTCCATGCCACGTTCGGTGACGTTGCTGTTGGAACCGATCCCCACGTAGAGCTGGCGCCCATCGGCACTCACCGCCAGGGATTTGGTCCAGTGATGGTTGATCTGCGCCGGCAGGTCGGTGACTTTGACCGGTGCGCCGCTGGCCTTGGTCTGGCCGTCGGTGTAATCGAAGCGCACCAACGCATCCTGGTTGGCCACGTAGAGCTTGCCATCGGCAAACGCCAGGCCGTAGGGCGCGTTGAGGTTGTCGGCGAACACGGTCTTGAGCTCGTAGGTGCCGTCACCGTCGGCATCGCGCAGCAGCGTCAGGCGGTTGCCGCCCTTGACCTTGGTGTTGCCCTGGGCCTTGATCACGCTGGCGATCACATCCTTGGGCTTGAGCTTGGCCGCGCTGCCCCCACGGCCTTCGGCGATCAGGATGTCACCGTTGGGCAGCACCAGGGTCTGGCGCGGGATGGCCAGGTCGGTGGCGATGGCGGTGACGCTGTAGCCTTCGGGCACCTTGGGTTTCTGATCGCCCCAGGGGGTTGGCTCGGCGATCTTCATGCTCGGCAACAGGCTGCTTTGCTGCTCCGGCAGCTTGGGGTCGGGGCCGCGGGCCTGGGTCTTGTCACCTTCGCCACCGCAGGCGCTCAGCAACAGCGCGGCGCTCAATACGCTCAGTGCGTGGGACGTTTTCATTTGGCACCTCCCGAGCGCAGGCCGGTCCAGGTGGCCGCCAGTGTCAGCAGCAAGACGATGGCCGACATGATCAGCCCGGCAGGCATTGAGGCGTAGGCATCCTTGGCATGTTGAAAGGCATTGACCAGCCCTAATACCCAGGTGGCTAACAGCAGCAGGACATACCGCGTGGGTTGCCCCGCCTTGCGCTCGGCGCGAAGCAGGTTGACCAGCGCAAACAGAAACGCGAGCCCACAGAACACCAGAGCACCGGCGATCAGCCAGGACGCAAAGTTGGCCCATTGAATCTGGTAGGTCTGGGTGTAGGCAATGTCGCTGAGCAAGGCACCCAGAAACAGCGGCACGGTGCCGGCCAGCAAGGTCGCATGCAGCGGCCCCGGCGTGTATCGGTAGGCGGGAAGGGTTGTCATGGTAAGGCGGCTCCTTGTTGTACAACGCCCCTGGTCGGGGCTGCGCATAGGAAATGAACGCCTTACGTGTCAGATAGTTCAGCATAATTCGTGTCGAAATATTAAGACTCAGTCTGAAAGCTGGCATGCTCAGGGCCTGACATAAGGAGCCGTCCCCATGCCAACCCTGCACCTGCTGTGCGGCAAGATCGCCTCGGGCAAGTCAACGCTTGCCAAGACCCTGGTGGCCGAACACGCCGCCATCCTGCTCAGCGAAGACACCTGGCTCGCCCAACTGTACCCCGGTGAAATCCTCTCGATCGCCGACTACCTGCGCTGTGCCCAGCGGATTCGCGGGGTGTTGGGGCCGCTGGTGGTCAACCTGCTTGAATCCGGCGTCAACGTGGTGCTGGATTTTCCGGCCAACACCCTGGCCAATCGCGAATGGCTGCTGGGGTTGGCGCAGGCCGCCGAGGTGCCGCATCGGCTGCATTACCTCGAACGGGACGACGCCACCTGCCGCGCCCGGCTGCATGCGCGCAATGCGCGGGGCGACCACGATTTTGCGGCGACGGACGCCGAGTTTGATCTGATCACAAGGCATTTCTGCGTGCCGAGTGAGGCGGAAGGGCTGGTGATCGAGGTGCATCGCGCATGAATAACCCTTCTACGGGCCTCGACGCGGACGGCTTTATCCTCACCGTCGCCGACACCCCCGTGCAGCGTGAATACCAGTCATTGCTGGCGAAGATCTGTCAGTGCATTTCGAACGGTTTCGGCCGTCCCGTGACATCGCGCTGGCGGTGAATGGCGATTTCCATATCGTATTGAGCACCTACCTCACGCGCATCGCGTGCGCCGATACCGAGACGCAGCGGCTTCGCTTGCAGCGCGAGGCTTCACGCAAGCTGATCAGGTCCACTCATGTACTGCGCTCGGAAGAGGCGTCGACATGGCCGCACACCCTTGAAGAGCATGTGGCGATGTTCGTCCGGGGGTATCCGCAGCGGGTCACTCACATTGCGTTCTTTCTCTTTGAGGCCAAGAACCCTGGCGCCACGATGGAAAACTTCATCACGCGGCTTCGAGCTTTTCTGGATTGGATGGCTTCACCCGCAGGCACTGCGTAGCAGCCCCAGTAAAGAAGAACGTGCTGTAGCAGACACTCTGTAGCGGCTGGTTTTGGGGCTGCTTCGCAGCCCAACGCGGGCGGTGCGACGATTCGCCAAGCCCGCTCGCCACAGGGGGATTTGTCAGGGGCTGAAAAGTTGCGTAGATACCCATGCCTACCAGATGGCGACAATCATCAGGACTTGAAGCGCCCCACCAAGCCATTCAACTCATCCGACAGATTCGCCAAGCGCCCCGAGTCGTCCTGCGCCGAGTTGGCCAGGCTTTCCACCAGTCGCGCTTCGTCGTAGATCTGTTGGATATGCCGGTTGATCTCCTCGGCCACGCTGTGTTGTTCCTCGGCGGCGGCGGAGATTTGCAGGTTCTGGTCGCGGATTTCGTTGACCGACAACTGGATGCCTTCAAAGCTGTCACGCGCGCTTTCGATGGACGACACGCTGGCTCGTGACAGGTCCAGGCAACTGCCCATCTTTTGCGTGACTTCCTGGGTCTTGTTTTCCAGGGTGCCGAGCAGGTGCTCGATCTCGCCGGTGGAGTCGGAGGTGCGCTTGGCCAACGCGCGCACTTCGTCGGCGACCACGGCAAAGCCACGACCCTGGTCACCGGCACGGGCGGCCTCGATGGCGGCATTGAGCGCCAGCAGGTTGGTCTGTTCGGCAATCGCGCGGATGGTGCCGATGATCTGGTTGATGCTGCGACTGCCGGCTTCGAGTTCGACCATGGCGTCGGACGACTCGGTCAAGCGGCGGCCCAGGCGATTGACGTTATCGGTGGTGACTTCGATCTGTTGCTTGCCCTCGGCCACGCGGCGATGGCCGTTCTCCGCCGAATCCGCCGCACTGCTGCAGGAGCGCGCGACTTCGTTGGCGGTGGCGACCATTTCATTGAACGCGGTGGACACCAGTTCCACCGCCTCGCGTTGACGGCCGGCGGCTTCATTCATGTTGTGCGCCACTTCACTGTTGACCTTGGACGCGTTGTGCAAATTGGCCGACGCCGCGCCGATGTGCTGGATCAATTGGCGGATGGCGGCGAGGAACTTGTTGAACCAGCCGGCCAGTTCGGCGGTTTCATCCTTGCCCTGCACCTGCAGTTCGTGGCGCAGGTCGCCTTCACCCTCGGCAATCGACTGCAAACCGGTACTGACCTGGCCGATAGGCTTGACGATTACTTTGGAAAACGCCGCCGCGAGCACGCCGAAGATCAGCACCAGCACGCCGACGATGACGGCGGTGAGGTAGGTCATGCGTGTGGCTTCGGCCATGACTTCGCGGTGTTCAATCAGGCCGATATAGCGCCAGCCCAGGCCGGGGGACGTCCACACGTTGGCCATGTAGCGCACGCCGTTGATTTCCACTTCGGTAGACCCTTGGGTCTCGGCCAAGTGTGCGTAGGCGGCACCCAGGTCCTTGAGCGGCTTGAAGCTGTGGGCGGCGTCGCGCGGGTCGACCAGCACCACGCCGTCTTCGATCAGCATCACGTAACCGCTTTCGCCGAGCTTGATGCTCTTGACCAGTTCGGTGAGGTTCTTCAGCGACACGCTGACCACGAACACGCCCTTGGCTTTGCCGGCGCTATCCAGCAATGCCCGGGCAGTGCCGACCAGCGCCACGTCGTCTTTGTCGTAGTAGTAAGCCGGCGTGCGCACGGTCTTGCCGGGGCTGGCCATGGCGGCCTTGTACCAAGGGCGCGCGCGTGGGTCGTACTTGGCCAGTTGCGGATCATCCGGCCATTTGACGTAAGTGCCGTCTTCCAGGCCGATGGAGAGGATGGCGGCTGCCGGGTGCGTGGCGCCGAAGCGCGCAAAGCGCTCGATGACCGCTTGTGCCGCTGCTGGCATCGGCTGACTGGCGGCGTCGGCGGGCTGGTAGTTCTTCAGCGTTTCCACGGAGGAGTACACAGGATCCATGGCCATTTGATCGACGTTCTGCTGCGTACCGTCGAAGAACTGGCGGATATTGCCATCGATCTGGCGGATTTCCCGGGTGCTGCCATCAATAAACTGGTCAACGGCCTGGGTCCGTGTGTTCATCACGGAGATGACCGCCACCAGGCTTACCGGGATAAACGCGACCGAGACAAAAGCCAGCACCAGCTTATTTTTTATTTTCATCGAGACGACCATCAGCGTAGGGGGCGGTCAAACCGTCTCGCTCCGGAAAAAGAGCGCGGCGATTTGCTATCACCGCTGTTTCGGCCCGATGCCGGTAAATCTTTAGGGTTTTTTGTACACAATACAAAGTGCTTATTGTTCTGTATCCAATCAGTAGACATCACGCAGATAGCGCTTCTGTTCGCTCAACTGGCGCCAGTACTCCACGGCGCCCTCAACACCAAGCCTGCCGTGGGTTTGCGCGACCTGGCGCAGAGCCTGGTCGACGTCTTTGGCCATGTGGCTGGCATCCCCGCAGATATACAGCTGCGCGCCGTCCTGCAGCCAGCGCCACAGCTCGGCGCCGTGTTCGTGGATGCGGTCCTGCACGTAGACCTTCTGCGCCTGGTCGCGGGAGAACGCCAGGCTCAGGTGAGTGAGCAAGCCGTCGTGCTGCATGCCTTGCAGTTCGTCCTGGTAGTAAAAGTCGCTGGCCGCGTGTTGCTCGCCAAAGAACAGCCAGTTGCGGCCCTGATGCCCTTGGGACCGACGTTCCTGCAAAAACGCGCGGAACGGCGCCACACCGGTGCCGGGGCCGATCATGATCATCGGCACGTCGCCGTTGGCCGGTGTGCGGAAGTGTTTGGACGGCTGCACGAACAACGGCACCTCGCTGTCTGCGGCGCGGTCGGCGAGGAAGGTCGAGGACACGCCCTTGCGCTTGCCATAGCGCACGGCGGCCACGGTGAGGTGCACTTCCTGCGGGTAGGCTTTGGCGCTGGAGGCGATTGAATACAAACGCGGTTGCAGGCGCTTGAGGGTGCCGAGCAGTTCGTCCGCCGAGCAATCGATGGGGTATTCGTGCAGCACATCCACCAGTTGTCGGCCCCACAGCCAGCCTTGCAATTCGGCTTTGCGCTCAGGGTTCAGCAGTTGCTTGAGGCCTGGGTTGGTGCTGCGCTCGGCAATAAAGGCCAAGGTGTCGCTGCTGGGCCGGGCAATTTCGAAACGCTGGGTCAGCGCCTGGTGCAGCGGTACATCGCCGAAGGTGTCGATGTTCACGCAGGCAGCCGGATCCAGACGCGTCAGGTCGAGCAGTTCGCTGACCAGTTCCGGGCAGTTGCGTGGCATGACGCCCAGGGCATCACCGGCTTCATAGCTCAGCCCGGAATCGGTCAGGTCCAGGGCGAACTGGCGGGTTTCCTTGTGGGCGCTCTGTGGGTTCAGGTGCCGGTTGAGCAGCAGTCGTGAGCCATGCAGTTTGGTTTTGCCTGCCGGTGTGGCGGGCGTTACCGGGGCTACGGGCTTTGCCGGGTGGAGGGTCTGTTGGAACCGGGCCAGCCACGCATCGGCGCGTTCTTCGAATTCGGTGTCGCAGTCGACGCGTTCAAGCAGGCGGGTGGCGCCCAACTCCAGCAAGCGCTGGTCGAGTCGCTGGCCGTGCTTGCAGAACTGGTCGTAATTCGGATCACCCAAGGCCAGCACCGCAAAGCGCAGCGACTCCAGGCGGATCTCGACGGTGCTGAGGCTGTGCCAGAAGCCTTCGCCGTTGTCGGGCGGGTCGCCGTCGCCGAAGGTGCTGCTGATCAGCGCGAGGTTTTGTGTGCTCGCCAGTTTGCTCGCCGGGAAATCCGCCATCGCGCTGAGCTCCACGCTGATGCCCGCGTCGCGCAAGCGCTTGGCGAATCGCTCGGCGAGGGCTTCGGCGTTACCGGTCTGCGAGGCCCATAACAGGGTGACGGCCGGGGAGGGCGGTGCTGTAACGGCGCTGGCTTCTGCACGGCTGAACAGCCCGCCGAGCAAACCGTCCAGCCACAGGCGGGTGTCCTTGGCCAGCGGCGCATGGCTTGGCATCACCGGCACACCGGCTGCCTGGCGCCCGGCGTCGGAGCGCAGGCCGCTGAGGAAACCTGCGAGGTAAGTGCGTTCGCTGTCGCTCAATGAGGGGGCCGGCACGTTGCGGATGCCGGCAATATCGGCGAAGGCGTCGAGGCGCGACATGGCGAGGTCCTCTGCTAAGGGGGAACGGTCATTGGTGGCCGGCCTATCGAGAAACTGATGATCGATCAACTCGACTCGGGCCAAGGCCACGGCACAGAACTTGAACTCGGGCTGCAGGGAAATCGGATCGACCGCGTCGTTGGTCACCGCGTTGATCGCCAGGTGTTCGCCAAACACATCGTTCCAGTGGAAGGGCGCAAAACAATTGCCCGGGCGCACGCGGTCGGTGACCACTGCAGGCAGCACGGCTCGTCCGCGCTGGGAGCGCACCTCCACGCGGTCCTTGTCCTTGATGCCGAGGCTGGCGGCGTCTTCAGGGTGCAGTTCGACGAAGGGGCCGGGGTTGAGTTTGTTCAGTGTGGCGACCTTGCCGGTCTTGGTCAGGGTGTGCCACTGGTGCTGCAAACGGCCGGTGTTGAGCACGAACGGGAAGGCTGTGTCGGGCATCTCCGCCGGCGGCATATGCGGACGCGCGAGGAACTGGCCTTTGCCGTTTTCGGTGGCGAATCTGAGCGTGCCTGTATTCAGGTAGCGGATCGGGTTGCGCTCCGCACCAGCCTCTGAAGAGCAGGGCCATTGCAGCGGTTGTTCGCGTAGCCGTGCATGGCTGGCGCCACGAATGTCGTAGCCGGTCTTGGGGTTCCAGGCGCGCTTGATCTCGTCGAAGACCTCGGCGGCGCTGGCGTAGGTGAAGGCGTCGGCAAAGCCCATCTCGCAGGCCACCCTGGCGATGATCTGCCAGTCGGGCAAGGTCTGGCCCGGTGGTTCGACGGCCTTTTGCATCAGGGTCAGGTTGCGCTCGGAGTTGATCATCACCCCTTCGGCCTCGGCCCACAGTGCGCCGGGCAGCAGGATGTCGGCGTAGCGGTTGGTCTCGGTGTCGAGGAAGGCATCCTGGGTGATCACCAGTTCGGCGGCTTGCAGGGCTTCGATGACCTTGCGGCGATTGGGCGCGCTGGCCACCGGGTTGGTGCAGATGATCCAGCAGGCCTTGATCTGCCCCGCGCTCATCTGCTCGAACAGTGCCACGGTGCCGCCGCCGACCTGGCGCGGCAGGCTGCCTGCGGGGATCTGCCAGAGGTCTTCGATAAATGCGCGGTCGGCCTCCACCAGCACCGAGCGCTGCCCCGGCAGGCCAGGGCCCATGTAGCCCATCTCACGGCCGCCCATGGCGTTGGGTTGGCCGGTGAGGGAAAACGGTCCGCTGCCGGGGCGGCAGATGGCGCCGGTGGCCAGGTGCAGGTTGCACAGGGCGTTGGTGTTCCAGGTGCCGTGGGTGCTTTGGTTGAGGCCCATGGTCCAGCAGCTCATCCACTCGGCGGCTGCACCGATCCAGTCGGCGGCCTGGCGGATGTCTGCTTCGGCCAGGCCGGTGATGTCGGCGACGGTCTGCGGCGGGTAGTCTTCGAGGAAGCCGGGCATGGCCTCCCAGCCCTCGGTGAACGCGGCAATAAAGGCCGGATCGGTGTGGCCGTTCTTGACCAGCAGGTGCAACAGGCCATTGAGCAGGGCGAGGTCGGTGCCCGGTTTGATCGGCAGGTACAGGCCGGCTTTGTCGGCGGTGGCGCTGCGCCGTGGGTCGACCACGATCAGCTTCGCCCCGGCCTTGACCCGGTCCATCATGCGCAGGAACAGGATCGGGTGACAGTCGGCCATATTGGCGCCGATCACGAAGAACAGGTCGGCGCGGTCGAAGTCTTCATAGGAGCCCGGCGGCCCGTCGGAGCCGAGGGACAGCTTGTAGCCGCTGCCAGCACTGGCCATGCACAGGCGTGAGTTGGACTCGACGTTGTTGGTGCGTACAAAGCCCTTGGCCAATTTGTTGATCAGGTACTGGGCCTCCAGGGACATTTGCCCGGACACATAAAAGGACAGGGCATCCGGCCCGTGGCTGTCGAGGATGCCGCGCAGGCGCCCGGCGGTTTCGCTGATGGCGGTGTCCATGGCGATGCGCACTGGGTCGTGGTCACGCTTCTCACGCAGGTACGCGTTCTCCATCCGCCCGGACTCGGCGATGGCCTGCCCGCAGGTGGTGCCTTTGGTGCACAGGCGGCCGAAGTTGGTCGGGTGGGCCTTGTCGCCGATCACCTTGACCACCTTATTGTTCTCCACCTGCATGACGATGCCGCAGCCCACGCCACAATAAGGACACACACTGCGTACGCTTTGGTTTGCCATCCGTAACCCTCGAAACTTTTTCTGCCCGCCAACAAAAAAGCGCCCTGCAACCCTCCGTTGGAAACGGGGATTGCACGGCGCCTTTGTCGTGAATGGGCAATCAGCGTTGACTGCTCTGTGTGTGTTCCTAGCAAGTCACGCGCCAATTTCTTGAGCACAGGTTAATTGTGGCGAGCGGGCTTGTCCCGCGTTGGGCTGCGCAGCAGCCCCAAACCCAGGCACCTCAGTCGTTACAGGAAGCAAGCAGTGGCAGTAATGGGGCGGCTTCGCCACCCAACGCGGGGCAAGCCCGCTCGCCACAACAGTCCCGCTCACCATAGAAGCATTTGTGAGCCTTTGAACGTGCGCTTTTTTGAAGCAAGGCGCACCAGTTGGAGGCGAAATTGGGTGCGCTTTGTGCAGTTGATTGCCTGTCGCCGCCGTGAGTACTCGCTTGCGGCCAATTGGCACGCCACCTGCAAGCTCCCCCTCAACCCACCTCGGTCAACGACGATCGACAACCAGGGCATAAAGCGGTAGATCCGGCGCAGTCGCCGATTCGATCCCGCATAAGAACAGGCAAAGACGCCTGGAACCGTAAGGTTTCAGGCGTTTTTTTTTGCTTTTTAAATCGTGATGAACGTTGTCGGGTGCTTGATATGAACAAACAGATGAAAACCCTGATCGTCGTCGGCAATGGCATGGTCGGCCACCATTGCCTGGAGCAACTGATCGAACGCGGCGCGCTGGATCACTACCGGCTGCACGTGTTCAGCGAAGAGCCGATGCGTGCCTATGACCGCGTGCATCTGTCCGAGTATTTCACCGGCCGCGATGCCGAGTCGTTGGCACTGTCCGACGCCTCGCTGTACCAGGTGCCGGGCGTCACCTTGCACCTGGGGGTGCCGGTGCTGGAGATCGACCGCGCCCGTTGCGAGGTGATCACCGCCGACGGGTGCGTGGCGTACGACAAGCTGGTACTCGCCACCGGCTCTTATCCGTTCGTGCCGCCGATCGAGGGCGCCGAAGGCGACTCGCGGCTGGTGTATCGCACCCTGCAAGACCTCGACGCCATTCGCACCGCAGCCGCCAATGCGCGCCGTGGTGTGGTGGTGGGCGGTGGCCTGCTCGGCCTGGAAGCCGCCAACGCCCTGAAAAGCCTGGGCCTGGAAGCCCACGTGGTGGAATTCGCACCGCGTCTGATGCCGGTGCAGCTGGATGATTTTGGCGGCTTGGCGCTTAAGGCCCAGATCGAGCGGCTGGGCGTCGGTGTGCATCTGTCCCGCGCTACCCAGTCGATCAGTGCCGGCGAGCAGTACCGCTACCGCATGAATTTTGCCAATGACGAGTTCCTTGAGACTGACTTGATCGTGTTCTCCGCCGGGATCCGCGCCCAGGACGCCCTGGCCCGCCAGGCCGGCCTGGACATCGGCCCGCGCGGCGGCGTGGTGATCAACGATGAGTGTTTGAGCTGCGATCCCAACATCTACGCAATTGGCGAATGCGCCTCCTGGAACGGCAGCCTGTTCGGCCTGGTTGCGCCGGGTTACCAGATGGCCCGTGGCGTCGCCGCGCTGTTGTGCGAGCACACCGCTGAGCCCTTTGTCGGCGCCGACATGTCCACCAAGCTCAAGCTGCTGGGCGTGGACGTGGGCTCCATCGGCGACGCCCACGCCCATACACCGGGTGCGCGCAGCTACCAGTTCATCGACGAGGCGAGCGCCAGCTATCGGCGCCTGGTGGTGGATGCGAGCGGCAAACACGTGATCGGCGCGGTGCTGGTCGGCGACAACAGCTACTACGACACCTTGCTGCAATACATGCAGAACAGCATCGCGCTGCCGGCCGAACCGGCCAGCCTGATCCTGCCATCGTCCAGCGGCGCACCGACCCTCGGCCCAGGCGCCTTGCCGGACTCGGCCACGGTGTGCTCGTGCCACAACGTCAACAAGGGCGCGATCTGCTCGGCCATCGACGGCGGTTGCAGCGACCTCGGCCTGCTCAAGTCGCAGACCAAGGCCTGCACCGGTTGCGGTGGGTGCGCCGGCTTGCTCAAGCAGGTGTTTGAGCACGAGCTGATTGCCCGCGGCGTCAGCGTCGACAAGAGCCTGTGCGAACACTTCGCCTACACCCGCCAGGAGTTGTATGCCCTGGTGCGCGTGGAAGGGGTGCTCACGTTTGAAGAACTGCTGGCCAAACACGGCCGTGGCCACACTGGTTGCGATGTGTGCAAACCGGCGGTGGGGTCGATCCTGGCCTCGTGCTGGAACCAGCCGATCATGGACGCGTCCCTGGTGCCGTTGCAGGACACCAACGATACCTTCATGGCCAACATGCAGAAGAACGGTACCTACTCGGTGGTGCCACGTATTCCGGGCGGCGAGATCACTGCCGACAAGCTGATCGTGATTGGCGAAGTGGCGAAGAAATACGACCTCTACACCAAGATCACCGGCGGTCAGCGCATCGACCTGTTTGGCGCGCAACTGCACGAGCTGCCGGACATCTGGGCCGAGCTGATCGCCGCCGGGTTTGAAACCGGGCACGCCTACGGCAAGTCCACGCGCACGGTGAAGTCCTGCGTGGGCAGCACCTGGTGCCGCTACGGTGTGCAGGACAGCGTGAAAATGGCGCTGTTGATCGAAGATCGCTACAAGGGCCTGCGTTCGCCGCACAAGCTCAAGTTCGCGGTGTCCGGCTGCACCCGCGAATGTGCCGAGGCGCAGAGCAAGGACGTGGGCGTGATCGCCACCGAGAAGGGCTGGAACCTCTACATCGCCGGCAACGGCGGCATGCGTCCACGGCACGCCGAACTGTTCGCCACCGACCTCGATGACGCCACGCTGATCCAGTACATCGACCGCTTCCTGATGTTCTACATCCGCACCGCCGACAAATTGCAACGCACCTCGGTCTGGCGCGAAAGCCTGGAAGGCGGCCTGGATTTTCTCAAGGACGTGATCCTGCACGACAGCCTGGGCCTGGGCGCCGAACTCGAAGCGCAAATGCAACTGGTGGTCGACCGCTACGAATGCGAGTGGGCCAACGCCCTCAAGGATCCAGAAAAACTCAAGCGCTTCCGCACCTTCGTCAACGACAAACGCCCCGACCCGGACATCCACTTTGTCCAGGAACGCGGCCAGCGTCGGCCGATCATGGCCGCCGAACTCAACCTGATTGCCGTCACCGAGGAGCTTGCCTGATGAGCCAGTCCAACACACAGCGCAACCTTGCCACCTGGAAAAGCGTGTGCAAAGAGACCGACCTGGTGAGTAATTCCGGCGTAGTGGTGTGGCTGGACGGCGCCCAAGTCGCGCTGTTCTACCTGCCCGGCGCCCAGGACCAGACGCTGTACGCCGTCGACAACCACGACCCGGAATCCGGCGCGAATGTAATCGGTCGTGGGCTGGTCGGCAGCATCAAGGGCGACCTGGTGGTGGCTGCACCGATCTACAAACAGCATTACCGTTTGCACGACGGCCAATGCCTGGAGGCACCGCATCAACGCCTGAGGGTATGGCCAGTGCGGTTGAACGGCGGCGTGGTGGAATTGGCCGTGGGCTGACACACCTCGGCCTAAATGTGGGAGGGGCGGTGCGACGATTCGACTTGCTCCCGATAGCAGTGTGTCAGCCAACAGATTCACTAGCTGACCCACCGCCATCGGGAGCAAGCCCCCTCCCAGAGTTGGGTCGTTTTACTGCTCTTTGCTGCAATCCCGCGGCGTGATGCCTTTCTCCTTGGCGTACTGCGCCGCTGAGGCTTCGATGATCGGCCGCAACAAGGCGCGATCGGCTTGTACCCAGTCGCTGATCAGGTTCCAGCGCTGGCCGTCCCATTGCTGGAAGCGTACGGCGCCGCCGCCTTCGTGCTCGGCGCAGGACAGTTTCAGCGGTTGCACCAGGCCCTTGGCGCCCAGTGCTTGCAGGCGTGCATCGTCGAGGTTCAGGTGTTCGAAGCCCCAGCGTACCTGCTCGCCGGTCAGCGGTTGGTGGCCGTATTTTTCCTGGGCCAGGCGCAGGGCTTCGACGTTGAGAATGCCGTTGACCACGCCCAGGTTGTAATACACGGTGCCGAAACGCTTGGGGTCGGCCAGGTTGCCCTTGCCGGTGTCTACCACGCTTTGCTTGATGCCTTGCAGTACCGGGAAGTCGGTGCCCGACGGGTGGGTGGTGATCGAGATAAACCCTTTGGCGGCGGCACCGGCCGGTACCACGTCTTCTTCGGAGTTGCTCCAGATATTGCCGATGATGTGATCGGCCGGATAGCCGACTTTCTGCGCGGATTTAAGCGCCACCGGGTTCATCACGCCCCAGCCGCGCAGGATCACCCAGTCGGGCTTGAGGCGACGGATGTTCAGCCACTGCGATTGCTGCTCGTTGCCGGGGTGCGGCACTTCCAGCAGGGTCAGTTCGAAGCCGGCGTTTTTTGCCAGGGTTTCGAGCACGCCATTGGTTTCCTTGCCGTATGGCGAGCCGTGGTAGAGCACGGCGATTTTCTTGCCTTTGAGCTTGTCGGCGCCGCCTTCGCGTTGGCCGATGTAGTTGATGATCGCCGAGACTTCCGAATACGGGTTGAGCTGCAGCGGGAACACGTAGGGGAACACGCTGCCGTCGGTAGAGTCGGTGCGGCCATGGTTGATGGTGATCAGCGGCAGCTTGTCGGCGGTGGAGCGGTCCAGGGTGGCATAGGCGATGCCGACTGACAGCGGGTTGGTGGCCGCGGCCGGTGCACCGTTGAGCCCGCCCTTGAGGCGCTCGTAGCATTCGACGCCTTTTTCCACCACGTACTCGGTTTCGCACTCGCTCCAGGTCAGCTTGACGCCGTTCACCCCGCCCTTGGAATTGATGTATTGCAGGTAGTCGATGAAGCCACCGAAGAAACCGGTGCCGCCGGCCGCGTACGGGCCGACCCGGTAGCTCTGCAAGGGGAAGTATTGTTCGTTGGCAGCCTGGGCGCCGGCCGTGAGCCCAGCGGTGATCAGGGCCAGGCCCAAGGCCAGGCGGCGCAGCGATAAGCGGTGTGTCATGGAGGTCATTCCTGGGGGGTTATTGAGTTCAGTAACGCAGCGGCCAAACCCTGGCCCGTTGACGAAAGCGCTGCCACAGACGGGCCAGCCCCTCCGGTTCCTTGATCAAAAAAGCGATGATCAGCGCGCCAAACAGCATCTTCTGGATGTTTTCCAACTGGCCCGCGTCCATCAGGCCGGCGGGCAAAAGGCTGAAGAGATTGCCCAGCAGAATGGGGAACAACACGATGAACGCGGCGCCGAGGACGTTGCCGAGCACGCTGCCCAGGCCGCCGATAATGATGATGAACAGCACCTGGAACGAGCGGCTCAGGTCAAAGCCGTGGGACTCGACCGTGCCCAGGTAGGCGAACGCCCACAGTGAACCGGCGACGCCCAGGTAGAAGCCGCTGATGGCAAACGCCAGCAGCTTGGCCTTCAACAGGCGAATGCCGATGACGGCAGCGGCGGTGTCCATGTCGCGAACTGCCATCCAGTTGCGGCCCAGTTCGCTGCGCACCAGGTTTTTGCCCAGCCAGAACAGCGCCACTACCACGGCCAACGTCAGCACATAGCGGCCACGCGGTGAGCTGAAGTCCAGCCCGGCAATCAGCAGCGGCGGCGAGGTGATCACGCCCGAGGCGTTGTCGTTGGTAAACCAGCTGAAGCGGGTGAGCACCCACTCGACCACGAACTGCGCGGCCAGGGTCGCCACCAGCAGGTAAAAGCCCTTGATGCGCAGGCTCGGCAAACCGAAGAACACCGCCACCGCTGCGGCGATCACGCCGCCCAGGGCGAAGCTGACCAGCAGCGGCAGACCGGGCACGCGCAGTTGCAGGTTGTAGGCGGCAAACGCGCCCACCGCCATGAACGCCGCCGAGCCCAGTGAAAGTTGCCCGGCATAGCCCGTCAGCAGGTTGAGCCCAAGCCCGGCCAGCGACAGCACCAGCAGCGGCACCAGGATTGCGCTGAACCAGTAGTCATTGCCCAGCCAAGGCACTGCAAAAAACGCCACGCCCAGCAGCAGCCACAGCGCGACGCGGTCCTGGCGCAGGCGAAAGGTGCGGCGCTCGGCCGCGTAGGAGGTACTGATTTGACCGACTTCTTGATACAACATGCAGGCATTTCCCCAAAGACAATCAAACCCGTTCGATGGCGCGCTCGCCGAACAACCCGGCAGGCCGCACCAACAGGAACAGCAACGCCAGAACGTACGGCACCCAATTTTCAATGCCGCTGCCGATGATCGGGCCGAGGTAGATCTCGGCGATTTTCTCCGCCGCACCGATGATCAGGCCGCCGACAATCGCCCCGCCGATGGACGAGAACCCGCCGATGATCAGCACCGGCAGCGCCTTGAGCACCACCAGCGAGAGCGAGAACTGCACCCCCAGGCGCGCGCCCCAGAGCAACCCGGCCACCAGGCCGACAAACCCGGCCACCGCCCACACCAACGCCCAGATGCGCGGCAAGCGAATACCGATCGCCATGGACGCCAGCGGGTCATCGGCCACCGCGCGCAATGACAAGCCCACCCGCGTTTTGTTGAACAACAGCGACAGGACGATCACCAGCGCGGCGGCGGTGCCGGCGGCAAACAGGTCGAATTGCGAAAGCAGCATGCCGCGGATTTCCAGCGGTTCGTCGGCGATGCCGAGGTCCAGCCCGTGCACCTGCGCACCCCAGAGGAACTGCGCAAAACCTTCGATCATGTAGGACAGCCCGAGGGTCGCCATGAAGAGGATGATCGGTGGACGATTGACCAAGGGCCGCAGCACCACTTTTTCGATCAGCAGCGCCAGCACCACCATGCTCGCCAGGGTGATCAGGAATGCCCAGGCAAACGGGAAGCCGCGCTCCAGCAGGCTGACAAACGTCAGGGCGGCGAACAGCACCATGGCGCCCTGGGCAAAATTGAACACGCCGGAGGCCTTGTAGATCAGCACAAAACCAATCGCCACCAAGGCATACATCACGCCGGCCAGCAGCCCGCCGATCAGCACTTCGAAGAAAAATTCCATGCTCAGGTCCCCAGGTAGGCGGCGATGACATCGGGGTTGGCGCGTACCTGTTGCGGGGTGCCGTCGCCGATCTTGCGACCGTAGTCGAGGACCACCACGTGGTCGCACAAGCCCATGACCATGCCGATGTCGTGTTCGATCAACACCACGGTGGTGCCGAACTCGCGGTTGATGTCGCGGATGAACTGGCTCATCTGGGCTTTCTCCTGGGCGTTCATGCCGGCCATGGGTTCATCCAGCAACAGCAGGGTGGGTTCGGACGCCAGGGCGCGGGCCAGTTCGACACGTTTTTGCAGGCCATAGGGCAGGGTGCCGACCAGCACGTGGCGCCAGGGATGGATCTGCAGGAAGGCAATCACCTTTTCCGCGTGCAGGCGGTGGGCGTCGTCCTCGCGTGGGGCGCGGCCCACGCGCAGCATCTGCTCCAGCCAACTGCTGCGGCGTTTGAGGTTGCGCCCGGTGAGCACGTTGTCGAGCACGCTCATGCCCTTGAACAGCGCGATATTCTGGAAAGTCCGCGCAATCCCGCCCTCGGCCGCCTGGTGCGCGCGCATGCGCCGCCGGGTCTGGCCGGCGTAGTGGATGCTGCCGCTCTGGGGGTGGTAGACCCCGTTGATCACATTGAGCAGCGAACTTTTGCCCGCGCCATTGGGGCCGATCAGGCCGCAGATGTCGCCGGCCTTGACCTCGAAACTGATGGAGGTGATGGCCTTGATGCCCTTGAACGACAGGGAGATGTCATCGAGCCGAAGTAATGTCGCTTCAGTAGGTGTGCGCATGGAAGGCTCGTCAGGCAGATTGAGGCAGCAAGTGTTCGCTGGGGGCGTGGTGGGTGGACGGCTCTTGCCAATGGCCAGGATGAATGCCCAGGGCCGCAAAGAAGGCGGCACTTTCCGGATGCAGCGGCGGCCCGACCAGCAAGGGCACGCGCAGCCGGCTCATGCCCAGCACATCCAGCAAAGGTCGACGCACCAGCCAATGGCCCAGCCAGCGGCGCACGGGAGAGCGGGTCGGCTGCATGGCCCAGTCGTATAAACGATGGCTGACGCTGCCCGGCAGTGGCAGGCGTTCACGCACCCATTGCTCCAGGCGCGCATAGGATTCGCGGGTGCCCAGCACCAGGGTCGGGCCCAGTTCGCGGCGGTCGTTGTCGCGGGTGGCGAGGGCTTCCGGGAAGTTCAGCCGAAAGCCCGCGTGCAGCCAGGGCGCCAGCAGGTAACGCGCCTGGCCGCTGGCGGCAAACACCCGCGCGGCGAGGGCTTCGTCGTCGGCGCCGAGGCGTTCGCGGTCGACCAGCGTCCGGGCACCCGCGAGCAGTTGCGCGTGGGTCAAGTGCAGGGACGTGTCGGCATGAAAGACGAAGGCGCTGTCGCTCGGCTGCGGGGCGTGGGCGGGTGGCGGTGTGTCGGCACGTAGCTCGGCATAGTCGATCAAGTCGGCGTTCTGGGACTGGCTCAGGCCACGCCCGTCGAGGAACACCACCACCCCACGCTCACCGAGTTGTTGCAGCGCTTCCAAGTCCTGCACGAGCACGAAGCGCGGTCGCAGCCCGGCGAGCAGCGCCCGGTTGTCGCGGTCCGGGTCCAGCAGCGTCACGCTGGCGCCCAGCCATTGCGCCGCCAGCGCCAGCAGCAACGCTTCGGGGCGCGCTTGGCTGAGGATCAACAGGTTATCGTCGGGCCCGAAGCTGCGCTGATGCAAGGCAGCGGCGAGTTGGCTGACCTCGTCCGCCACCTCGCTCCAGCTGCGCTCATGCCAGATGCCCAGGCGCTTGAAGCGCAAGGCAATCGCCGAGCCTCGGGTGTGGGCTTGGCGCAACAGCGCCTGGGGCAGTGTCTGGGGCATGGGGGCATCCTTCGTCAGTATGCGAAGGCGATTGCACGCGCCATGCCAGAGGATTAAATGCTTTTATTTCAATAAGATATGTGGGTTTTTAGGAGAGGGGGCGTGTGTGGATTCAGCACAAGCTGTCCAAGCACTGTTGTTGGGCCAACAGCGCCGTCAGCGGGTCTTGAAGTGAGCGCAACGCTGCTTCCAGGCCGGCGAGGGCACTGGTGAGGGGCAGTGGGCCGGATGTGACATGGGCGGCAGCACTGCTCATGGAGGCCTGAGCCAGTGCGACTATGGATGCGCCCTCCCGGTAGGCCTGATCGGCGGCCATGGCAACGGTCGCCAGGTAGCCGTCGATGTCACCTGCCTTGAACAATCCCCACGCCCCCGGAACCAGCCGCACTTCGACGACGGCGTTCGATTGCAGCGCCGCCTGGTGAAACAGTCGCGAGGTGGGTTCGAGTGTGGTTTCCACCGCGCACAACACCGCGACTTTTCCGCCAGCTTGCACCGCCGAGGCGGACAGCGCTTCGTCTGTTCTCAGGATCGGGACACTGCTGGAGATACCTTCAACGACCGGGCCCAGGGTCGAGCAGGTGAGCACCACGGCGTCGGCCTGTTCAGCCAGTGCAAGCAGGGCTGATGCGGTGGATGCGCAGATGTCGGCGCTCAGATGGCCGGCGTTTTCGGCAGCAGCCAATAAGTCGGCGCGCACTTCATGGCGTAGCACATCAGCGCCGATACCCAGTGCTTTCGCGGCGGTGTCAAAGACGCTGATGTTGCTGGCTGCGGTATGAAGGCAGGCGATGCGCATGGGCTGTTTCCAGTGCTGAAAGGCTTGGCGATGATTAAGATGCAGCCCGCACCTGGCTAAAGCAAGGGAGCTGCTAAGACCATTGCGCATTACTGGAAAATTAACCAAGGAATAGTAATGCCGGATAGTTAAGGAGAAACACTGTAACTGTGGCGAGCGGGCTTGCCCCGCGTTGGGCTGCGCAGCAGCCCCAATAAGAGCGCTGCAGAGTGCCAGGCACGTCCGGGGCTGTGTTTTG
>NZ_JAFLXD010000023.1:0-102177 GCF_019891415.1 Pseudomonas sp. SH10-3B | reverse complement strand
TCGAATAAGATTTACGCATAACCAAACACCTCAGATTTGGGCGCTATCATAGCGCCCGATTGAAGTGTCCAAAATCATTAGGCCAGTTCAGACAGCTTACTTACTTCACCCCATAACGCCCGATCAGCCTGGTTGCTGATCGGGCGTTTCTATTTCCGCAAGGTGAACGCTATGACAGCAACTCCGTTGAGCAGCACCAGCAAGTCGCGCCCAGCGCTGCGCTTAATCAGTACCAAAGAACTACCGCGTGAAGATTGGTTGGCGGTGCGTAAGCAGGGTATCGGCAGCTCGGACGCTGGCGCTGCAGTGGGCCTTAATCCCTATAAATCGCAGCTAGAACTATGGTTGGAGAAAACCGGTCGCGATACTGCATTGCCCAAGGCTGATCCGCACGACGAGGAAAGCCCAATGTACTGGGGCAATATGCTGGAACCGGTCGTGGCCTGGCATTACAGCAAACGCACGAAGAACAAGGTGCGGCGCATCAACGCAGTGCTGCAGCACCCTGATCCTGAGCTGCCCTGGATGCTGGCCAACATCGACCGCGAAGTAATCGGGGCTGACGATGTGCAGATTCTCGCATGCAAGACAGCCGGCATAAACGGCGCACGTCTCTGGAAAGAAGGCGTGCCCGAGTATGTGCAGCTGCAGGTGATGCACCAGCTCGCTGTCACTGGCAAGCAGGCGGCAGATGTCGCGGTGCTGCTGGGCGGCCAGACGCTGGAGATCCACCGCATCGAACGGGACGAGCAGATGATTGCTCGCCTGATCGAGCTGGAGCGTAAGTTCTGGCACTACGTGGAGACCGGCACACCACCGCCTGCGGATGGCTCAGCCTCGGCTGAAATGGCACTGCGCGCGCTATATCCGGAAGACAACGGCCAGACAGTCGATTTCAGTGGCCGAGCGGGTTTGGCAGCGGCCTACCTGGAACTCAAGGCGGTGCGCCAATCCATCAGCGAGAAGGAAACCCGCGAGGCCCAGCTCAAGCAGATGCTGCAACAGGCCATGGGTGATGCCACCCGCGCAGAGTTCAGCCACGGCTTTATCAGCTGGAAGAAATCCAAGGACAGCAACGTGCTCGACGTGGATCGAATGCTCCAAGAAAAGCCCTACCTGCTGGTTCGCTACACCAAGCTCAAGCAAGGCAGTCGACGCTTCCTGGTTGGCTAATAGCTGCCCTTCGACCATTCCCTCCCTTTGGCCAGTCCAAGCAGTTAGCGCTGTGTGGCTGGCCTTTTTTCGTTTGCAGGAGAACCACCATGCTCAAAGGTCTAGCAATCACCCCGCCGGTTCTCGGACGGATTTCTATCGGCAAGGTCATCGAGAGAAACGGCAAACGCCTGCCGGAAAAAGATGATCAATTCACCATCACCTCACAGGTGCAAGGCAAGCACGGCTGGCTGCTGCACCCACTGAATGACGAGCTGCGTAAAGGTCAGGAAGACAAGCTGCGCAGTATCCCGGTACGCCTGTTATTCAACGAACCGGAGCTGAACTTTCGCGCCGACTACACGCTGTTCGACCGCCAATCCGGACGACCGCTATGCGCGGGCAATGGCGAGACCTGCAAGCGGGTCACTCAAGACGGGATGCAATCGTTGCCATGCCCGTCGCCGGATGCATGTCCACTGGCCAAGGGCGGTGCCTGCAAACCTTATGGTCGGCTGAATGTGCTGATCGGTGATGACGATCCGCTGGGCAGTTTTGTATTCCGCACCACCGGCTTTAACAGTATCCGAACCCTGGCCGCTCGCCTGCACTACTTCCAGGCTATTTCCGGCAATCGGCTGGCCTGCCTGCCGCTGGAGCTGCGCCTGCGTGGCAAGTCCACTCGGCAAAGCCACGGCACGCCAATCTTCTACGTCGACCTGACCGTACGCGGTGGCATGAACATGGTCGAGGCGCTGCAGGCTGCCAACAATCTCGATGAACAGCGGCTAAGCACCGGCTTCGATCAGAACGCACTGGATGATGCAGCGCGACGTGGCTTTGCCAACGGTGCATTCGAGGACAGCGAAGAAGATAGAGGCGCTTTGATTGAAGAGTTCTTTACCGCTGAAAGCACTGAACCGCCTGCGTCTACACCAAACCTAGTCACCATCAACAAAGTTAGCTTGGCTCAGAAGCTCGAAGCGCAGCATCAATCACTCAACCACTAACCCCGCCTAGCAGCCAACGGAGCTGAAGATGAGATTACACAAACTCAAAGCCAGCGAAACGGCTGGAGCGTATGAAGTTGAATCCCCTGTAACCGAAGACGACATTCTGCTGATGGCCAGGCAACTGGCCAATCTGCGTTTACGTCGTGGGCGTGCTCTGACCTCACCCCAAGAGGTATTCAGCCACCTGCAAACACTCCTCGCCGATTACGAGCATGAGGTCTTTGCCTTACTCATGCTAGACAGCAAGCACAGGGTGTTGGGCTTTCACGAACTGTTCAGAGGCACGCTGGATGGTGCCAGCGTTTACCCAAGAGAGGTGGTGAAGATCGCGCTGCAGTACAACTCCGCCGCAATGATCTTGGTTCACAACCACCCTTCCGGCGACCCAGAGCCTAGTCAGGCAGATCGTGTGCTTACCCAAAAGTTAAAGGAAGCCTTGAGCCTTGTGGGGATACGTACGCTCGACCATATCGTGGTTGGGCGTGAGGGTTGCATGTCAATGGCAGAACTTGGGGTTCTGTAAGGAGGCTCAAATGAAGCAACTACTACGAACCATGGCGGCAGTATTCGTATTTGCAGGCATCCTTGCGGGCTGCTTTGCAGTGCTGCTGCTGGTGATTCTGATAGTGCGGTTTCCGCCACTCGTTCTGGTCGTGGTTGTGGCGTGTTGGATTTACTGCAAAGTACGCATGCCGGCTCCTCTATAAACAGCAAAAAAGGGTAGCCTAAGCTACCTTTTTTTGCGTCGTTCACCTATGCCTGAAGAGCTACATTCAGTTCGTTAGATAGCTCATAGCGAGTCAAAAGCTCAGTATCTGCTTGGCGCGTGTATTTTGCGGCAAGACCTGCCAACGTAGAGTTTGCGACCACCTCCGTATGTGGCACTAATAAATAAGACCACGGCTTACCGCCGGTTTTCTTCGCATGGAACTCAGTGGCGATATGTGCCCAAAGCGCTGCGGTTTCTGCTTTGCGCAATACCACCGCATCGTTAATTTCATCCGCGCGTTTGGTTTCAATAATCAAAATTCGGTCTTGCATTTCAACCACAAAATCCGGCTGGTAAGGCAAGCCATCTGAGTCATACAGTTTGAATTGGTTGGGGCCGGGTTTCATCCACAGCTTAACGCCATTTTCCTTTTCTAAAATTTCGCTCAGTCTACGTTCCGTATCTGAATCAAACTTAGCCAGCGGATAGCAGGACTTACTGAAACCGCTAAAAATATAACGCTTGATCTCGTTTAGCTTTGGCGGTGCTTGGCGGAAGTCCAATGAATATGAGCTGCCTGCATTCTCGAAAGTTTGTGGACGCAAGTCTTGGAAGGCCGCACTCACGGTAACGCGGTAATTTGTTTTCCCGCGCCACATATTTTTCTTCATGTCCGCAAAGATGGCCTCGGCCATTTGCCGAGAGTGGCCTTGCAGCACACTACGAACCTCTTCGAGTTTATCGTATTTGGCTTGATAGTGAGCAACAACTTGGCCAGCCAGCTGGTAAAGCACCTCAGCGTGCGAGTCGTAATCAATCTCAGGAAAATCCATGAGTTTGGCAACGATGTAGTTTTCTAGGCACTCTTGCTGCTCATCATGGGCATCGCCGGTAATAGACTGCGTTTTCTCTGTGCGTAAGACCTGAATCAATAACTCGTTCGAGAGCGGTTGATGGTTCCAGTGTTTAAGATCCAGCGCGAACGATTTAAAACCAAAAGACACATTTTGGGTCGGTGTGATAGTCAATGCCGGAATGGCAATAATCCGCTCAACGAACTGACTGCAAATCGTCTTCACGATTGCTTCAATTTTCAGCGTTTCAACCGGGAAGATCTCGGCTTGTGGTGTTTGCGCGGCTTGAATGGCCTGCACAATAGCGGCTTGCACTTCCGGCTTGTTGAGATCCGCAAGGCTTGCTACTTGCTTAGCGGCCTGCTGAACCACAATCTGAAGGGTCTTCTCGGCCACTTCCACTTCTTGCGCTGTTTGCAAAATAAAAGGCGCTGGTGCCTCTGCCACACCGACAGGGTTCGAGGGTGCAGGAATTTGGTAGGCAGTATTTTTTTCACTACCTTCTGCTTTCGGCAACATGGATTGCACCAAGTGCTGCACCACATTTGGCGAAGTGACGACCTCTGGTTTCGTTGCGGCAACGTCACCGTCCTCGCCAATAAATACTTGCTTGAGCTTCTTGGTGACGCCGTTTTCGGTTTTGGCTAACTCAATAAGTGCGTTGAAGCGGTCATGGGCGATCACCGTCAGTTGATCGATCTCAGCCACGCCAGTGCGCTTGCCGTAAGGCAGACGCAGGCCACGCCCCAAGGTCTGCTCGGTCAGAATGTCTGAAGCTGAAGCCCGCAGTGGCACGATGGTGAAGAGGTTGGTTACGTCCCAGCCTTCCTTCAACTTGTTGACGTGGATGACAATGTCCGTATCGCCGCTTTTTTCGATGTTAAGCAGGCGCTGAGCATTCTCGTCGGTCTCTTCGCCCGAGGTCTTTGAGTGAATTTCAATCACCCGGCCCCGATAGCGGCCAGCAAAAAAGTCATCTGACTCGACGAACTGCTTCACCTCAGAGGCATGGGCCGTGTCTTTAGTCACCACCAACATAAAAGGCCGCACGATCGGCTTGTCGTGGTTTTTAGCGTAGGTCTCAAGGACAACCTTTACGTGCTCATGGTAGTTAATCCCGTCCTCGAGCATGATGCGCTCTAGCGTTTCGGCATCCACCGATCTGGGATCAAAATTCGCCCTGGTCCCGATAGCAGGCTCTTTGACGTAGCCATCCTCCATAGCATCCGGTAGATCATAGCGGTACACGACATTCTTAAACTGCTGGGGTTTGCTACCGGTGGTTTTCGGCGTCGCCGTCACCTCAAGGCCCATAATGGGCTGCAACTCGGCAATGGCCTTGAATCCGGCAGTACCGCGATAACGGTGCGCTTCATCCATCACCAATACCAAGTCATCAAGCTCAGACAGGTACGAAAAATAGCTGTCGCCTATGTACTCCTGCAGGCGCTTGATACGAGGAGCAGCCCCGCCTCGTACCTCGGAGTTGATCTTCGAAATATTGAAGATGTTGATGATCACACTTTCGCGGCCGAATAGATCCGCACCCCGCACGCCACGGCCTTCTTCATAGTTTTCAGCGTTAACAATCAAAGGCGGGGTATGGGCAAAGGCTTCAATACCCTTGAACACATATTTAGGGCTGCGCGGATCAAAATCGAACAGCAACTTCTCATAGATCGTCAGGTTTGGTGCCAGAATGAAGAAGTTCCGGCTCTTGCCGATCATGTGCAAATAGCTGATGAACGCGCCCATTAAGCGGGTCTTGCCGACGCCGGTGGCAACGGAGAAACAAACCGATGGAAAGGCACGTTCGAAATCTGCAAAGTCCGCATCAGCGACCTCACTGAATGCCTGACGTACCTGCTCCCGAGCGGCCTCTACATCAGTGCCCTTTTTCGGATCAATGAGCCCTACGATGGTATCGAGGCGCCGAAGCGCCTCTGCCTGAGGCTTGCGTAACGAGAGACGCTGGCTAATTTGGGCAACAACACGATCCTTGTTGAGCTCAGTCATCTCAATTTTCCTCAGTACCGTCGAACAGGTTAGCCTGTGCTACCGATGCTTTATTTTTTTTAGGTTTAGCCGCTGTGATTTCAACTGCTTCAAGCTCTTCGTCTTGCATAGGTAAGGCGTCGATTTTTAAGGAATAATCGTCTTTACCCCACTCGCAACGATCCAGCACCACACGGGGGATTTTCTTGATGGTTAGATTCGTCAAGTTATCACCAGCGGCCTCATAGGCCATGCAGCAAACCAAAAGACTGCGCTCTTCCCCTACCTCATCAGACAGGGCCTTGAGCTGATCAAAGGTCAAACTGTTGGTCGTGACATAGATAAACGCGTTTTCTGTGGCCTTGCCGTGCATCCAATAGTGTTCGGTGGATGGCGCGTAGGTGTAATTGAAATGCTTACACATGGCCTCGGCTAGCATCTCCGGTTGGTAATCTTTGTTGATTACCAGATTGCCCCATTTGTCCTTTTGCAACAGTGACGACGCAAGCTTGAAGAAACGGTAGCCACCGCCACCCTTCCAATTTACAGCCTCCGTAACGCCGCCTTCATCAGTGCCGTCGATGACCTTTTTCAAGCGAGGCACAATATGGGTTTTAGCGTGCTCGCCCAGCTCAACCATAATCCATCGACGGCCCATTTTGTGGGCTACAGCACCGGTTGTGCCTGAACCTGCGAAGGAGTCGAGCACGAGGTCACCGGGGTTAGATGCCAACAGAACCACCCGCTCAAGTAACTTTTCAGGTTTCGGAGTAGAGAATGGCTTTTCTGGGACGAGCGCGATTTGCTCTTTTCTGGCCTCTTGAGTGTGCCCTACTTCGTCCCACATCCAAACGGTAAGAGACTTAATCCCTGAATTTTTAAGGCTTGAAGCGAATCGCTTAAGAGCAGGAACCTTCCCTCGTCCGTCTTTTCCCCACCAAACACGTCCTTCCTGCTCGTTCTTGTCGTGTGCCTCTTTACCATATCCCCAAACCCTTGAACGCTTAGGCCATATTTCCTCACCGGTATTAGGATTGGTTATTGCGTAATAAAGATTAGGCCGTTCATCAGCGGACTTGGCACATGTGTAATTATCGGAACGCCAGGCTCCCCTCGGATCATTATCGGGATTTTTATACACGGATAATGATTTTTCATCACGCGGGAGGTTATTAGGACGCCAAACCTTGCTATTTTTCGCATAGATTAAGATGTGATCGTGATTGGCGCTAAGCCAAAGGGCATCATTTGCGGGCGCGTATTTCTTTTGCCAAATGGCATTTGCAATAAAATTGGAACGCCCGAATACCTCATCGCACAACACTTTCAGATAATGGCTTTCATTGTCGTCGACCGTGATCCAAATTGAACCATCCTCGCGAAGTAGTTCACGCAGATGCACCAACCGATCTCGCATCATGTTGAGCCAAAGCGAATGCTCTATTCCATCGTCATAATGTTCAAAGGCCGATCCCGTGTTATACGGCGGATCGATAAAGATACATTTCACCTTACCGCGTACATTTGGATCAGTCTCCAACGCTTTTAGCGCGAGCAAATTGTCCCCATGGATCAGCATATTGTCGAAGTGATCACCCTCACGCCGCTTTTCTGCGTGATAGGAAAACTCGGGCTCTTCAATCAGAATGCGTGGTTCAAGGCGCGGACACTCGTCTTTACCAATCCAGGTCAGTTCAAGTTTGGTTTTACCGGCCATTAGATCAGGCTCCATCGAATCGTAAACAGGTGATCCACCTGTGGCGTCAAGTTAAGTTGTACGGCAATGGCATCTAACATGGCGTCGCGTTCATTATCGATCTCACGCAGCCGGGTATAGAGTTGATGTTGCAGCTCATCCACCTGGCGCTTTAAGGCTTTTGCCTCGTGCTGCAGCTCCAGCTTGGCGGCCAAATTAGCGGTTGCACGGGCGAGCTTGTTCTTTTCGTTGGCCTGCTTAGTCAGCTCTTTGATTTGCTGGTCGTAGGCCACACGGGCGTCATTACGCCACGCATCAAGGCGGTCTTCTTCCTCGTTGAGAAACTCGCCCAAACGCTCTTGCGCATGCCCGACAAGAGCCGTTTGCCTCGCCTCAGTAACGCCCGCCAATTCAGCCTCAGGAGACTGCCCCATAGGTGCGCCAAGCTCTCGGGCAGGAATGTGCAGCAAGCGTTCGGCGGTACTCGGGTCAAGCATGCTGCCGTCATCGGTGAAGGCCGCGCAGATCAGCTCATCCCAAATACGAGCGGGGGTTTGCAGCGACAGACGCGAGAGTTGCATCCAACCTGACTGGCCACGCAAGCTGGCCACATCCCCCAGATTGCCAGCATAGGCGCTGTAGTCAAACTCAAGCGCGGCCATGGGAGTTGATCGCCCTTTGGCCTGCGTCAACAGTTGGTCGGCCATCCCTCCATCGCCCAAGCGGAAGAAGCGCCAGCCATTATCCTCTGCCTCAGGCCATTCGGTAGACCAGGTGTTGCCTTGATAATCAAAGCGCTCGGCATGATCAGCGTGAAAACGGGCCTCGGGCAATTCGGCGCGGGCAAGACTCAAAAGAGCGCGACGGAAGTCACCTAGGGTGGCATGGACACCATCCTTGCGACTCATCAAGCGCTCAATAACCTTTTCGTCCATCTCTGCCAAGATTTTGTTGCGTGCATCCTGTTTCGCCGCATCAATCTCGACACTGAACTCTTCTTGCAGACGATCAAAGGCATGATTAATTTCATCGTTCGAGCGGCATGTCTGGACGATCTCCAAAATACGCCGTTCGATATCTACACCAGACTCAATAGCACCTAATACTTCATCAGATGAACCAAAAACGCCCTCGAAGAGCTTGAATTTCTGCTCTAAGAGCTGGTGAATGCGCTCCTCAGCCTGATTCTTTCGGTTTAGGAAGTTTATGACGGTGACGTCGATCTTTTGCCCGTAGCGGTGGCAGCGGCCAATACGCTGTTCAACCCGCTGGGGATTCCAGGGCAAGTCATAGTTGACTAGCAGCGAGCAGAACTGGAGGTTGATACCCTCAGCACCGGATTCCGTAGAAATGAGGATTGAGCGATCATGTTTGAAAGCATCGACGACGGCCGCTTTCATATCGGCAGTTTTAGAGCCCGAGACAACCTCAGAGCCTTTATTTTTCGCAAGCCATGCCTTGTAGAGGGCTGCGCTGTCTTTGTCGGAGTTTGAGCCGTTCAGGATCACGGTCTGACCAGCACAGCCGTTTTGCTCCAAAAGATCACGTAAATAGGCTTGGGTGCGCACGGACTCGGTAAATACCACGGCCTTCCGCTGACCGCCTTTGGCTTCCATCTCGGCCATAACGATGGGCAAGCACTCCAAAAGCGCTCGCCCTTTGGCGTTGTCGTTAATTGAGGTGGCGATATCCCGGTAATGCGTCAGCTCGGCGATCTCGGCCAGCAGTTTTTTCGGATCAATCTCATCAAGATCATCATCCGTATGGTCTTCGACAGCATCAGCTTCGGTTGCAGCGAGAGAACCTGCATCACGCCAATCTTCTGCGTCTTCAGCAAAGCCATCGAGATCATCCAGGGTATCGTCATCAACGATTAGCTTGGCTTGCAAGCGGTTGACCATCTTGTCCAAGGTTTTGGCAATGGCAAATGAGGATGAACCCAGGATCTTGCGCAGGGACAAGGTCACCAGGTGACGGCCATTTCTACCTAGGGCAAGGGTGTCTGGGTTTTGCAGGTACGCCGATACTGACTCGTACAGATCCAGCTCAAGCTTGCTGGGGGTAAAATCAAACGTTTTCGGCAAGCGGTTGGTGTAGTTGATCAATCCGGCCTTTTGGACCTGACGGCGCAAGGTGCGTTTGCAGATGGGCTCCAAACGATGCTGCAGCAAGGTCATAGCGGCAAGATTGCCCTTGCCGCCGAACTCGGCCTTAAAGGCCTGCTCAGAACCAAAGTAAGCCTCATCAATGATCGTAACAAGGCCGTAGAGCTCCATCAGGTTGTTCTGCAACGGCGTTGCCGTCAGCAAAAGTTTCTGACAACCCTGCAAGGCATCGCGCAGGACCGCTGCTCGGGAGTTGCTAGCAGCCTTAAAGACATTACGCAGCTTGTGCGCTTCATCAAACACAACCAGATCCCAAGCAACCTTTTGCAGCTGATGGGCGATACGAGCTGCATATTCGTAAGAAACAATGATGATGCCTTCTTTACGACCAATCGGATTGGCTTGCCCGCTGGCCGCTAGATCTTTAAGGCGTTTGGCATCAAGGATGACCGAGGGCAGTGAGAACTTTTCACGGAGCTCCGTGGCCCATTGCTTGCGAAGAGAGGCCGGCACAATCAACAGCAGGTTTCGGCGCTGCTCCCACCAACGCTGGCTGAGCACTAACGCCGCCTCGATGGTTTTGCCAAGCCCTACCTCATCGGCCAGCAGCACGCCCTTGGATAAGGGCGAACGCAAGGCAAACATAGCCGCATCAACCTGATGTGGGTTCAGATCCACACGTGCCGAAGACAAGGACTGGGTCAAAGACTCGTCGGCTCCGATACCTTCACGCGTTAAGAAGTGAGCAAAATACTTGGCTTGGTACGGGCTGTAGATCATTGGAAAAATAACCCTTTTAACTTGAGGCCTTCCTGCAATAGCAGGCTAAGAGAACCTAACAACCTTACCCCTGCCATAAGAGGCAACGGAGCCAAGGGTGATTTATCACTGTTTGCGTGTAATTACTTGCTCACCCTGCACTGTAACCTGGAGCCAGCAACGCCGTTTCAACCCCATAGAGTAATAGAGGGTCTTTCAGCCAAAGGCGGTATTCCGGATCACGCAGCCGATGATCCGGCGAGCAGTCGACGCTCCATTTGCGCAGTACATAACCGGCGGTGGCGCCGCGCAGACGTAGACGCAATACCCCGCCGCTCATGCCATAGTCCATCTCGGTGATGTCCGGATGCGGTTGATCCGGGTGAGGCACCAGATCGACCTCCAGGATCCGACTCCACTGGACATCCTGCTCCGGACGCTCGTGTTCAGCGACAGGAAACTCCATCAGCAGTTTTGGTCGCCTGATGCGGGTGATCACAAAGTCCCGAAATGCACCGCGCTTGCGGTCGTAGCCACGCACATGCCAACGCAGACCCGTATCAATAAGGGCAAATGGAACAATTTCTCTCTGGGTCTTGCCGCTAGCCAGGGAGTAGTACTCTACTCGCAGAGGGCAGCGATGATAGATAGCGCGCGTCACCATACCCAGCGTGTCCATATCAAGCTGGGTAAGCCGCCCAGACGTCACGCAGGAGATCCCCGGTGCACTGTTTGCCGGCTCGCCATCCCCAAACCCCTCTGCCAACCAGGCCAGTACCCGGTCAGCAGAGAAGGTAAAGATCGGCCGAAACTCGTTGGTCGGCGTATAGATTTTGCTGCTGCGGTCATACGCCAGGTTGTTGCCTGCCAGCTCACGATAAGTAGCAAGATCGCGAGTGGCGGCAGCCGTTTGAATACCGAAACGCTCAATCAAGTCGTGCCGACCAATCTTCCCAATGAATCGCAGACGTAACTCCAGATAGGCCAAGCGGTCGCGTTGGGCTTGTGTTAGCTGCGATAGAGCTTCAGTGGTCATGATTGGGCTAGTCGTGGTGAAAGCGAGAACAGCATAAATTGCGATCACAACAGCCGCAATTAAAAATCATTAAAGCATCATTTACAGATCTTTTTGATTCGTAATAGCCTAGAGCAATCTTCGAGCAACACGCTCCTCGACTCACCACCAGGGAGGGATAGCAACATGTGGCTATTTACCAATTTCAGCTTCTTTTCGGTCGCGCGAAAAGGCTCGAGCGATGACTTGATCATTCGCAGTCGTACACGTAAGGCGAGAACACGATGAATAGCATCCCAAAGGAATACGCCCTGTGGGATGAGTTCCTAACGGTCTGGCCCGCCTCCAGACTGTCCACTATGACGCTGGACGAGTACAGCCAAGCTGGTTCGAAGGACAGCTTCACCTTCTGGATTGAATCGCGGCTCGACGAACTTGGCAGTATCTGGGGCGGTTCGTCGTTCAAATTCGGCGTGTACTCGCGCAAAGACATCGAAGACAAGAGCTCCGACGTAAAACTGTCTTACTCGACAACGCACGGCTGGTACTCATCGCTGGGCACATCGGCGGAAGCCGCCTTCGAAAAAGTCCGCGGCTTCGTAGCGCAGGTATCGGTCTGGGCCGCCAAAGGGGATCTGGACGCCATTGAGGCCTTCGAGCATTTAGGTGAGGCCTTCAAGTGGAAGATCGCTTTTCACTACCAAAATCGGCAGGCGCCTATGATCGTGGACATTTTCAAACGGGCGCCACTGGCGATGTTCGTTGGCGGCACCGCCAGCCAGAACATGGCCTCGCTGCAGGAAATGACACTAGCCAAACGTCCTGAAGGCATTGGGATCCTGGAGTTCGGGCGCCAGGTATGGGAGGCATGGAGTCAGAAGAATCTGGCAATCTGGAAGCTATCACACGGGCTAAACGACTTTTCCCCCAAAGAACGCAAGCAGTACCTGCTGGAAGAATTAGGCGTGATGCACAGTGATACCGCTAAGGGTCAGGGCGAGAGTTTCCAGGAAGCGCCAATCGGCAGCCTATTCTACTTGTGCCACGGTAATGAAAGTCTTCCTCTGGTCGGCCAGTTCATCTCTGATCCGGCCCCCTGCGCCAAGGGTGAAGGCTGGCTTCAGCGCCGCTACAGAGTATTGAAGCGGAGCATCAAGCTCGGTGGCTACCAAGGCGGCCAGAAAGGCTGGACGCCCAACTACCGCTCGACCTTCAAGCAAGTGCCTGCTCACGACCTGCCGGAGTTCGAGAGCACTTTGCTCAAGCCGTTCTTCGGCACAGATTTAGCCGAATTGGCAGCATTGGCTGGTGACCCCATCGAAGATGTTATCAGCCCCTCCGCAACTCAGTCATTGCCTCCAATTTCTCAGGTACAGCATGTGGCCAGCAAACCCGTCGCAATCTGCTCCAACCGCATTTACTACGGGCCGCCTGGCACTGGAAAAACCTACACACTGATGCAGTTGCTAAAGCGCGACTATCAGGAGCAGGTAACCTCGATCAGCACAGAGGAATGGCGCAGCCAGATTATTGCTGAAAAGATTGCTGCTCTGACCTGGTGGGAAGGTGCTGCCGCCGCACTATATGACCTGGGAGGCAAAGCCAAAGTACCCGAACTGGCTGGACATCCATTCATTCAAGCCATCGCAGATGCTAAAGGGCGCACCAGCGGCATAAAGCAGACCCTCTGGGGCACCCTTCAACACCACACCATCATTGAGTCGACAACTGTCAACACGAGGCTCCGCCTTGGATCAGCCATTTTTGAAAAGTCAGCGAGCTCGGTGTGGCAGTTTGCGGGCGATTGGCAAGAGGCGTGCTCGGATCTATTTGCACTTGTCGATAAGCTCAATCAAGGGCCAGAGGCTAGCGACTCCGTTCAGCGCTACAGCTTCATTACCTTCCACCAATCCTACGGCTATGAAGAATTTGTTGAGGGCTTGCGGCCAGTTTTGGCCGACGAAGCCAAAGAAGACGATGCCGAAGCAAGTCAGGTGGCCTACATAATCAAGGACGGAGCCTTCAAGGAGCTCTGCCGCCGGGCACGTAACACACCAGACAAGCGTTTTGCGATGGTCATTGATGAGATCAACCGAGGCAATATCAGCAAGATATTTGGTGAGCTGATCATGCTGATTGAAGCCGATAAGCGCGACCAACTTGATGGTACTCCACCTCTGGCTGAGGTCATCCTTGCATACTCCGGAAAACCATTTTCAGTTCCCGCCAACGTGGACATCATCGGCACAATGAACACAGCTGATCGCTCGCTGGCATTACTAGATACAGCTCTTCGTCGCCGATTCGACTTCGTACCACTGCTGCCCGACACCCGTGCAGAGAAAGAGCCTAGCGAACCCCACAGTGCCCCCCTGGCTGGACTTTTAGTTCCCACCGACGCCGGCGACATCGACGTGCGCTTGATGCTGGAGCGCATTAATGAACGTATTGAGGCGTTGTACGACCGAGACCACTGCATCGGCCACGCGTATTTCACTCCACTGATCGACGTAACCGACGAGGCTGCCCGATTCAATAAACTGGCCGAAATATTCAAGAACCGCATCATCCCTTTGCTGGAAGAATACTTCTTCGAGGATTGGCGCAAGATTCGGCTAGCGCTTGGCGACAACCAGAAACCTGAAGCGGCCCAATTCATTACGGAAAGCGATTCGCACGAGCAGGATCTAAGCACCCTTTTCGGCAACGATCATGGTCTTGACAGCTACGCCACCAAGCGTCGTTACCAAGCGCAGCCCTCGGCATATAGCGAGCCTGCCGCCTATCTAGGCATTTACTCAGCCTCAACCTGACAGGTAACGAAATGGCGGGCATAACGATCTTTGAGTTCGACACTCTGGCGGCTTTCCCATCCAACTCGCCCGATATACTCGGGCTGCGCAAGGTCTCTGCCGAAGTTTTTGCCTGGCTGGAGGCCCAAGCATTACGCAGCACCGAAGCAGGTGAAGCGGCCTGGCTGCGCCTTACCCAAAGGCACGGCCGAAAGGCCATTCAGGTGAAAAGCTTTGTTGGAGTCATACGCTGCCCCAACGGTTTCCAGATTGAAGTGCTGCCCAAGTTAGGCAAAGCGAATGGCGAAGACAATGCACGGCATCTACTAATCGAGATGCTGCGTTGCTTAGGCTGCTTCCGCCACATTCAGACCAGCAGCGCCCAATTGCTCGCCCGCCGCATGCCTCTGTTGGAGGTGTTTATCGGCGAGTTCCTGCGAGCAGTGGATCACACCGTAAAGCGCGGCCTACGCAGCGATTACCTTGCGCAACAAGACAACCTGTTTGCCCTACGCGGCAAGCTAAACATGGCACAACACCTGCGCCTCAACCTATGCCGCCGTGACCGGTTCTATACCGAGTTCGACGAGTTCTCCCTCAACCGACCGGAAAACCGCCTACTGCACGCAGCCCTCAGACGCGCATTGACATGGACTGCCTCACAGGCAAACCAGCAACTGGCACGGGAGCTGTGTTTCGTGTTCGCTGACGTACCTACATCTGACCAAAGCAACACGGATTTTGCGCGGGTACGGCCAGATCGCGGGATGGCGCATTACGATGCAGCATTAGCCTGGGCGCGCCTGATTCTTCAGGACGAGTCACCGCTCACTGGCACGGGACAACATCACGCACCCTCACTGATCTTCCCGATGGAGGCGGTCTTTGAAGCCTTTGTCGCCAAACATCTTGCCCGACAACTCAACTCAGGCTTCGACCTGCGCCTTCAAACACGCAGCCTAAGGCTTGTCCGGCATAAGGAGCAGGACTGGTTTCAGCTCAAGCCTGACCTACTTGTACAGGCAGCCAAAACCAACCGCTTGGTACTCGACACCAAGTGGAAGCTGATCGACGCAAAGAAAGCCAATAGCAAGGAAAAGTACGGACTAGATCAAAGCGACTTCTACCAATTGCAAGCTTACGGCCAGAGCTATCTCGACGGAGACGGCGATGTGATCCTGATCTACCCTAAGACAGAAACCTTCAGCCAGCCCTTGGCAATATTTGACCTTCCCAAGTCACCTGGCCTGCGCTTGTGGGTACTGCCATTTTGCCTAGACACCAAGCAAATGCTATTACCGCCTTGCGGCGGCCTCGCCTCGTTTTTCTCACAAGGCACCTAAATAGCCAATGCTCAGGCCACCGGGAGAGGCGCACTCAATCATCAACCGCTACCTTTTAAGCTGCTGTCTGGCCTCACGTCAGCAGCAGAGCTTAAACCATCGGTCGACCAGGGCTCCACAGGCACCATGCTAGCACCCTGCGCGCTGGCAACCCTTCGGATCACCAGCGCGAACTTGAGCCATCAACCTCAACCTACCTGATCAGTTACGCTCGCCGGGGAATGGACCGATTAGTCCTCCCGGAAACCTTCCTTACCAGCCCCTTACGCAAGCAACGAGCGCCTACTGGCTTGAGCCGCAGATGTTGATCATTCTTGACCAGGTAACGCATGGCGTAATGCACGTTACCCCGCGCGCTCAGGTCACGCCTGTGGATCAGGCCAATCCCTAGCCTGTCTTGATGTTTATCTTTTTCGAGGTTGCAGTTGTTGAAGCAGCCCTGACCACGGGTGATGCGCTGCCACAGCTCTCCGATCCGCTGTGCCCTGTAGATGTCGGCACTCACTTCAGCGCCGTTGAAGAAGAAAGCAGCATGGATGTGATACCCACGATCCTCGCCTTGTTCAACGCTGCAGATGTAGCCGGTTTCATGATCGAAAATCAGGTTACGTTCACGCTCAGCAATCAAGCGGTTCAGGTCGTCGAATACGTGCTCCACACGCAACCTAGCCTGGGCCTCAGTTCGGTAATACAGATCAACCCTGACCACGCAGGTACGGGCGTAGCGATCAAGCACGGCATCAACGTAGCGGCCGACCTCGATCTCTTGCTGAATCGCTTGGTAGCGCTGGTCGTGTTCCCTGCGTTTGAATCTCTTTTGGGTGAGGAGAGCTCGGATGCTCTTGGTCAGCTCGTTCAGCGCCTCGCTGATGCTTAGATAGCGCGTTTCACTCTCGTTCAAGCAGGTAATGCCAAAGGGACTGCGCTCAACCCCAACGGCCTGGCAGGCTTCCTGGAAAAGGCTTAATTGCCAGCTGCGCTGATACTCCGCATCACAATCGAACAGCGCGACCATCTGCACGATCCCATCGAAGTATTTTGACAGCCTAGTTTCACTGACCTGCTCATCACCATGCTTCGAGTATGTGATTCGGAAGGCTTGGCTATCTGTACGCTGAATGGAGTTTATGAGGCGCTCAATCCGGATAGCGGTATCAGATTGAGATCGAACGGTGCTGGTGTTTCGCTTGGTCATTGTTGTGTACCTGATTGGGGGTTCGCATACCAGGTACGTGTTTTGTATTTTTTAACTGGTGACCTAACCCATAGGCCGGGTAATAGATCTCGTGTTGCCATTAGAGCTAAGGCTATTGTGTTGTTATAAATTGATAGCCTAGAGCTATATAACTAGATCCCGACCCAATCCACAGCGGCCATCCCAGGCTGGCCAGGCAATGGGGAGCAACATTGCCGAGCCTGCCGAGTGATTCACCGAGTTTCCTCCTGGGAGAGTTAGCTGAGAGCGCAGGGCTTTTCAGCGGCATAAGCGCCATGACCAGCCTTAGCCGGTCATGGCGCAGATGGTCATTTTAGCTAGCCACGCTTAAGTGGTTGGTCGGGCGCAACGCACTCCCGTCAGCCAAGTCCCGCTCCTGGATCCTTGCCAGGATCCAGTCATGCACTTCGCTGTCGACCCAGCCGACGCAGCGGTCGCCCAGCGACACCGGTTTCGGGAAGGTGCCTTCCGCGATGTATTTGTAGATGGTCGACCGGGCAAGGCCTGTCGAGTCTATGACTTCTTTCAGACGGATGATCCTCATGAACGGGGCTCCTCATAATCGTTCAGAGGATTGGCAGAGCCGGTAAAAAAACACTGAAGAACTGATCCGCAGGCGCTCCTACGGTGCACCTTCAAGTTGTGTACGTACATACGTACAGCGCTCTGGTCCCGAGCGCTGACTCAGACCCTAGCCCACCTTGTGACTACCCGTCCTCACTCAGAAACCGCCCGGACTCACGCCACGCCCAGCAGAACATCCGGCTTGAGTTTGTACATCAGATCAGTTTCCCCCAGATGCACTTTCGCCCGCCTGAGCGTGGCTAGCAAAGCCATGCTTCCAGTAGCGGCGTCCCGTCCTGAGCTCTCCTATTGCACAAGGGAAAGCTAAAAAAAGACTCTGTAGCCTGCAATAACCTCAACAAACCCCAATGAAATCTGGAGATAACTAGAAAATATGATTCTAGAATCGCTGTAGAATACTTATAGAAATCAACAAGAATCCATCTAGAACAACCATAGAATCAATGTAGAATCATCTAGATTTTGCCCCCATAGCCGCCCCTTGATCCGGATGAGATGAAATGGAAATCAACAATCGCACACGCAATAAGGATGCGGACAGGCTGAGCGAGCTCCTCCAAGAGCCTCATCAAAACCATCGCCACGACATCTGGTTGTGGCTGTTCCTCTACTACTACAAAGAGGCCAGGCTTGATCTCAGAACCTGCAACGGCCTCACCATGCGTGACGAGATAGCCAGGGCCCTGAGGAGCCAGAGGTTCTTCCAGTCCCGCATCCCTAGACAGAAGGACCGATTCCTACTTCCAAACGAAAAGCTGGACTGGATCGAAGAGGATGAACGGCAGCACCGGTGGCTGATCCGCGAGATCGAACAGATGACTAACCTGCGCCTGCATCGCGACCTAATCCACCTCACTGGCAGGGATCGCCTCATCGCCATGGTCGACCTTTGGGATGTCGATATTGCTGAGAAGGCATCCCAGATCGATGACCTTCACCGGGACTGGCGTAGGCACAAGTCGAAGGACATCGAGTTCGAGTGGTTTGCCGATAAAAAGGAGAGCGAAAGGCGCTGTGTTTGCGCCTGGGAATGGCTTGAGAAGAAGCATCTGTCCCCGCTATCCAGGCAAGCGCCAATCAGCAACCACCAAGAGCTGCTGATGTTCTTCGACCAGGCTGATGTAGGCCGTTACGAACGGGCGGCGATGATTCGAGAGATCAAGAAGCGATGGAGCCGTAAGCAGTTCGACGAACGCGCCGCAGACAAGAAGCAGGTCAACGTCATGCTCTCGAAAGCAGTGATCGCTCAGCTTGATGCGCTAGCTGAGACGCGTGGCGTGAAACGCGCTCAAATCATTGAGAACCTGGTGAGGATGGAGGCTGAGTCTGGCTTATACCTCGCCGATGTTTGAATACCGCTCCACCGGCAGAGACCACGAGATCAGCCACAATGAGCGCCACGGCCCCCTGAGCTCAAATCCAGTCACTCGGTATTCCAAAATGTATTCCAATCAAATATCAAACCGAATTTTTAACTTATATTTCAATTAGATAGATAATCCTTTCAGATTACCCCGGCCCACCAATTCGCATTCCCACGAAGGCCAAAAAAAGCCGTAAATCCTAGATAAATCAAAGTTTTACGGCTTTTTCATTGCCAAAATCCACCCTCCCCCCACTATAACGCCCGCAATCGCTTGCGGCATAACACGCGCGCAACGACCAAACCAAACTCAGCGATAAACCGGAAAACGACGGCACAGCGCAACAGCCTGTTCGCGCACGTGGTGTCCGACCTTGTCGCTGTCACCGTTTTCCAAGGCGTCCAGTACGTCGCACAACCAGCCGGCCACTTGCTGGCAGGCCTCCACACCCAACCCGCGGGTGGTCACCGCTGGGGTGCCGATGCGAAGGCCGGAGGTCACAAACGGTGAGCGTGGGTCATTTGGCACCGAGTTTTTGTTGGCGGTGATGTAGGCACTGCTCAGGGCGGCGTCGGCTTCTTTGCCGGTGTAGGGCTTGTCGGACAGGTCGATCAGCATCATGTGGTTGTCGGTGCCGCCCGAGACGATTTTGTACCCGCGCTCTTGCAACACCCCGGCCATGGCCCGGGCGTTGATGACCACCTGGGCCTGGTAGAGGCTGAACTCCGGCGCGAGCGCTTCCTTGAACGCCACGGCCTTGGCCGCGATCTGGTGCATCAACGGCCCGCCCTGCACGCCCGGAAATACAGCGGAATCGAGCTTCTTGTAGAAGGCTTCATCCTGTCCCTTGGACAAAATCAAACCGCCGCGTGGCCCGCGCAGGGTTTTGTGCGTGGTGCTGGTGACCACATGGGCATGGGGAAGCGGGTCCGGGTATTGTCCCGCGGCGACCAGCCCGGCGACGTGGGCCATATCGACCCAGAAGATAGCCCCGACCTTGTCGGCAATGCTGCGCATGCGTGCCCAGTCCTTGTAGCGCGAATACGCGGAAAAACCACCGATCAACATTTTGGGGCGTGTCTGCAGGGCGATGCGCTCCATCTCGTCGTAGTCAAGAAAGCCGGTTTTGGGGTCCAGTCCGTAAGGCACGATGGTGTAGTGACGCCCCGAAAAGTTGGCCGGGTTGCCGTGGGTCAGGTGACCGCCCTGGGCCAGGTTCATGCCCATCACCGTGTCACCGGGGTTGATCAGTGCCAGGAAGACCGCCGCGTTGGCCTGTGCGCCAGCATGGGGTTGCACGTTGGCGTAGTCGCAGTCGAACAGGGCCTTGACCCGCTTGATGGCCATCCGCTCAGCCACATCGACGTATTCGCAGCCGCTGTAATAGCGCTTGCCGGGGTAGCCTTCGGCGTACTTGTTGGTGAGCACCGTGCTCTGGGTTTTCATCACCAGCGGGCTGGCATAGTTTTCCGAGGCGATCAGCTCGATATGGTCTTCCTGGCGATGCTCTTCGTTGTGAATCGATTCATACAGCTCAGGGTCGAAAGCGTTGAGGGTCAGCGTCGAGTCGTACATGGGCAAAGTGTCCTTGGTCAAGAATTCAAGCGGCGGATGACAGGGGCAAGCATCAGCGGTCGGCCTGTGGCACAGCCGTCTTTTCCCGACGCGGCCACTGCCCATTGAGCACCGAGTAGGCCGCAAGGCCGATGACCAGGCCCCAGAACGCTCCGCCGATGCCCAGCAGGGTGATATTGGCCGCGCAGGCCAGAAAGGTAATCAGCGACGCTTCCCGCGATCTCACGTCCGCCATCGCGTTGGCCACACTCATGCCGAGTGTGCCCAGCAGGGCCAGCCCGGCCAGGGTGGTGATGAAGGTCGCCGGGAAGGCCATGAACACCGCCGCCAGGGTCACGCCGAAGATCCCCACGAGGATGTAGAAGATGCCCGCGGCCACGCCTGCGATCCAGCGCTTGGACGGGTCTTCAGACGCTTCCTTGCCCGTGCAGATGGCGGCCGTGATTGCCGCGAGGTTGAAGGCATGGGAACCGAACGGCGCCATCAGCAAAGAACCCAGCCCGGTCACACTGAGGATCGGGTTGGCACTGGTGTTGAAGCCATCATTGCGCAGCACCAGCATGCCCGGCATGTACTGCCCCGTGAGGGTGATCAGAAACAGCGGCAACGCCACGCTCAACAACGCATTGACCGAGAACTCAGGGCGTGTGAACACCGGGGCCGCAAACTCCAGCGCCAGCCCCGTGAAGTCCACGCGCCCCTGCATCAGCAGAAAACCAAGCCCCAGCACCAGTATGCCGACCACCGCGTAGCGCGCACTCAAGCGCTTGAACAGGATGTAGGCGCCGATCAACACCCCGACCAATAGCGGGTCGACGCTCATGCTGGCGAACGCACCGATGCCGAACTGCAGCAGGATGCCGCCCAACAAGCCCGCAGCCACACCCGGCGGGATCAGGCGAACGGCTTTTTCAAAGTAACCGGACACCCCCAGCAGCACGAACGCTGCCGCCGAAATCATGTATGCCCCAATGGCCTCGGCGTAGGGTGTGGTCGCCAAAGCGACGATCAAAAACGCCGCCGCCGGGGTCGACCAGGCGGTGATGATCGGCTCGCGGCTCACCCAGCTGAGGAACAACCCGGTCACACCGACCCCGATCGACACAGACCACACCCACGACGCCGTCAATTCAGGGCTGAGTCCTGCGACCTTGGCGGCCTGAAACACCAGGATGAAGGTGCCGCCGTAATTGACGATCACCGAGATCAGTCCGGCAACCACCGGATGCAGCAGGTCCCGCAGCCCAACGGACGAAGGGGATCGAGTAGATGACATAGGTCTTGGCTCCTTGCGGGACGTCGCATCCGTCCATGGGTAAGCGGTCATTTATAGCCGTTGAATGGCAGGCTTTACCCCCGACGCTGCACCGTAGAAGACCAGACCACGTTGCGCGGTCGGCTCAGCGATGCTCGCGCGCAAACAAGCCTGATCAACGAGGTAAAGCCTGGGGTGGCGAGGGCCAGAGTCTACGGATAAGCTGGCCTGCCCTTACCTGCCATTTCATGGAAAGAGAGCAGACCACATGGCAAAGGCCTTCGAGCTGGAAACCCTGAAGATGCGCCTCAACGACGCGGAGTTTCAGTTGCTGGATCTGCACCAGCGGATCCAACGTGCGTTGCGTGCCCTGATTCTCGACGGCGCCCTCGGCCCCGGCCTGAAACTGCCCGCCACGCGGGTGCTGTCCAAGTCACTGGGCTGCGCCCGCGACACTGTTGAGAACGCCTATGTGCAGTTGCATCGGGACGGGTTTATCGTGCGCCGCGAAGGGGCTGGCAGTTATGTCTGCGACACGCTGGGCGTCGAATTGCGCGGTGCCGGTCGTCGACGTCTGAGGGCTCAGGAAGTCAGGAGCAGTGTCGCCGCACCGGGCGCTGCACTCAGCCAACGCGGACGGATGATCTTCGACACCGGCGGCGTGCGCGATCAGCAAGTCATCAAGGCATTCGCCACCGGCCTGCCGGAAACCCGCAGCTTCCCGATGGATGTCTGGGAGCGCTTGCAGCGCCAGGTCATGAAAGACTATCGCGCCAGCGTGCTGCTGCATGGCGACCCACAAGGGGTCGAGCCCCTGCGCAAGGCGATTGCCACCTACCTGAACCTCGAACGCGGCGCCAAATGCTCCCCCGACCAGGTACTGGTCTTGAGCAGTACGCGTCAGGCCTTGTACTTGTGCGCGCAGTTGCTGGTGGACGCCGGCAAGCCGATTCTGCTGGAAAACCCCGGCTATTACGGCGCCCGCAAGGCCTTCGAAATCGCCGAAACCAAGGTGCTGCCCATTGATGTCGATGAACGCGGCATCCGCACCGACCTGCTGTACGCCGACCGCAGCGGCGCCAATTGCGTGTATGTCACGCCCTCGCACCAATACCCCACCGGCGTGACGTTGCCGCTGGAGCGGCGTCTTGAGTTGATCAATTGGGCGGCACAGAAAGGCAAGTGGATCATCGAAGATGACTACGACAGCGAGTTCCATTACGACGGGCAACCCACGGCGTGTGTGCAAGGCCTGGACAAGTATCAGCGCACGCTCTACATCGGCACATTCAGCAAGACGCTCTACCCCGGCCTGCGCATGGGGTACATGGTGCTGCCCCCCGAACTGGTCAAGCCCTTTGCCTATGCGCGCAGCATGATGGACGGCCACACGCCGCAAACGCTGCAACTGACGCTGGCGCGTTTTATGGAGGACGGCCATTACAACGCGCATGTCCGGGCCATGCGCAAGCTCTATGCCGGACGCCGGTCGAGCATGCACGACGCGATCGGCAAGTACTTGAGCACGGTGGTCACCGCCGAACTGCCGCCGGGCGGATTGCAAATCCCCTGCTTGCTGAAGGCCGGATGGTCCGAGGAAAAAACCATCCGCCAGGCCGCCGCTGCTGGCGTACAACTGTCCGGCCTCAGCGGCTTGTACGTGGGCGACCCGAAGCAACAGGGCTGGCTGCTGGGCTACTCCTCCCTGACCGCACATGAAATCGAAGCCGCCACGTTGCGCCTGGCCAACGCCCTGAAAATCTAATCGCCCAGCGCATGGTTCGTCAGCAACTGCCGGGCCTGGGCGGCCATCCGCGCAACATATCCCCCGAAACTCTGCTGATCCAGGCCAGCGAAACCCTCGCCTCACTCAACGCCATGACCACCGATCTGGCCTTCGAGCTCGAAGGCGCCAACCGTCACAAGCTACTGGCCACCCAACACTTGATCGTGCTGGGTGAACGGTTGGTCGAGCGAGTGATGGTACTCACCCAGGGCACGCAAACGGGCTTCCAATCTTAATCATTCTCAACACTTAAAGTAGCAAGTTAGCCAACTAACGACTTTCAACCATCCACTTGAATAGCTCATCATCCGCATCGCTATCGCTTTAACGATAAACCCTGCGATTATTTTTATTTCACATATATTTTACATCCCCTTACATATGCTAGTGTCATTAAGGCATCAATGCTATTCCAACCAGAATCAAGGGGTGTGTATGGCAGGAGTAATGGCATCCGTTAACAGCCGTACGCAATTGGTCGGCCAGAACAGGCTGGAATTATTGCTATTCCGCTTCAACGATCAACAGCTATACGGGATCAACGTCTTTAAAGTGCGGGAAGTTATCCGCTGCCCCAAGTTATCCATACTACCAAAGTCTAATAACAACATTTGTGGCGTTGCCAATATACGCGGCGCTTGTATCCCTATTCTAGACCTCGCGATGGCAACAGGACTGCCCGGCATCACCGATAAAGAAAGCGCTTTTATTATACTTACGGAGTACAACAACCGCGTTCAAGGTTTCCTCGTCCATGCGGTTGAACACATCGTCAATTTGAACTGGGAAGACATTCATCCGCCCCCCAAGGGCAGCGGTGACAACAATTACCTGACGGCCGTTACCCGTGCCGATGATCGTCTGGTCGAAATCATTGATGTGGAAAAGGTACTGACGGAAATCTCGCCCTCGTCCGAAGAAATATCCATTGGCGTGGTGGACGACGCGGTCACCCAACAGGCCAGGCACCTGCGTGTGCTGACCGTGGATGACTCGATGGTGGCGCGTAAACAGGTGACCCGCTGCCTGGAGACGGTGGGCGTCGAGGTGGTCGCGTTGAACGATGGGCGCCAGGCGCTGGATTACCTTCGGGCCATGCTCGACGAGGGGCGCAATCCCGACGAGGAGTTCCTGATGATGATTTCAGACATCGAAATGCCGGAAATGGACGGCTATACCCTGACCGCCGAAATACGCAGCGACCCGCGCATGGCCAAGTTGCATATCGTGCTGCACACCTCCCTGTCGGGCGGTTTCAACCAGGCCATGGTCAAGAAGGTCGGAGCCGATGACTTCCTGGCGAAGTTTCGCCCGGATGACCTGGCAGGCCGCGTAGTCGCACGTATCAAGGCCGCAAACACTGTCTGAAAGGCAAAACGAACTTGCTCAAGCCAAGGAGGCTGATAAGAAACGCATAAAAAGAACATCAACAGAGGGCATACCATGTTGAAGTGCAATGAACTCAACCTTCAGGCGCCTCACGGCGAGGCAAAGCCATTCTGGCGGGACAGCGCACCGTCAGAGGGGCCGTGCGCCTTGGGCTGCGGCGCTCAGCCGCCCGCCCCCGCACCAACGGCTGTGCCAGCCATCCCCACATCCATGCAGGACGAGTTGCTCGCCGCACAGGAAATCTGTAGCCGCGCCAAGACCGCCGTTATCGAAATGTTCGGCCATGCCCGTATGGGCCGGGCCCTGGAGCTTGAACACATCAGTGCCCTGGTGGACGACATTTCGAGCTCGATCGCCCGCCATCCCAATGCCTTTATCAGCCTGGCACGCCTGAAAAGCGTCGACGACTACACCTACATGCATTCGGTCGCCGTGTGTGCGCTGATGATTGCCTTGGGTAATCAATTGGGCCTGTCCACCGCACTGATTCGACGCGTCGGGATGGCCGGACTGCTGCACGACATCGGCAAAATGACCATACCGGGCGCCATCCTCAACAAGCCTGGACGGTTGAGCAGTGACGAATGGCAACTGGTGCGCACCCACCCACTGGAGGGGGAAAAAACCCTGCTGGCAGCCTCGCAGATGTGCGAGATGGTGGTGGATGTGTGCCTGCATCACCACGAAAAAGTCGACGGCAGCGGATACCCCCATCAATTGGCGGGGGACCAGATCAGCCTCGCGGCCCGAATGGCTGCGGTGTGCGATGTCTACGACGCAATCACCTCGGACCGTCCCTACAACCAGGGCTGGGACCCCGCCGTCGCCATCCAGCAAATGTCCACATGGGCCGGGCATTTTGATGACGAGGTGTTCCGCGCGTTTTTAAAGTCCGTGGGTATTTACCCAGTCGGCTCTATCGTTCAATTGAAAAGTGGCAGTATCGGTGTAGTGATAGAACAACATCCCGACTCATTATTGACGCCAAAAATAAAAGTGTTTTTCCTGCCCGTTCTAAATATCTATGTAACGCCGAAAACAATTGACCTGAGTGATCCCGCACAACCCGACCGAATTGTTGCGCGAGTACCACCCCAGCGTTACGGTTTTAAAAATACCGAACGTTTATGGCTCGATGAAGATATGCCCGAAAAGCGTTAAGTAATGCCCAGTGCTGTACAGCATGCCTATGCCTAAACAGCCGACGACCAAACAATAAGCCTCGCGTGCAAAAAGACATTGGAATGCCAACATCCGTTTATGTTGGTAACTATTAGCGTGGGCAGGAAATATCATGAAATTCAACTCATTGCAGACTCGAATTTGCTTCACCGCCGGACTCTGCCTGTTTATCTCATGTGCGAGTTTGGTGTCATATGGCTTGTACTCCTCGAACGCCAACCAGGCCTATGTAGGCACTGAAGTTTCAACCCTGATTGAAAGCGCCACCATCCGCGAAGTGCAAAACCTGGCCGAGTCGCGTGCCAATGCCATCCAGGCAAAACTGCAGAACGCCTTGGACTCGGCACGCACAATGGCCAATACGCTGGGCGCGAGTAAAAGTGCCCAGAGCCCGCTGACCCTGGGCCGTGAGCAGATCAACACGATGCTGCTCAGCGTGCTCAAGGACAACCCCGACTTCAACGGCACGTATTCATGCTGGGAGCCGGATGCGCTCGACGGCCAGGATCAAGCTTTTCGTATCAATGAGGGCGGTAACAACCCGTTGACGGGCCGCTTCACCCCCTACTGGACACGCAGCTCAGATGGCCATATCGCCGTGCAACCGCTGGTTGAGTACGACTCCGATGCCCGCCACCCCAATGGCGTGCTGAAGGGCGGCTGGTACTCCGGCCCTCGGGACACCCAGAAAGAAAGCGTACTGGACCCACTTCCCTATGTGGTGCAAGGCAAAAATGTATGGCTGACCACGCTGTCGGTACCTATCACCGCCAATGGCAAGTTCTACGGCGTCGTCGGTGCTGACTTCGACATCTCGTTTATCCAGAAGCTCAGCGAACAAATGTCCGCCGACCTGTATGGCGGCAAAGGCTCCGTGGCGATCCTGAGCAATCAAGGGCTGGTGGTGGCCGACAGCAAACGCCCGGAACTCATCGGTCAGTCACTGAAAGCCTTGTTGCCCGGCACATGGGAAAAAGTGCTGGCCAATGTGCAGAAGGGCCAGGGAGACAGCCGGTTCAACCAGGACTCCCAGGAAATCGAAGTGCAGATGCCGATCAACCTGGGTCGCACCGGCAAGCCCTGGGCGATCGTGATCCATCTGCCCAAGGCCGTGGTCATGAGCCAGGCCATGGCCCTGGAGCAGGAACTGCAGTCACGTGGCGTCAGGAGCAGCATCTGGCAGGTCTCGGTCGGCGTGGGCATCTCGTTGCTGGCATTGCTGGCGTTGTGGTTTGCCACAGCGAAAATCGTCGGCCCGATTCGTGAAGCCGCCGCCCTGGCCGCCAACATCAGCCTGGGTGATTTCTCTCGTCGGCTGGTGCAAAAGTCTGAAGATGAAGTCGGCCAATTGTCCTTTGCCTTGAACGATATGTCGGAAAGCCTGCAACGCCAGGTACGCGTGGCCGAGCGCATTTCCGAAGGGGACCTGGATCTGGAAGTACGCCTGTCCTCGCCCAACGACACCCTGGGCAAGTCGTTGGAAAAAATGGTCGGCAACCTCAACACCCTGATTTCCCAGGTGCAGGCCAGCGCCACGCAAATCACCGGCAGCTCTGCGCAGGTCACCGAGTTGAGCCAGTCGCTGTCCGACGGCGCGTCGAACTCTGCATCCTCCATCACCGAAATCAGCGCGGTGATGACCCAGATGGCAGCCCAGACTACCGACAACGCCGCCAATGCGAAAAAGGCCGACGAGCAATCCCAGGCTTCGCGCGCCGACGCCGGGGAAAGTGACAAGTTGATGAGCGAATTGATCGCGGCCATGGCGGAAATCGACAACTCCGGCAAAGACATCACGGCCATTATCACCACCATCGACAATATCGCCGCTCAAACCAACCTGCTGGCGCTGAACGCGGCCATCGAGGCGGCACGTGCCGGCGAACTGGGTCGTGGTTTTGCGGTGGTCGCCGACGAAGTCAGGAGCCTCGCCGCCCGCAGCGCCGAAGCCGCTCAGCAAACCGCCGCGCTGATTGCCGATTCTTCGACCAAGACGCAACGCGGCATGATCATCGCCGGCCGTACAGCCGACTCGTTGAGAAATATCGTCACCGGCACCAGCACGGTTTCCAGCCTGGTGTCGTTGATCTACCAAGCCTCCAGTGAGCAGGCTTCCGGCCTGCAACAGGCAAGCATCGGCCTGGAGCAGATCGACGAAGTCACCCAGCAGAATCAAGCAAACTCCCAACAATGCGCGGAGGCGGCCAAGAACCTGTCGGAACGGGCCAACTCCATGCAACAGGGCCTGAGCCGCTTCAAAGTCAAAGCCTCGTAATGCCTCACGCGAAGCCAGGGGGACGTCAACCTCCTGGCCCAACGACATAACCCCACTCTCATTCATGAAATATTAAGAATCGTCTCCCTATACTCACCGATTGCGTGCCGTTCCCCCGAACGGCCTCCTGTCTCGGTAGCCAGACTCCATGACGCGTCCCGTTCCCCTGCTGCTCCTGCTTGCTGGTCTGTTGTTCTTCTTTGCCCTGGGAAACCATGAACTGCAAGGCTCCACCGAGGCCCGCGTGGCGGGGATCGCCATGGCCATGCACTTGGACAATAACTGGGTCGTGCCGCAGCTGTTTCGTGAACCCTTCCTGGAAAAACCGCCCCTGAGCCTGTGGCTGGACGCCGGAGCGATTCGCCTGTTTGGCGGCACGCCTGGGGCCGTACGCCTGGCCTCGGCATTTGCCGGTCTGTTCAGCGTGATGCTGCTCTACGCAATGCTGCGCAGGTTCGGGCGCCCGAAGACACTGGCCTTCAGCGCGGCACTGATCCTGGCGACCATGGCCAGCTACTGGAGCAATGTGCGCGGCGTGGGGGAAGACTCACTGCTCAGCCTGGGCGTGACCACTGCACTGCTGGCGTTCTACCAGGCGATGCGGCCTGAGTCCGAGCGCCAAGGCTCCACAACGTGGGCCTGGGCGTTGTTTACCGCCGGCATGGTGATCGCCACCTTGAGCAAAGGCGTGCTGGGCCTGGCGATGCCGGGCATCGTGATCTTTGTGTACCTGGCCAGCACCAGCCTGATGGACAAGCGCCTGCGCCTGGCCGACTGGCTCAAGCCGGCGCTGTTCACCCTGCTGGCATTGGTGCCGCTGATGATCTGGCTGGGCTTCCTGTTCCAGCGCGGCGGGATGCAGGCCGTGGGCGAAGTGCTGTGGACCAACAGCGTCGGGCGCTTCAGCGGCTCGTTTGTCGAGGCTGGGCATTACGAACCGTTCTACTACTACATCGCCAAACTGCCCGAGGCTTTCCTGCCGTGGAACATCCTGGTGTACCTGGGCCTGTGGCATTTCCGTAAAAGCCTGGTGCGTAACCGCTATCGCCTGTTTTTCAGCGTATGGCTGGTGGCGCAGTTCACCCTGCTGACGCTGGCCTCAAGCAAGCGCACGGTTTACTTGATGGCCCTGACCCCAGCCGCCGCCGTACTGGCCGCAGAATATGTGCGGGTGCTGCTGGAATGGCTGAAGGATCACAAGCCGGCCTTGTACACCTATCACCGCCGCGTGATTGGCGGCGTTTTCACCCTGGCAGTGGCGTGCTACCTGATCGCTGCTTTCTGGTTCGCGCCCAAAGCCGACGTGCGCCAGTCATTTGTGCCGCTGATCAGTCAGATCCAGGCACTGCAAGCCGAAGGCAGGGAAGTGGTGTTATTTCAGCCTAACGAGAGAATCGCCGGGGCCAGCGTGTTCTACACCCAGGCCTACCTGCCAATCCTGCAGACAGAAACCGAACTGCACAGCTACCTCGCGGCCAAGCCCGGCAACATTGCGCTGCTGGACCATACCAACGAGTTGACCACCAAGGTCACGGTGATCAAGGAGATGGCAATCAACCGCCAGCCCTACTACTTCATCGAGCAGTAAGGCCGGCGTGGGGCATCAGTGCTTGGTGACCTTGTCCAGGTAACCCATGGCGAACGCCGAGATCACGAAGGTCATGTGGATGATCACGTACCACATCAAGTGTTGTGGATCGACGTTCTTGGCGTCCATGAAGATGCGCAGCAAGTGGATGGAGGAAATCGCCACGATGGAGGCCGCCACTTTCATCTTCAACGACGAAGAGTCCATGGTGCCCAGCCAGTTGAGCTTTTCCTTGCTTTCATCGATATCCAGCTGCGAGACGAAGTTCTCGTAGCCGGAAATCATCACCATCACCAGCAAGCCGCCGACCAGGGCCATGTCGATCAACGACAGCAGCACCAGGATCAGTTCCGACTCGGCCATCGAGAACACGCTCGGCAGCAGGTGAATCACTTCCTGGAAGAATTTCAGCGCCAGCGCCAGCAACCCGAGGGACAAGCCGAAATAGATCGGCGCCAGCAGCCAGCGCGAGGCGTACATAGCATTTTCGATAAAGCGTTCCATTGGATCTCACACAGCATGGCTAGAAATGGCGGCGAGTATACCAGCCGCTATAAGACACCTGTAACCACGAGAAAACTGACCCAGGCGGCTTCTGTAAGAGAATTTTTCTGCTAGTGTCGAGCCCATCAACTCGGCTCAATGACGTCGGACAGGAAGAAACTCAGATGATGGATGTGCGATCCCCTTTGGCCAGCCTCGGCCTGTGCGCGGCATTGCTGCTGGCCGGCGGCTGTTCCCCAAGCGATGAGCAGAAACACACCACCCTCGAAGAGAAAACCGCAACGTTCGAACAATCCCTCGACAGCATCCAGGACCCCAAGCTGCGGGATGCGGTGGCCGACCTCGGCGGTTCGCTGCTGTTGCTGGAACGGGCGCGGGTCAAGCTCGCCACCAAGCCCGTCGAAGCCGAATACGGCGAAGATACCCTCGCCCTGCTCAAGCATTACCCTACACCCCAGGGGCTGGTGGACACCTACATCAATGGCTTATTCGTACTGCGCAAAAACTCACACTCCGACTACCTGACGGACTTGCAGCCGGTATTCCCGTTCAACTTCAACATCCCGGACCAATTCCCCTTCCCCCATGGCCTGGAGTGGCAGTCCGTCACCTTGAGCAACAACAAGGTCGTGCCGTTCCAGCCGGAATGGTCGGAAACCGATCCCGGCATCCAGTTGAGCCCCAGCAGCTCCAACCTGACCAACCCGGATGACCTGACGGTGACTTACCCGTTCATCGATGGCATCGAGACGGAAAACAAAAGCCAACCGCAGCCCATCAGCCTCAAAGGCACAGTGGAAGTGATCGCGCCGGGCAAAGTGCTGACCTTCGATCTGTCGAAAAAGGACGTGGGCCATAAGCGCACCGACGGCAACATCACCGTCAACCTGCTGCTTCTGGAAAAGAACTACGCCGAAATCGAGCTGACCAACAGCCAGCCGCTGGCACCTGAAGTCGGTGACGAATCGCCTAACCCCTTGCTGGTGCAGGCGCGGGACAGCACCGGGCAATTCCTCACGCGTTCGGGCTCGATCAACGAAAGTGCTGCGCAAGTCGAGTTCTACGAGAAGCAACTGGCGGAGATGCAAAAACAGAAAGCCTGGTCAGATGCCTTTGAAAAGCAGTTGACCGATGAGCAGAAAGCCTTCGAACACAAGCAGAGCAGCCATTACGCCAAGGTCTATTTCAATGGCGTGATCGACACCCTGCAGATCAACGTGCTGGATTTTTCCACGGCCACGGTCACCCGCAAGGATCTCGACCTGCCGGTGCTGCGCTTCGACAAGAACAGCCTGGAAAAGACCGTACAAGCCTTGCCCATGCCGGTCACCGTGTATGACGACGGCGCCGCCAGCTGGCTCAAGGACGCGACGATGACTGAGGAGCAACTGAAGAACAGCGTCACCATCAGCCAGTCCGTCGAAGACGCCAGCGCCGCCCATATCGTGTTCGACCACCCGTTCACCTTCAATGACGACCTGGTGGGCAGCGAGCGCAACAGCAGCGAATCGCCGGTGACGTTCTTCACCGCCGACGAAAAAGGTGAACGTGGCGAGCCCATCGAGTTGCCCACCGAGGCGTATGAATTGAACCCGGCGCGCGGCACCCTCACCTACGACCTCAACCTGTTCCCGGAAAACCCGGCATTTGTGGTGGGTTCGATCCCGCTGTTCCTGGCGACTATCGAGAAAGGCGACATCGATGCGGCCAAGCTGCCCAAGGGTTTGTCACTCAAGGACAACGCGCTGATCGTCGACCAAAAGGAATTCCCCGCCGACAGCTGGCGCTTCTACGCCAAGGACGCCAGCGGCAACTACCTCAAGGAAATCCTCGGCGTCAGCCACCGCGCCGAGGAATACGGCACGGCATTGTTTGACGTGCATTATTTCTACGGCCGGCCAACGGCGTTTGAAAGCTACCAGCGCACCGACCTGAGCACCGTGCAGTACGGTTTCGAGGTCAAGCTGGACAAGCCTGAGAACAAATGACCGGTCGTCACAGGGCGAGCCGTTCATGTCCACCATTGAGCTGCCGCAGATGGGCCTGCATATGCAGGCACCAGATCTGCGGGTCAGCCGCCACCTCATAGCCGTACAAAGTCAGGCTATCGACGATCGACTGCAGAATGGTTTCTGCCACAAAAGGCCCATGAAACGGGCCTTGGGACTTAATGGTGGAAGGCTGCTCGCCAGTCATTCCGGCGGCAAACAACAAGGTCCACATTCCGTTATCCCCCGCGAGCGGGCGAATGGAACATTCAATACGGGTGACCAGGCCGAAGCACTGGCGGGTGAGGCAGAGGTTGCGCGGCATGGCGGCGACCCTCGGTAGATCGGCGTTCAACCTCAGCCTGAAGCGAGGCTGTTTCTATCCAGCGACTCCTGTGGATATCCCTACGCTCAGAATAGAAGAAAAACACGACAAACCAAGGCTGTAGGGACCAACGGACATTAGTCCCTCAGAAAGAAGTCAATTTAGTGACGCAACCAGATCCAAATGTGGGAGGGCGCTCGCTCCCGATGCAGTGTGTCAGTCGACATCTACATGACTGACCTATCGCAATCGGGAGCAAGCCCCCTCCCACAGGTTTGATCGGGCCTGGCCTCAGAACTCAGGTGGGCTTGGCTTCGGCCAGCGCCTGCTGTGCCAACTCCTTCTCGGCTTCCTTCAGGTCTTCCTCGCTGATCATCTCGGCAATCGCGCGCAAGCGCTCGACCACCCGGGCATTGACGGTGCCTTCCGGGAACTGCCCCTCGGCGTCCGGCTCACCGGCATCCTCGCCCACCAGCAGGCTCAACGCCTCATCCGCCTGGCGCACCGCATAGATGTGGAATTGCCCAGCACGCACGGCCTGCAACACCTTCTCATCCAGCATCAGAGTGGCGACGTTGGCCTGGGGAATGATCGCCCCTTGCTCACCGGTCAAACCACGGGCTTCACACAGGCGGAAGAAACCTTCGATCTTCTCGTTGACCCCGCCCACGGCCTGCACTTCACCAAACTGGTTGATCGAACCGGTGATGGCAAAACACTGTTTGAGCGGCGTCTTCGACAAGGCCGAAATCAAGGTGCACGCCTCGCCCAAGGACGCGCTGTCACCGTCCACGTAACCGTAGGACTGTTCCAACGCGATGCTCGCCGAGATCGCCAGCGGGAATTCCTGTGCATAGCGGCTGCCCAGGTAACCGGTGAGGATCATCACGCCCTTGGAGTGAATCGGCTGACCGAGGTTAACTTCGCGCTCGATGTCGACAATGCCGCTGCCGCCCGGATACACCGTGGCGGAAATCCGTGCCGGCACACCGAACGCCGAATCACCGACCTCCAGCACCGTCAGCCCGTTGCACTTGCCGACCGCCGCGCCAGCGGTGTCGATCAGGATGACTCCGGCGAGCATGTCGTCGAGAATCCGCGCCGACACACGCCCGGTACGCGTAGCCTTGGCCTTCAGTGCACGCTCGATATGGCCAGCATCGGTCATCTCGTCGCCCGCCAAGTGGCGAATGAAATCCGCCTCGCTGACCAACTGGAACAAATCGCCAATACGCGCCGACAAACGCCCTTGGTGTTCGGCCAGGCGTGCGCTGTAAGTGGCCAGCCGCGCGACCGCGTCCGAGGTCAGCGGCGCCATGCCTTCTTCCGAGGTCCGGGTTTTGAGCAACTGGGCGAACTGCTCCAGGCTCTCATCCACCATCGGGATGTCTTCGTCGAAGTCCACCAGCACCCGGAACATCTCCTGGAAGTCCGGATCGGCGTCCTGCAACGCGTAATACAACTGGCGCGAACCGATGATGATGACCTTGACCTGCAACGGGATCATCTGCGGGTTGAGAGTCACAGTGGCCAGGCGGCCCAGTTCGCCCAGGGGCGATTCCATCTTCAGCTTGCGCGACTGCAAGGAACGCTTGAGGGCGTCCCACACAAACGGCTCGCTGAGCATCTTCTCGGCTTCAAGAATCAGGAACCCGCCGTTGGCACGGTGCAAAGCGCCCGGTCGCAACTGGCGATAGGTGGTATACAGCGCGCCCTGGTCGGTGCTGTATTCGATACGGCCGAACAGGTTGTCGTAGGTCGGGTGCGGTTCAAACACCACCGGCGCGCCACCGTTGACCGGATGGCCCACCACCAGGCTCGGGCAGTATTGCTCTTCGAGCAGCTTGCGGGCCTGGGCGTCGGTCTTGGCGTCGTCCACCAATTGTTCCACCACGGTTTTCAGCAGGTACACCTGCATGGCCTGCAGGTAACCGCAGACGCCGGCGTTCTCGGCGTATTTTTCCGACAGCGGCGCTAGCAATGGTTGCAGGGCCAGGGTGATGGTTTCTTCGTTGAACTGACGCAGTTGGTTGTTGGACTCGCGCTTCCACTGAGGGAGGCTGGCCAACTCCTCGTTGAGGCGTTCTTCCAGCTCGGAAATATCCGTATGGAAACGCTCGCGATCCACTTCCGGCAGCTGCGAGAACTCGGCTTCATCCAGCGCCTTACCGTCGAGCATCGGCGTGAAGGCGATGTTGGAGCTGTCGCGGTACAGCGCCACGTCCTTTTCCAGGGCCAGACGTTCGATCACGTCCAGCGCCTTGTCGTAACGCTGGTTGAAGGCGCGGTCGATGGCACTTTTACGCTGTTGATAAGTCGGGTGCTCGAACACCGCCGGGAAGGTCGCGACGAGGTTGTCGACCAGGCCATTGATGTCAGCAATGAACGCCGCTGCCGCACCGCCGGGCAATTCCAAGGCGCGGGGTTCGCGAGGCTCGTCAAAGTTATTCACATAGACCCAGTCCGCCGGGGTCTGCAGGCGCTTGCCTTCAGCCTTCAGGTAACGTTTGACGAACGAAAAGCGGCCGGTACCCGGCTCGCCCATGACAAACACGTTGTAACCGGGGCGTGGCATGGCCACACCGAACTGCAACGCTTCAACCGCGCGTTCCTGGCCAAGCACACCGCGAAAGGGCTCCAGATCATTGGTGGTCGAGAAGCTGAACTGTTCAGCGGAGAAAGGGCGAGTCAGCGCTTCGGGCGCTAGACGCAAGCTGGCAGCAACAGGATCAGGCATCGGGCTTCCTTACATCAGGCGGGGCAGATGACGGCATTCTGGCTCTCCGTTGCGCGCTCTGGCAAGGCGAGCCGTAGGGAAAGCATAGACACGGAACATACCCTACAAAAAAAACGCGACATTGCTGATTGTTTTATAAAAACACACGGAACCCTTGGAACATGCCTAAACTCCAAACTGCGCGGGTTGGACTAATAACCGATCCCAGGGGCGCTATGAAGTGCCTGAACCCTTGTCCATTGGTTTGCACACAAAGAGAACAAAGCTATGAAACGGATCCTTCTCGGTACTCTCTTCACCGTCGTCTCCCTCAATGCAATGGCTGAAGCACCAGGCGGCCCTAACTGCGGTTGGGGCAACATGTTGTTCGAAGGCCAGCGCGGTACTCCGGCTCACTTCCTGGCTTCCACCACCAACGGTACTTCGGGTAACGCCACCTTCGGCATGACCTCGGGCACCAACGGTTGCAGCACCAACAGCGCGCTGACCTACGGCGGCAAGTCCTGGATTGCCATGAATGGCATGATGAACGAGCTGTCCGAAGACATGGCCAAGGGTAATGGTGAAGCACTGACCACCTATGCCGTGGTACTGGGCGTTGCGCCGGAAGATCGCGAGCACTTCGCTGCCGTGGCTCACGAACACTTCCAGCAAATCTTCAGCAAGGCCGATGTAACCGCTGAAGACGTGCACAACAACACCCTGGCTGTACTGAAAGGCGATGCCCGTCTGGCGAAATACGCTACCCAGGCTTAAGCTCGACCTGCCCGCGCCTCCCCAGGCGCGGGTTTTATTTTTGGACCCGCCTCCCTTTGGGTCTCTCTAATTTCCGACTTAAGTTGCCCCTATGCTCAAACGCTTTGCCTGGATGGCACTCCTCGCCTGCGCCCCGCTGTACGCGGCACCGCACCTTGATGATCAACGTTTGCAGCAATTGGCCAATGATCCGTTCTGGCTTTCTTTAGGCCATTACGAAGCCGGCAAAATCAGTGGCTGGCGCAGTTATGTCAGTGAAAAGAAATTTTTCCTCGCAGCCGATGGCGCACACCACCCGGATGCAGAACTCAAGGCCACCGTCGATGCGCTTTACGCTCCGGCCAGCCTGGGTGAAAAACACGCCCAATGCGTTTACCCCGCACGTACCCGCTGGCTCAAGGATCAGTTGCACCTCACTGACCTGCCTGCCGTGGACTGCAAAGAATTCAAGCAATGGTTCAAGGACGTCGCGCCCCATAGCGCGGTGATGATCTTCCCGGCGGCCTACCTCAACAGCCCGTCGTCGATGTTCGGCCACACCCTGCTGCGTATCGACCAGGCCGACGTGCAGAGCAACAAGACTGCGCTGCTCAGCTACGCGATCAACTTCGGCGCCTACATCGAAGGCTCGGACAACAGCATCCTTTATGCCTGGAAAGGTCTGATGGGCGGCTACCCCGGCCTGTTCGCCCTGGTGCCCTACCAGGAAAAACTCTCCGAGTACCGCAGCCTCGAAAACCGTGACCTGTGGGAATACCGCCTCAACCTCACTCAGGTCGAGACCGAGCGCATGGTCGAGCACGTGTGGGAACTCAAGCAGATCCAGTTCGACTACTTCTTCTTCGATGAAAACTGCTCCTACCGCCTGCTGGAACTGCTGCAAGTGGCCCGTCCCGGCCTGCGCCTGACCGAGCAATTCCCGCTCACCGCCATCCCCACCGACACCGTCAAGGCGGTGAAGGATGCAGGTTTGGTAGAGAAAATCGACTACCGCCCCTCCCGCGAGCGCGAGTTGCTGGAGCGCGCCAAGCCGCTGAACAGCGACGAACAACAATGGGTGCTGAAGGTCAGCGACGACCAGCAGCAATTGCAGGCGCCGGCCTTCAAAGCGTTGCCTCGCGACCGCCAGGCCCTGATCATCGACGCGGCTTACCGCCTCGGTCGTTATCGCGCCAATGGCCTGGAACGCGACACCGCACGCTCCCAACGCAGCTTCGAGCTGCTGCGCGCGATCAACCAGAACCCAGCGCCCGACCTGAAGATCACGCCCCCCGGCCTGCCCGAAAACGGCCATGAATCGCGCACCTGGCAAGCCGGTATCGGCACCCGTGGTGACAAGGCCTTCGGCGAATATGGCCTGCGCATGGCCTACCACGACCTCAACGACAACGCCGAAGGCTTCCCCCTCGGCGCGCAGATCGAAATCCTGCAGATGAAGCTGCGCCAGTACGAAGGTAACCACTGGCAACTGCAGCAACTGGACTTAGCCACCATCCGCTCCCTGACCCCGCGCAACGCCTTGCTGCAGCCGTGGTCCTGGCAAGTCACCGGCGGCCTGGAGCGGGTGCCCGGTAAACACGACGACGAAACCCTGGTCGCTCACGTCAACGGCGGCGCCGGTGGCACCTGGCAACTGAACGACGACATGCTCGGCTTCGCCCTCGGCACCGTGCGCGTGGAACACAACAACGACTTCAACGAAGCCATCTCCCCCGCTGCCGGTTTCAATACCGGCGTGCTGTGGAAAAACCCCCTGGGCAACTTGAGCCTGGAGGCTAAAGGAGACTTCTTCACCAATGGCGAAGTACGGCGCAGCCTCAGCCTGAACCAACAGTGGGAACTGTCCCGCAACCTCGGCCTACGCCTGAGTGCACAGCGCGAGTACAGCCACTTCTCGACGCCGGTGAATGAAGTGATGCTTGAGGTGAAGTGGTATCACTACTGACTAACATCTTTTGTCAGCATTGCCCGCACCATCAGGAGTTCACTCGACATGGCCGTTACCTGCACCACCCTTGAAGAAGTCCGAAACAACATCGACCGCCTCGACCAGCAAATCGTCACCCTGCTGGCCGAACGCGGCCGCTACGTCTCCCAGGCGGCACGCTTCAAAAAAGACAGCGATGGCGTCAAGGCCCCACAGCGGGTTGAGCAGGTGATCACCAAGGTGCGGGATCTGGCGCAGACCGTGGGCGCCAACCCCGAGGTGACCGAGCAGGTCTATCGCGCCATGATTGCGGCGTTTATCCAGCAGGAATTGGCGGAACATGCGGCTCTGGCGAGAGCTGAAAAGCCACAAACCTAATCCATCAAACTGATCCACTCAGAATTTTCAGACTTTTGCATGCAAGTACAAATTACTACTCGGCTTCCAACCTATTGATAAATAGGCAAGAAATTTCCGACAAATTTTTAGCTTTTTTCAGTCAAAACAAACTCCCTCTCACTCCATTCTCTTTGTGAAGATTTGTGTCTAGTATCGAATGGCAGTCAATTTGCCATCACGTCTATACACGGATTCGAATAGGGTAAGAGGCTTATATGGAATTTTTTGAAAAGCTCACCAGTCTGGCAGCAAAAGTTCGTTTGCAAGGCCCTGCCATCCAAACAGAAGAAGCAACAAAGAACGCTTTTGTAATGCCTTTTATCAACACGGTTTTGGGTTACGACGTGTTTGATCCACAGGAGGTAACGCCTGAGTTTGTCTGCGATATAGGGACAAAAAAAGGCGAAAAAATCGACTACGCAATTATGAAAAACGGTGAGGTTCAAATACTCATCGAATGCAAAAAAATCGGCGAGTCATTGAGCATTAATCACGCATCGCAGTTGTTTCGATACTTTCACGTCACAAGCGCAAGAATCTCAATTCTCACGAACGGCCAGGTCTACAGGTTTTTCACTGACCTGGATGCACCTAATAAAATGGACGAAAAGCCATTTTTAGAATTGGATCTACTGGACATCGATGAGTACTCCGTACCTGAGCTGATAAAGCTTACAAAGTCGGCCTTCGACGTCGACTCGATCATCAACGCTGCCGGAGAGTTGAAATACGTCAGCCAGCTAAAGAAGCTTATTGGCGCCCAAGTCAGCAAACCAGAAGACGACTTCGTGAAATTCTTCGCTTCCCGCGTTTACGAGGGCGCAATCACGCAGAAAGTCCGTGAGCAATTTTTCGAACTGACACGGAAAGCGTTAGCTCAGTTTCTGAATGACCAAATCAATGATCGGCTCAAGTCGGCTATGAGCGGCGCTATTCAGCCGACGATAGCGTCACTGACTGTCGCGAACAGCAGGAATACTGAGACTCAGGATCGAGACGAGTCAGAAGATAAAATCCTGACAACGCTTGAAGAGCTTGAGGGCTATCACATCGTCCGGGCTGTCGTCCGCTCCGTTGTCGATGCCAAAAGAATCGTTCAGCGAGATACCCAAAGTTATTTTGGCATCTTGCTGGACGACAACAATCGTAAACCGATTTGTCGCCTTCACTTCAACAGAAGTCAGAAATACCTCGGAATATTCGACGAGGAGAAAAATGAGACTCGGCACGCTATCTCATCCATTGATGAGATTTACGAGTACGCCGATCAGTTGAAAAGGACCGTGGGCTATTACGCCTGAAGGCCAGATTGCATCAGGCAACACTTATTCAAGATGAGTGAAATCTGTTGCTAGGGAGGTGCCACTACCTCTTCGATGTAGCGCTGTCGCTCAGCAAACGGGGACCTCTGTGGCGAGCGGGCTTGTCCCGCGTTGGGGTGCGAAGCGCCCCTGATGAAGACCAATGTGGTGTATCAGACGCTCCTCTGCGCCTGGTTTTGGGGCTGCCGCGCAGCCCAACGCGGGACAAGCCCGCTCGCCACAAGAATGCAGTCGCCTGAAATTATTTATGCAAAACTCAAAACTTTTTTAACCCTTTAAAATCAGCGAGTTATTTTAATTTTGATAAGAGTTTGCTTCCGCTGGGCTGCGCAGCAGCCACCGAACCGGGCGAAGCGTTCCTACCGAGAAAATATCCACCGTCAGCATTGGGCTGCTTTGCAGCCTTACGGAAGCCAGCGCCCTCGCCACAGATTCAGTGCTCACCGCTCGATCTCATCGCGCTCCACACCTTTCTCACACCCCTTTCACACCTCCCCGACAAATCCCTATCTAGACTTCCCCTATCAGCCGTGAAACGGCCAGGGAGCAAGCAATGTGGCGGTATGCAGTAATGCTGTGTGCGGTGGTGTGGCTGGCGGGTTGCCAATCAACTCACCAGGACTTGTTGGCCAAGGGCTATCCACCGGCCTTTGCCGATGGCTTTGATGATGGCTGCAGCAGCGGTCGCCAGGCCGCTGGCGTGATCACTGGGGAGTTTCGCAAGAATGTGCCGCGCTACCTGAAAGACCGGGAATACGCCGCTGGCTGGGAGGATGGTTTTCGCCAGTGCAAGGCCATGCGCGAGAACGAGGAACTGCGCGACTACAAGAACGACCACTGGGACGACCGTGAGCGCGCCTGGCAACAGGAGAAGAACCGCGACGCGGCGCGGGCCTATCGCTCGCAATAGGTCGCTTTCAGACATCCATCGAAACTAAAGCGCGGCGAACATGGCCCAAGCTCCATAGAGGGAGAACGTCATGAGCCGAGCTTTTGTAAATGAGGACAACGCCGCCGCCCAGGCTGATCAGCCGGTGGAGCGTCAGGTCAGTGAGCAGCCCAATCGCCTGACTGCGCAAGGGTTGGCGCAATTGCAGGCCAAGGTTGCGCAGCTACAGGCCGAACACAGCGCCGAATCCGCCAAGGGCGAACAGGCCGATAAGCAGCGCCAGGCCGACCTTGAGCGGGATTTGCGCTACTTCAACCAGCGCGTGCAGAGCGCCCAGGTGGTGGCGCCCGCTACGTCCACCGACAAGGTGCAGATCGGCAGTTGGGTCACCTTCGCCAATGAGCATGACGAACAGCAGCGCATTCAATTGGTCGGCGAAGACCAAGCCAATGCCGCCGCCGGCCTGATCAACTGGGGCTCGCCCCTGGGCCGTGCCTTGCTGGGCACCCAAGTGGGTGACGAGGTGCTGTGGAAACGCCCCGTCGGCGATCAGTTGATCGAAGTGCTGCGCATCGAAGCCGAGGCTTAGACGATGCCCTGAGCCAACATCGCGTCGGCGACCTTGACGAAGCCGGCAATGTTCGCGCCCTTCACGTAGTTGATCCGACCGTTCTCTTCGCCGTAGTGCACGCAGGCATGGTGGATCGACTGCATGATGTTGTGCAGCTTGCTGTCCACTTCACCGGCAGTCCACAGCAGGCGCATGGCGTTCTGCGACATCTCCAGGCCGCTCACTGCAACGCCGCCGGCATTGGATGCCTTGCCCGGCGCGAACAGAATGCCCGCCTCGATAAAGATATCCACCGCCTCAAGCGTGGTCGGCATATTGGCGCCTTCGGCCACACAGATGCAGCCATTGCGCAGCAGCGTGCGGGCGGCTTCGGCGTCGAGTTCGTTCTGGGTAGCGCATGGCAGGGCAATATCGCAGACCAGTTCCCAAGGGGTTTTACCGGCGCGAAACTCCAGGCCGTAACGGGCAGCCAGTTCGCTGATGCGCCCACGCTGCACGTTTTTCAGCTCGAGCAGCGCCGACCATTGTTCCTCGGTCAAGCCGCTTTCGGCGTACAGCGTGCCTTCGGAGTCGGACAGGGAAATCACCTTGCCGCCCAGGTCCATGACCTTGCGCGCCGCGTATTGGGCAACGTTGCCGGAGCCGGAAACCGCCACGCGCTTGCCCTCCACCCGCTGACCGTCGCGCTTGAGCATTTCTTCGGCGAAGTACACACACCCGAATCCGGTGGCTTCCGGGCGGATCAGGCTGCCGCCGTAGGTCATGCCCTTGCCGGTCAGCACTGAGGTGAACTGGTTGCTCAGGCGCTTGTACTGGCCAAACAGGAAGCCAATTTCACGGGCGCCCACGCCGATATCGCCAGCCGGCACGTCCACATCTGCGCCGATATGCCGGTACAGCTCGCTCATGAACGCCTGGCAGAAGCGCATGACTTCGGCGTCACTCTTACCTTTTGGATCAAAGTCCGAGCCGCCTTTGCCACCGCCCATGGGCAGCGACGTCAGGGAGTTCTTGAAGGTTTGCTCGAAGGCGAGGAATTTCAGGACGCCCAGGTTTACTGACGGGTGGAAACGCAAACCGCCCTTGTAAGGGCCGATGGCGCTGTTCATCTGGATACGGAAACCGCGATTGACCTGGACCTTGCCATGATCATCGACCCACGACACCCGAAAGGTAATCGCGCGTTCCGGCTCGCAGATGCGCTCCAGGATGCCCGAGGTCAGGTAGTGGGGATTGGCTTCAAGAAACGGCCACAGGCTGCGTAGGACTTCTTCTACCGCCTGGTGGAATTCCGGCTGGTCGGGGTCACGTTTTTTGAGGCGGGCGAGGAAGGATTCGACGGATTCGATCATGAAAAGTCTCGGCAAATTGATTGTTTTTAACGGAGATTGAGCCGGACTTTATCAATTCATGTCGCACCGCGACAGGGCAAAATGTCGCTTTTGTGAATTTAAATGGTGCATTAGATATAAATAAACCCAGGAAACAGGGATTTATCGCACCTAAAAGGGGATTGCTAAGGCAGGTTATGCACCAGCAGGGAAATAGCTATCGGGGCAAGCCCCCTCCCACATTTTGAATGTATTCACAAATCAAATGTGGGAGGGGGCTTGCTCCCGATAGGGCCATCAAAAACACTGCAAAACCCCAGCGCAAAAAAAAGCGGAGCCCGAGGGCCCCGCTTTTTTTGACCAGCCGGATCAGGCCAGTTTTTTGTGCCGTACACGGTGCGGCTGGGCAGCAGCTTCGCCCAGGCGCTTTTTACGGTCCGCTTCGTACTCGGTGTAGTTGCCTTCGAAGAACACGGCTTGCGAGTCGTCTTCGTACGCCAGGATGTGGGTCGCGACGCGGTCAAGGAACCACCGATCGTGAGAGATCACAATGGCGGCGCCCGGGAAGTCCAGCAGGGCTTCTTCCAGGGAACGCAGGGTTTCAACGTCGAGGTCGTTGGACGGTTCGTCGAGCAGCAGGACGTTGCCGCCCTCTTTCAGGGTCAGGGCCAGGTGCAAGCGACCGCGCTCACCACCGGACAGGTCCTTGACGAACTTCTGCTGGTCGCCGCCCTTGAAGTTGAAACGGCCGACGTAGGTGCGCGACGGGATTTCATAGTTGCCGATGCGGATCTGGTCGGAACCGTCGGAGATTTGCTGGAATACGGTCTTGCTGCCATCCAGGTCTTCGCGGCTCTGGTCCACACAGGCCAGTTGCACGGTTTCGCCGACTTCGATGGTGCCCGAATCCGGTGTTTCCTTACCCATCAGCATGCGGAACAGGGTGGACTTACCCGCACCGTTACCACCAATTACGCCGACGATCGCGCCTTTTGGCATGGAGAACGACAGGTTGTCGATCAGCACGCGGTCGCCATAGCCTTTGGTCACGTTCTTGAACTCGATGACCTTGTCACCCAGGCGCGGACCGGCCGGGATGTAGATCTCGTTGGTTTCGCTGCGCTTCTGGAATTCCTGCGACTGCATTTCTTCGAAGCGTTGCAGACGGGCCTTGGATTTGGACTGGCGGGCCTTGGCGCCTTTGCGCACCCACTCCAGCTCTTCCTTCATGGCTTTTTCATGGGCCGATTGCTGCTTGGATTCGGCGGCCAGACGGTCGGACTTGGCTTCGAGCCAACCGGAGTAGTTGCCCTCGTAAGGGATACCGGCGCCACGGTCGAGTTCGAGGATCCAGCCGGCAACGTTGTCGAGGAAGTACCGGTCGTGCGTAATCGCAACCACGGTGCCCGGGAAGTCGTGCAGGAAGTGCTCCAGCCAGGCGACGGAGTCGGCGTCCAAGTGGTTGGTCGGTTCGTCGAGCAGCAGCATGTCGGGAGCCGACAGCAGCAGGCGGCACAGGGCCACGCGACGTTTTTCACCACCGGACAGGAACTCGACCTTGGCGTCCCAGGCCGGCAGACGCAGTGCATCGGCGGCGACTTCCAGCTGGCGCTCCAGGTTGTGACCGTCGCCGGCCTGCAGGATGGCTTCGAGCTTGGCCTGTTCGGCGGCCAGCTTGTCGAAGTCGGCATCCGGTTCGGCGTAGGCGGCGTAGACCTCGTCCAGGCGGGCCTGGGCGTCCTTGATCACGCTGACGGCTTCCTCAACCACTTCACGCACGGTCTTGGTCGGGTCCAGGATCGGTTCCTGTGGCAGGTAGCCGATGTTCAGTTCCGGCATCGGGCGGGCTTCGCCTTCGAACTCGGTGTCGACGCCGGCCATGATTTTCAGCAGCGTGGACTTACCCGAACCGTTGAGGCCGAGCACGCCGATCTTGGCGCCAGGGAAGAAGGACAGCGAAATGTTTTTCAGGATTTCCCGCTTCGGCGGAACAACTTTTCCCAGCCGATGCATGGTGAAGACGTATTGAGCCATGGTGAACCTAGCGTCTGTGACTGATGAATAAAGCGGGCGAAGCCCGTGCCAGGCCATGCGCCGCGCTGGCCGTTGACTATCATCAAGGCCAGCGAGCGGAAAAACCTGAAGATCTGGGGCTGGAACGCCACCGCGTAACCGGCAAAGCTACCTGAATGCGCTTGGTCAGTCCAGCCAAGCAGGGCTGGCACTTTGCCACAAGTCAAGGCATGCTAGCCGCCCTTCGGGCGTCCGGCTTATAGTGCACGTCGCGCGCCAGTCCAGCCAAACCGCAGGATCACAGCTTGTCCAAAGTCACGCCGCCAACTCCCTTGCGCGCCGCTCATATAGCGCCGGGAGCGCCCCTGCACGGTACCCTCAAAGGCGCATTGGCGACGCTCGTCCTCATGCTGCTCGCATTATTGTTCTGGCAGTTGCTGGACCAACTGCAGCAAAACCAGAAAAACCAACAGCAATACACCATCGACTACAGCGCCGACCTGGCTGAACAGATCAGCCTGAACATGGCCCTGAGCGCCAAAATTGCCCTGAACCTGCTGCCGATGGTCGAGCCGCCGCGCGACGTCGAACAGCAACAGGCCTTGACGCGCACGCTGCAGCGCTCGCTGCCGGAACTGCGCAGTATCGCCCTGCTCGCGCCCAGCGGCGCGCTGATCAGCGACAGCGCCACTGACAGCCAGGACAGCAGTTGGCTGGAAGAGTTGGTGCAGCGCAGCCATGGCCAACCCTACTACCTGAGCAATAACGACGACGGCACCATCATCTATCTGCTGCTGCACCAGCCCAGCGGCGGCTCAAGGATGTACTGGGCACTGCGCCTGGCACCCGACTACCTGGTCAACCTGACCCGCCAGGACAGCCAGGGCCAGCGCCCCACGTGGGCCATCGAGAACCGCCTGAACCACCGCGTGGTCAGCCGTGACAGCGGCATGCCGGCACAATGGGCCGGCGCCCTGACCCCGGATGACTTGAACAAAAGCGTACTGGTCACCCCCCTGAGCAAAAGCGACTGGCAGTTGCGCGGGATGTTCGACCGCTCAGCCGTGCTGGAACAACTGCTGCCCGCGTTTATCGGTAAATGCCTGCTGGGCCTGGCCTTCTCGTTGATCCCGGTGATCGTGCTGCTGAATATGCGTCGCCGTCAGCGCCAGGTGCATGAAGGCCGGCGCCGCTACCAGGATATTTTCGAAGGCACCGGCGTGGCCCTGTGCGTACTTGATCTGTCGGGCCTGAATGCGTTTTTTGCCAAGGTGCACTTGCACACCCGCGAGCAACTTCACGACTGGCTGCAAAACGCCCCCGAGGAATGCCAGCGGTTGCTCACCGAACTGCGCATCACCGAGATCAACCAGGTGGCAGTGCGCCTGCTCAGAGTGGGCTCCTGCGAGGAGGCTTGGGAACGGCTGATCAGTGATTGCCCGCGCAACACCACATCCATCGGGCATCAGATACTCGAAGCGGTGCTGACCCAACAAAACCAGCTTGAGTTGGAAATCCAGCTCAAGGATGCAGCCGGCAACGAGCAATACCTGTGGCTGGTAATGCGCCTGCCGGAGCAGCAGGACGACTTCAAGGCGGTGATCCTCAGCATCAGCGATATCACCAGCCGCAAGCTGATCGAGCTGTCGTTGGTAGAACGCGAGGGTTTCTGGTCGGATGTGGTGCGTACGGTGCCCGACCACCTGTATGTGCAGGATGTGATCAGCCAGCGCATGATCTTCAGCAACCACCATCTGGGTCACACCCTCGGTTATACCAAGGCCGAACTGCAGCAAATGGGCGAGTACTTCTGGGAAATCCTGCTACACCCCGAAGATGCCGAGCATTACCACGATTTGCGCCAGCAGCAACGTCATGTCGGCTACACCACCCAGCTGCACTGCCAGTTGCGCTTTCGCCATCGCAATAACCAATGGCGGCGCTTTGATATTCGCGAGCAAGCCCTGGCGCGGGACAAGACTGCGCAAGTCACGCGCATCATCGGTGTGGCCAAGGACATCACCGACCAGATCGAAGCCAGCGAGTCCCTGCGCGACAGCGAGAAGCGCTATCGCATGCTGGCCGAAAGCATCAGCGACGTGATCTGCTCCACCGACAGCCAACTGGCCCTGAACTACGTCAGCCCGTCGGTCAACGCCGTGCTGGGTTACGACGTGGACTGGGTATTCAAGAACGGCTGGCAATCGATCATCGCCAACCCTCAGCAATTGACCGGTATTTATAGCCTGGTGGAACAGGTCAGCCGCGCACTGGGCGATCCCGAGGCGCTGAATAAACTGCGCGATCAAGTGCAGACCCAATTGTTCCTGTTCGACTGCCTGCGCGCCGATGGCCGCAAGGTGCCGATCGAGTTGCGCCTGGTACTGGTGTGGGATGAGCACGGCGCCTTCGAAGGCATCCTCGGCGTGGGCCGCGACATCAGCCAGCAACGCCGCGCCGAAAAAGACCTGCGCATGGCCGCCACCGTATTCGAGCACTCCACGTCGGCGATCCTGATCACCGACCCCGCCGGTTACATCGTGCAGGCCAACGAGGCCTTCAGCCGGGTCAGCGGTTATGCAGTGGCGGATGTACTCGACCAGTTGCCAAACATGCTGACCGTCGACGAACAACAGGAAGCGCACCTGCGCTACGTGCTCAAGCAACTGCACCAGCACAGCACCTGGGAAGGCGAAGTGTGGCTCAAGCGCCGCAACGGCGAGCATTACCCGGCCTGGGTGGGTATTACGGCGGTGTTCGACGACGAAGGCGACCTGGCCAGCTATGTTTGTTTCTTCAGTGATATCAGCGAGCGCAAGGCCAGCGAACAGCGCATCCACCGCCTGGCCTATTACGACGCCCTGACCCACCTGCCCAACCGCACCTTGTTCCAGGACCGCCTGCACACCGCGTTGCAGTCGGCCGAACGGCAGAAGTCGTGGGTGGTGCTGATGTTCCTCGACCTTGATCGCTTCAAGCCGATCAACGACTCCCTGGGCCACGCCGCCGGCGACCGCATGCTCAAGGAAATGGCCACCCGCCTGCTCGGTTGCGTGGCCGAAGACGACACCGTGGCGCGCATGGGCGGTGACGAGTTCACCTTGCTGCTGCAACCGCGGGTCAGCCGCGAAATGGCGCTGAACCGCGCGATTCATGTGGCCGAGCAGATCCTTGCGAGCCTGGTGAAGCCGTTTGTGCTGGAGGGTCGCGAGTTCTTTGTGACCGCCAGTATCGGCATCGCCCTCAGCCCCCAGGATGGCAACGAGCTGAGCCAGCTGATGAAGAACGCCGACACCGCGATGTATCACGCCAAGGAGCGTGGCAAGAACAACTTCCAGTTCTACCAGGCCGACATGAACGCCAGTGCCCTGGAACGCCTGGAGCTGGAAAGCGACCTGCGCCACGCGCTGGAGCAGGACGAATTCGTGCTCTATTACCAGCCGCAGTTCAGCGGCGACGGCAAACGCCTGACCGGCGCCGAAGCCCTGCTGCGCTGGCGCCATCCACGTCGTGGGCTGGTGCCGCCGGGGGACTTCATTCCAGTGCTCGAAGAGTTGGGCCTGGTCGTGGACGTGGGCGACTGGGTGATCAGCGAAGCCTGCCGCCAGCTCAAGACCTGGCACCAGAACAAGGTGCGGGTGCCGAAAGTCTCGGTGAACATCTCCGCGCGGCAGTTCTCCGATGGTCAACTGGGCACGCGCATCGCCACCATCCTCAAGGACACCGGCCTGCCGCCGGCGTGCCTGGAACTGGAGCTGACCGAAAGTATCCTGATGCGCGAAGTCAACGAAGCACTGCATATACTCGACAGCCTGAAAAACCTGGGCCTGAGCATTGCGGTGGACGACTTCGGCACCGGCTATTCGTCGCTCAATTACCTCAAGCAATTCCCCATCGACGTGCTGAAAATCGACCGCACCTTCGTCGATGGCTTGCCCTCCGGCGAGCAGGACGCGCAAATCGCCCGCGCCATTATCGCCATGGCCCACAGCCTCAATCTGGCGGTGATCGCCGAAGGTGTGGAAACCCATGAGCAATTGGACTTCCTGCGCGAGCATGGTTGCGATGAAGTGCAGGGTTATCTGTTCGGGCGGCCGATGCCGGCGAATCGGTTCGAGGCGCAGTTCAGCAATGATGCCCTCTTCATGTTCGACTGAGATTTTGTGGTGAAGCCACTGGCCTCATCGGGGGCAAGCCCCCTCCCTCATTTGAATGTATCCACAAGTCAAAAGGTGGGAGGGGGCTTGCTCCCGATGAGGCCAGTGGCTTCACCACCCATCCCGAGATGAGCCCCACTTGTCCGCGACATGATGTCCTTTCATATGCCATCTAAAACCCATTGGGTTAGAATGCCCTCCTTTTCTGCCCCCGATCCTTGAGGACCGCCATGTTCAGCCGTGATTTGACTATTGCCAAGTACGACGCCGATCTCTTCGCCGCCATGGAGCAAGAAGCCGTGCGCCAGGAAGAGCACATTGAGCTGATCGCTTCGGAAAACTACACCAGCCCTGCGGTGATGGAGGCTCAAGGTTCGGTTCTGACCAACAAGTACGCCGAAGGCTACCCAGGCAAGCGCTACTACGGTGGCTGCGAGTACGTCGACGTGGTTGAGCAACTGGCCATCGACCGTGCAAAAGAACTGTTCGGTGCCGATTACGCCAACGTCCAGCCACACGCCGGCTCCCAAGCCAACAGCGCCGTCTACCTGGCCCTGCTGCAAGGCGGCGACACCATCCTGGGCATGAGCCTGGCCCACGGCGGTCACCTGACCCACGGTGCCAGCGTTTCCTCCTCCGGCAAGCTGTACAACGCCGTTCAATACGGCATCGATGCCAACGGCCTGATCGACTACGACGAAGTCGAGCGCCTGGCGGTTGAACACAAGCCAAAAATGATCGTGGCCGGTTTCTCTGCCTACTCGCAGATCCTGGACTTCCCACGCTTTCGCGCGATCGCTGACAAGGTGGGCGCATACCTGTTCGTCGACATGGCTCACGTGGCCGGTCTGGTCGCCGCTGGCGTCTACCCGAACCCGGTGCCTTTCGCTGACGTGGTCACCACCACCACCCACAAGACCCTGCGCGGTCCACGTGGCGGCCTGATCCTGGCTCGCGCCAACGCCGAGATCGAGAAGAAGCTGAACTCCGCCGTATTCCCGGGCGCCCAGGGTGGCCCACTGGAGCACGTGATCGCCGCTAAAGCGATCTGCTTCAAGGAAGCACTGCAACCTGAGTTCAAGACCTACCAGCAACAAGTGGTGAAAAACGCCCAGACCATGGCCAGCGTGTTCATCGAGCGCGGCTTTGACGTAGTGTCCGGCGGTACTGAAAACCACCTGTTCCTGCTGTCCCTGATCAAGCAGGACATTTCCGGTAAAGATGCTGACGCTGCCCTGGGCAAAGCCTTCATCACCGTGAACAAAAACTCCGTGCCGAACGACCCACGTTCGCCGTTCGTCACCTCGGGCCTGCGCTTCGGCACCCCGGCTGTGACCACTCGTGGCTTTAAAGAAGCAGAGTGCAAGGAACTGGCCGGCTGGATCTGCGACATCCTGGCAGACCTGAACAACGAAGCCGTGATCGACGCGGTACGTGAGAAGGTCAAGGCCATCTGCAAAAAACTGCCGGTATACGGCGCGTAATACAAAAAAGCCCACTGTAGGAGCGAGCTTGCTCGCGAAAAACGTCAACGATAACGCGTGCATCTTGGGTGCACGCGTTGCCTGTGAGTTCTTCGCGAGCAAGCTCGCTCCTACAGGTGGGCTTTTTTATGCCTGATAGACCCGCTCAAAGCCTTCTCGGATCTTGTCCTCCGGCAACTCATCGGCAATAAACACGATCACACTCTCCCGCGCCTCGCCTTCGGCCCACTCGGTATCCCAGTCGAAACCATAGAGCTTGAGCACGCCTTGGAACACCATGCGGCGGTCTTCGCCGGCGATGTTGAGCACGCCTTTGTAGCGCAGCAGCTGCTTGCCATGGTCTTCCAGCAGTTCGTTCATGAACTCACTGAGACGGTCGATATCCAGCGGCTGGTCGGTGCGCAGCACCAGGCTGGATATACGGTCGATGGACGGCGCCTTGCTCACCGGGCGCAGGCTCATGCCCGCGTTGAGGTTGAAACCACGCACGTCGAGCAGTTCGGCCAAATCAATCTTGCCGTGCTCGACCACGCGAATCGGCGCGCGGCGGTTGATGCGTGTCAGGCGCTCACTGAGTGCCTCGAAGGTGGCGTCATCCACCAGGTCACGCTTGCTCACCAGCAGGCGGTCGGCGAAACCGATCTGCGCCTGGGCGATGGTCTGGGTCAGGTGGTGCTCGGCGTGGGCCGCGTCCACCAGGGTGATGATGCCGTCGAGGATGTAGCGTTCGCGCAGTTCCTCATCGATGAAAAAGGTCTGGGCCACCGGCGCCGGGTCGGCCAGGCCAGTGCACTCGATCACCAGGCGGTCGAAGGCGATCTCGCCACTGTCCAGGCGCTCTAGCAGCAGATACAGGGCTTTGGTGAGGTCGGTATGGATGGTGCAGCACACACAGCCGTTGGACAGGGTCATGACTTGCACCGGTTCTGCGCCCAACAACTGGGTGTCGATACCGGCATCGCTGAATTCGTTTTCGATCACGGCGATTTTCAAGCCGTGTTCGGCCTTGAGCAGATGGCGCAACAAAGTGGTCTTGCCGGCGCCGAGGAAGCCACTGAGGACGGTGACTGGAATGGGAGAGGACAAAGAAATTCTCCTTGAAGGAACACAGAAACAAATGTGGGAGGGGGCTTGCCCCCGATAGCAGTGTGTCAGGCACTGATCTGTCACTGACACACCGCTATCGGGAGCAAGCCCCCTCCCACAGGGAGTTGCGTTAAATCAACAGCACTTGGGCCCACCCTTGCCGCCGTATCGGGCCTCCTGGCGTTCCCGGAAGAACGCCTTGTAGTCCATCATCGGCTTGTCCGGGTGCTTGGTTTGCATATGCTCGACGTACGTGTCGTAGTCGGGCATGCCGACCATCAGGCGCGCGGCCTGACCGAGGTATTTACCGAGGCGACTGATGTCATTGAACATGTTTGCAATCCTCGGTTATGCGTCCGGTACGGCCTGGAACGGGGCTTCTTTATCCGTACGTTCTTTGTTGCCCCAGGCGGCGACGCCGACCTTGAGCGCATAGAACAGGATGCTGAACACCACGAACAGGAACAGCACCGTCAACGTTGCGTTGGTGTAGGCGTTCCAGATCACATGTTGCATCTGGTCCACGCTCTTGGCCGGGGCCAGGATCTGGCCGTTCGCCAGGGCATCGCTGTACTTCTTCGCCAGGGACAGGAAGCCGATCGCCGGGTTGGCGTCGAACAGCTTGATGAAGCCTGCGGTGGTGGTGCAGATCAGCAGCCATACCGCCGGCAGCATGGTCACCCAGATGTAGCGTTGGCGTTTCATTTTGATCAGCACAACCGTAGCGAGCATCAGCGCGATACCGGCCAGCATCTGGTTGGAGATACCGAACAGCGGCCACAAGGTATTGATACCGCCCAATGGATCGATAACGCCCTGGTACAGCAGGTAACCCCACATGGCCACGCAACCGGCGGTCGCGATCAGGTTGGCGGTCCAGGACTCAGTGCGCTTGAGCGCCGGTACAAAGGAGCCGAGCAAATCCTGAAGCATGAAGCGACCGGCACGGGTTCCCGCATCGACGGCAGTCAGGATAAACAGCGCTTCGAACAGGATCGCAAAGTGGTACCAGAACGCCATGGTGTTTTCACCCGGCAGCACACTGTGCAGGATCTGCGCGATACCCACCGCCAACGTCGGCGCACCACCGGCACGCGCCAGGATGGTGGTTTCACCGATGTCATGGGCCACGGCCGACAGCGCCTCAGGGGTAATTGCAAAGCCCCAGCTGCTGACGGTTTGCGCCACGGTGACCACGTCGGTGCCGACAATTGCCGCCGGGCTGTTCATGGCGAAGTACACGCCTGGCTCGATCACCGAAGCGGCAACCATCGCCATGATCGCCACGAAGGACTCCATCAGCATGCCGCCGTAACCGATGTAACGGGCGTGGCTTTCGCTGGCCAGCAGCTTGGGCGTGGTGCCCGAGGAGATCAGCGCGTGGAAGCCCGAGACTGCGCCACAGGCAATGGTGATGAACAGGAACGGGAACAGGCCGCCCTTCCATACCGGGCCGGTACCATCGATGAACTGGGTCAACGCCGGCATTTTCAGGTCGGGCATGGTGACCAGGATGCCAATCGCCAGGGCGATGATGGTGCCGATTTTCAAGAAGGTAGAGAGGTAGTCACGGGGCGCGAGGATCAGCCACACCGGCAGCACCGCTGCCACGAAACCGTAGCCGATCAGCATCCAGGTGATCTGGATCCCGGTGAACGTGAAGGCCTTGGCCCAGACCGGATCAGCGGCAATCTGCCCGCCCAGCCAGATCGAACCGAGCAGCAACAGCACGCCGATGATGGAAATTTCACCAATGCGGCCCGGGCGGATGTAGCGCATATAGATGCCCATGAACATCGCGATCGGGATGGTCGCCATCACCGTGAAGATGCCCCATGGGCTCTCGGCCAGGGCCTTGACCACGATCAGCGCCAGCACCGCGAGGATGATGATCATGATCAGGAAGCAGCCGAACAGCGCGATGGTCCCCGGGATACGGCCCATCTCTTCGCGGACCATATCCCCCAGGGAACGGCCATTACGACGAGTGGACAGGAACAGGACCATGAAGTCCTGCACCGCACCGGCCAGCACCACGCCGGCAATCAGCCAGAGCGTGCCGGGCAGGTAGCCCATTTGCGCCGCCAGTACCGGGCCGACCAGAGGGCCTGCACCGGCAATCGCCGCAAAGTGGTGACCGAAAAGGATGTGTTTGTTGGTCGGCACATAGTCCAGACCGTCATTATTGACCACTGCGGGGGTGGCCCGCCGTGGATCGAGTTGCATCACATTGTTAGCGATGAACAGGCTGTAGTAGCGGTAAGCAACCAGATAGATGGCCACGGCCGCGACCACGATCCACAAGGCGTTGATCGCCTCGCCGCGGCGCAAGGCCACTACGCCCAGGGCGCACGCTCCTACGATTGCCAGCACCAGCCAGGGTAAGTGGCGTAGCAGGCTATTATTATTTTTCATTTTTATATTCCAGCCAGGGTGGACAGAAAGGACAGCCATCCGGAGTTTAGCGCTACTGGCCCTAAAGGCCACCCCCCTACGTTGGTCTAGAGCCTTGCAGGGGCAAAAAAAGCAGAAAAAATCGCCCAATGATGGCGCAGGGCTACAATCCTGTTATCCACAGAGGGTTTCACCATGACCGAGCAAGCGTCTGATCGTCGCCGTTTTCGCCGGATCGCCTTTGATGCCAAGACCGAACTTCGGCAAAACGGCAACGAATGGCCAGTGCAATTGGTGGATTTGTCGCTCAAGGGCCTGTTGGCGCAACGGCCTGAAGAGTGGAAGGGAAATAAGGCGCTGCCCTTTGACGTCGATATTCGTCTGGATCCAAAGGCCCATATAAAGATGCAGGTGAAGCTGACCCACGAGGATCCTGGCCAGTTGGGTTTCGTATGCCAATACATCGACCTGGACTCGATCAGCCACTTGCGGCGGCTGATCGAGCTGAACCTAGGCGATCAGGAAGAACTGGATCGGGAGCTGGCGGCGTTGCTGGAAGTGTGATGGCTCAGGGGAACGCGGTACGTGCGGGAAATTCGCTTTCCGTGTCCCAGTAGCCCTTCTTCTGACTTGAGGCGCTGTGCCACTGCCCGTCGACAAACCGATAAGTCTGATAACGGGTGGCAAAGTCGTCCTCGCCGTCGCCGTCCATAAATGACGACACCTGCAGCAGTTCATCCGCGCCGCCACTGGCTGGCGTTGCGATCATCCACGCAGCCTTGCCGGTGTGAGCCAGGGTCAGCACCTGGACTTTGCCGTCGGCCCCCTGGTAACTCAACGGTTTGAGCTGCTGCTTGCCAGGCAGCAACAGCTGCGTGGCAGGCCCGCTGTAGCTGCCCATGGGAGCGGTCTGGTCGATGGTCAAAAAATACACAGGTTCGGGCAGCCCTTTGAGTGGGCCGTTCTTGACCTCGGCCAACGGGTAGCCGAGGTCTTCGTGAGCTATCACCTCGCCAGAGGCCGACACCCAGCGCACCTGGGCTTCGAGCAGCGGGTTGTCGACCAAGTCGCCGGGCTCGTCGAACGAGTCTTCATCCAGCCCACTGCCCCAACTGTCCTTGTGCAGTTGGGGGCTGATGCGCTGGTCTTCGAGCACCTGCAGCACACTGCCATCTGGCGTCACCAGCGTTTGCGCCAGGCGGTAGCCCGTTGGCAGCTCAGCCCAGGCCATGGCGGGCAAGCCGGCCAAGGCGATAAACAGGGCGACTACACCCCAGCGATTCGATCGTTGCATGGCGTCCATCCCTGAGTTATTCGAAAAGTGCATCCAACGCCTGTTCCAGGCGCGTGACCCCAATCACCTGCAATCCTGGCGGCATTTCCTTCGGCGCATTGCCCTTGGGCACGATCGCGCGCTTGAAACCATGCTTGGCCGCTTCCTTTAAGCGTTCCTGGCCGCTGGGCACCGGGCGCACTTCGCCCGACAGGCCTACCTCACCGAACACCAGCAGGTCGTGGGGCAATGGCCGGTTGCGCAGGCTGGACATCACTGCCGCCATCAACGCCAGGTCGGACGCGGTTTCCAGCACCTTGACCCCGCCCACCACGTTGAGGAACACGTCCTGGTCGTGGGTCGGGATGCCACCGTGACGGTGCAGCACCGCCAGCAGCATCGCCAGGCGGTTCTGATCCAGGCCAAGCGTGACGCGGCGCGGGTTGGCCAAATGGCTGTCATCCACCAGCGCCTGGACTTCCACCAGCATCGGCCGGGTGCCTTCCCACGTCGCCATGACCACACTGCCTGGGACTTCTTCCTGGGCACGGGTCAGGAAAATCGCCGATGGGTTGGAGACTTCTTTCAGCCCTCGGTCAGTCATGGCGAACACACCCAGTTCGTTCACCGCGCCGAAGCGGTTCTTCACCGCCCGCAGCAAGCGCAAACGACCATCGGACTCGCCTTCGAAATACAGCACGGTGTCGACCATATGCTCCAACACCCGTGGCCCGGCCAGCGCGCCCTCTTTGGTGACGTGGCCGACCAGGAAGATCGCCGTGCCGCTCTGCTTGGCGTAGCGCACCAGCAACGCCGCACTTTCGCGCACCTGGGACACACCGCCCGGCGCCGACTGCAATTGCTCGGTGAAAATCGTCTGGATCGAGTCGATCACCATGACCTTGGGTTTTTCGATCCGGGCCGTGGCGATGATGCTTTCGATGCAGGTTTCGGTCATGACCCGCAGTTGGTCCTGGGGCAAGCCGAGGCGGCGCGCGCGCATGGCCACCTGTTGCTGAGATTCTTCGCCGGTGACGTACAGCGCCGGCATGCGGCTGGCGATGCTGCACAGGGTTTGCAGCAGAATCGTCGATTTGCCGATGCCGGGGTCGCCGCCAATCAACACCACCGAGCCGTCCACCAGGCCGCCACCCAGAACCCGATCCAGCTCGCCGGAAGCCGTCGAGAAACGCGGGATCTCTTCAACGCTGACTTCGGCCAGGGTCTTGATCTGCGCCTGCTGCCCGGTCCAACCGGCACGCCCGGTAGGGGCAGCGGCGCCGCCGCTTTCGATCATGGTTTCAGTCAGGGTATTCCACGCACCACACTCGGTGCATTGGCCGGCCCACTTGGGAAAGGTCGCGCCGCACTCCGTGCAGCCGTACATGCGCTTGGCCTTTGCCATTTGAGAACCTCCAACCGAAAAACCGCGATGATAGCTCAGCGCGACGCCGGGGTCCGGATTTCACCGCTGGCCAATCGTGAAGCACTATTGCCGACCGGGTCTTCGGCGTTGAGATCGGCGCCCTTGGCCTTGAGTTCGTCGAGCAACTCGATGCGCTTGAACAGCCCGGCATACATGGCCGCCGTCTGACCGGCACCGTTACGCTGGTCGGGGTTGCAGTCGGTCGCCAGCAGGCGCTGGGCGATTTTCAGTTCACCCTTGAAGATCGCGCCCATCAACGCGGTGTTGCCGCGCTTGTCCTGCACGCAGGCGTCGGCACCGGCGGCGAGCAAACGCTCCACGTAAGCGCTTTCGCCATGGTAAGCAGCGAGGATCAGCGCGGTGTAACCCTTATCGTCCTGGGTGTTGAGGGAGAAACCGGAGTCGATAAAGGTGTTGAGCATGTCGAGGTCGCCACGGCGGGCGGCGTCGAAGTAATAATCCTGGAGCTGCGCCTTGAGTGCGACCGGGTCGGGCGACTCGGCATGGGCGACAAAGGCCAGCATGGCCATCAGTAAGCCGATAGAAATACGCATGGGTTCTCTCCTGCCAGAGGTCGACGCCCGCATGGGCGTCGACCAAAACCAACATCAGTCAGTGAGTTTTTCGGCCAGCGCCTTCACGCGCGCCAGATCACCCTTGGCGACCTTGGCCACGCCGGTGCCGTATTCCGGATCAGCCTTGTAGAGGAACGACAGGATGATGTGCTTGCTCTCGTCATCGGTCGTGGCCAGGGAGCCGCCGAAGTTGTCGATCAAGTCCTGGCGCTCTTTCTTGCTGTAGGAGCGATACAGATCGCCGGCCTGCTTGAAGTTCTGCTCACGCTGGATCTTCGCCTGCTGGGTGCTGCCCGACAGTGCCGTCTGGCTGTAGCGCGCGGTTTGCGGCTCTTCACGGTTTTCCAGGCGGCTTGGCTGGTAGTTCACGCCGCTGGTGGTCTTGCCGAAGTTCAGCGCGCCGTCCTGGTTCCCGTTGTTGACGGTCACCCGTGGGGCGTTGATCGGCAATTGCAGGGCATTGGCGCCCAGGCGATACATCTGCGTGTCGGCATACGAGAACACCCGGCCTTGCAGCAGGCGGTCTTCCGACGGCTCGATACCCGGTACCAGGTTGGCCGGGGCCATGGCCACTTGCTCGGTTTCCTGGAAGACATTCGCCGGGTTGCGGTTCAGCACCATCTGCCCGACTTTGCGCTCGGGCACATTCGGCCAGATCTTGGTGGCGTCCAGCGGGTCGAAATCAAACTTGGCCAAGTCTTCTGGCTTGAGTACCTGCACATACAGGTCCCACTTGGGGAAATCGCCCTTGTTGATATGGGTGACCAAGTCGTTGGTCATATGGCTGTAGTCACGCCCCTGCACTTCGGTGACTTGCTTGGGGTCGAGGTTCTTGATGCCTTGCAGGCTCTTCCAGTGGAACTTGACGTAATGCACTTCGCCCTTGGCGTTGATCAACTTGTAGGCATGTACGCCATTGCCGTCCATTTCCCGGTAACTGGCCGGGGTGCCAGAGTCGGAATACAACTCGGTAAGTGTGCGAGTGGCCTCGGGAACATGAGAGAAGAAGTCGAAGCGACGGGAGTCATCGTCCAGGTTGGTGCGCGGGTCCGGCTTGAAGGCGTGGACCATGTCCGGGAACTTGATGGCATCGCGAATGAAGAACGTCGGGAAGTTGTTGCCCACCAAGTCCCAGTTGCCATCGGCGGTATAGAACTTGGTGGCGAAGCCGCGCGGATCACGCAGGGTTTCCGGGGAATGGTTGCCGTGCACCACGGCCGAGAAGCGCACGAACACCGGGGTGGCTTCGCCTGCCGCAAAGACCTTGGCCTTGGTCAGGTCGCTGAGGTTGTCGGTGACGGTAAAGGTGCCATGGGCGCCGGTGCCACGGGCATGCACCACGCGCTCAGGGATGCGCTCACGGTCGAAGCGCTGCAGCTTCTGGATCAGTTGCACGTCCTGCAACAGCACCGGACCATTGGCACCCGCGGTTTGCGAGTTCTGGTTGTCGCCGACGGCAGCGCCGTTATCGCGGGTCAGGTTGGCGGCTTGTACGGAGAGGGAAAGCAGGCTGGCGGTCGCCACTACCAGCACATGACGCGCCAATAGCGGGCCGCGATTGATTGGATTCTTCATCAAGGTTTCCTCTGGTTTTTTTAATGCACATTCAGTTGTGCTTGCCAGAGGCTAGTGACCCGCGAGTCAGAAGATAAATAGAAAAAGACCACCAGGTCGATTGAGAAAATAATGTGGTAAGCCACTGAAACAGCGCGTATTTCGCGCGCGATTAGTGGCACTTTGCAAACTATTTGCGATTTGATGTGTCGATAAAAGCTGACAGTGTTAGCAGTTGTGTCGGGCAAGCCCTCTGCGACTGACTTACACTAAGCGGCACCCTTCTCATCTGTAACAAGGAATAACCTATGGGCGTGATCAGTGAGTTCAAGGCCTTCGCGGTCAAAGGTAATGTCGTCGACATGGCCGTCGGTATTATCATCGGCGCCGCCTTCGGCAAAATTGTTTCCTCGTTCGTAGGCGATGTGGTGATGCCGCCCATTGGTCTGTTGATCGGTGGCGTGGACTTTGGTGACCTGGCGATAACGCTCAAGGCGGCACAAGGCGATGTGCCCGCCGTCGTCCTGGCGTACGGCAAGTTCATCCAGAGCGTGATCGACTTTGTGATCGTCGCGTTTGCGATCTTCATGGGCGTCAAGGCCATCAACCGCCTCAAGCGCGAAGAAGCCGTGGCACCTAGCCTGCCACCGACACCAAGCAAGGAAGAAGTGCTGCTGGGTGAGATTCGCGACCTGCTCAAGGCACAAAACGACAAGCCGCTTTAAGCCGCTCAGGTCGTTAAAAAGGCGCCCTCAGGGGCGCCTTTTTATTACCAGTAGTTTTCCACCGCCACCTGCCCTGGCCGGCGGCTCAGGCTCAGTTGCATGTCGCGCTGCTTGAGCAACTGGCGCGTGTCATCGACCATCTGTGGGTTACCGCAAATCAGTACTCGGGAATGCTCGGGGCTCAACGCCACGCCAGCGGCGCGCTCCAGCTCACCGTTTTCAATCAGCGTGGTAATGCGCCCATTCAGCGCCCCCGGATGCTGTTCACGCGTAACGGTGGGGATGTACGTGAGTTTATGCGCGTATTCGGCGAGGTACTCGCGCTCGCCCAGTTCCTTGATCAGCGACTGATAGGCCAACTCTTTGGACTCCCGCGCGCTGTACACCAGGATGATGCGTTCGAATTTCTCCCAGACTTCGAAGTCCTGCAGAATCGACAAAAACGGTGCCACCCCGGTGCCGGTGCCTAACATCCACAAGTCGCGGCCATCGACGAAACGGTTCAGGGTCAGGAACCCGGTAGCCTGGCGCTCCACCATCAAGGTATCGCCCACCCGCAGTCGGCTGAGTTCACTAGTGAATTCGCCGCCAGGGACAACAATCGAGAAGAAGTCCAGGTGTTCATCAAATGGCGAGGACACCACGGAATAGGCGCGCCACACCGTGCTGCCATCCGCCTTGGTGACCCCCAGGCGCACGAACTGACCAGCCGTAAACCGGAACCCCGGGTCGCGGGTGGTTCGCAACGTAAACAGGCTTGGGGTCAGCGATTGCACATCGAGCAAGGTCTGGCGGGTAAATTTCTCAGCACTGGCCGTCATGGGGGACTCCGTTCAACAGGTGCACTAGTGTCCCCCAAAGTTACCTGCGGAAACACCGCTGGTTTGTAGTGGCATCGCCTGGGCCCCGACGGTGACCTGTCGATACGCGCACTAATCAATTGGCTATTAGGCGCTCTACGGGGGTTCTAACTTCGCTGTAAGTGAGGCTTTACACAGGATTCAACTCTTTAAAAAACCGTGAAAAACCAACGAAATCGTGTCGACGTCAACTGATGGCTTCGTAGAAAAAATTCTTAAACCCCGCCGTACAAGAGCAAAAAATCTCCTCTTCATCTGTAGCTCGTGTCCTACACTCAATTCCGTGCAGTTTTGGGAGTCGAGGACGTATCCCATATAAAAAAGAACCTCACGGAGAGTTACCGAATGGTTAACTGGCGCAATACAAGGTTGCCCAAACTGGAAGGCGAGAACGAAATCACCAGTGCTTTCGAAATGGTCATCAACCACACCTATGAGCTTGGCTTCCAATTCTGTTCATTTACGATGAGTTCCCAACGACCCAACAATCATACGAAACCTGTCAACTTCAACAACTATCCAAACGAATGGAACACGCTGTACCAAAAGGCGCACTTCTTCGACGTGGATCCCGTGGTTAATCACAGCAAACGTAGCGTACTGCCGATTGTCTGGGAGGAAAAAGCCTTCGGCGCTGCCCCTAATCTGTGGGAGCTGGCCCAAACATACGGCGTGCACTTGGGCTGGACCCAAGCGGTGCATGACTTCCAGGGCGTGTTCAGCATGCTGACCCTGAGCCGCGGCAAGGGTGAGGTCAGCCCACAAGAGTTGTACGAAAAGGCCGGGAGCGTCCTGTGGTTGTGCCACGCAATGCATGCAGTCGTGGTTCAGACGTATGCCGGCCAGCCTAGCCTTGACCCTGCGAGCAAATTGACCCCGCGCGAAACGGAAATCCTCAAGTGGTCAGCCATGGGCAAGACTGCGGCGGACATCGCCACCATCCTCTGCCTGTCCGAACGTACGGTGGGGTTTCATATCTGCAGTTGCTTCAAAAAGCTGGGGGTCAACAACAAGATCGCCGCAGTGCTCTGTGCCTCGAAAGCGGGGTTGTTTTAAGCCTCGTTGAAACACCGCATGTAATCCCTCCGGAAAAAAAGTAACATTTACGGCCAGTTCTGAGTGTTGAAGCAGCCTCCTTGAAATGGCGCCTCGAAGTTCACTCAGGCCGTTCCGCAGCCCCCCTGCCGAACACCCATCGATTACCCAGAGCCTCCCCCGCCATGCCCCTGCTCGACAGCCCCTTCGCCCAGCTCGATCTGATCCGCCAGCCAGAGCAACATAACGATCCGCTGCAGGCCTTCGACGCCGCCGACGAATACCTGCTCAGCTATCTGGCCGAACAGCAACCGACCGCCACGACCCGCGTGCTGGTGCTCAACGACAGTTTCGGGGCGCTGGCGGCCAGCCTTGAAGGCCAGGTGCAAGTAACCTCCAGCGGTGACTCGTTTCTCGCCGCCCTTGGCCTTGAGAAAAACCTGGTGCGCAACGACAAGGCCTTTGACGCAGTGCCGTTCATCCCCGCCAGCCAGTTGGCCCGTGGGCCGTTCGACCGCGTGCTGATCCGCGTACCCAAGACTCTGGCACTGCTGGAAGAGCAGTTGATTCGCCTGCAAGGCCAACTGGCGCCAGGTGCCGAAGTGATCGCCGCAGCGATGGTCAAGCATTTGCCCCGGGCGGCCAGCGAGTTGCTGGAGCGTTACATCGGGCCGATGCACGCTTCCCTGGCAGTCAAGAAAGCCCGTTTGCTGATTGCCACCCAGGCCGACCGTCCGGCCGCTGTCTCGCCCTACCCGACGCGCTACACCCTGGACGCGCCGGCTATCGAACTGCTCAACCATGCCAATGTGTTCTGCCGCGAAAGCCTCGATATCGGCACCCGCGCCTTCCTGCCGCACCTACCCAAAAACCTGGGCAGTGCCCGCGTGGCGGACCTGGGTTGCGGCAACGGTGTACTGGCGATCGCCAGCGCCCTGCAAAACCCCGACGCCCAGTACACCTTGGTGGACGAGTCCTACATGGCCGTGCAATCGGCGCTGGAGAACTGGCAAGCCGCCCTCGGTGAGCGCGCCGTCAGCGTACGCGCGGATGACGGCCTGGCCGGCCAGGAAGCCGACTCCCTGGACGTGGTGTTGTGCAACCCACCGTTCCATCAGCAACAGGTGGTGGGCGACTTCCTTGCCTGGCGCATGTTCCAGCAGGCCCGGGAAGCCCTGGTGGTGGGCGGCGCACTTTATATAGTCGGCAACCGTCACCTGGGTTATCACAGCAAGTTGGCGCGCTTGTTCCGTGGCGTAGAGCAGGTCGCTGCCACTCCCAAGTTCGTGATTCTCAAAGCACGCAAATAAAAAAAGCCCTGCCCTTCCAAAAGAAGAGCAGGGCTGAAAACCGGGCGTGAAGCCCGGATCGGGATGTCAGTGAGTGGTCAGGCCGGCCGCATTCATGAACATGCGCATCAGGCTGGCCACGACGAACAGGGCCAGCACACTGCCGGTCCAGATCATCGCCAGCCACCCCAGGCGCCGCCACAACGGCTGTTTCTCGGCCTGTTCGATCTCGTGCAACGTAGGTTTGCCGGACATGCAACGACCCTCCTAGTGATAGCCGTCTTCGTGGGTGACCTTGCCGCGGAACACGTAGTAGCTCCAGAAGGTGTAGCCCAGGATGAACGGGATGATGAACAAGGTGCCCACCAGCATGAAGCCTTGGCTCTGCGGCGGCGCAGCGGCATCCCAGATCGACACGGATGGCGGGATGATGTTCGGCCACAGGCTGATCCCCAGGCCGCTGTAGCCGAGGAAGATCAGCACCAGCGTCAGCAGGAACGGCGTGTAGTGAGCATTACGCGCCACGGCGCGGATCAGCCCGTACATGGTCACCAGCACCAGGATCGGCACCGGCAGGAACCAGAACAGGTTCGGCAGGGTGAACCAGCGCGAAGCGATTTCCGGGTGCGACAGCGGAGTCCAGAGACTCACGATACCAATCACCGCCAGCACCACGAAGGCCAACGGCCGCGCCAGGTTGTGCATCTTCTCCTGCAACGGGCCTTCGGTTTTCATGATCAGCCAGGTGCAGCCGAGCAAGGCATAGGCCACGATCAGCGCCACGCCGCAGAACATCGTGAACGGCGTGAGCCAGTCCAGCGAGCCGCCGGCAAACTGGCGATTGACCACCGGAATCCCATCGATAAACGCGCCCAGCGCTACCCCCTGGAAGAACGTGGCCGCCAGCGAACCGCCGATGAATGCCTTGTCCCACAGGTGACGCTTGTGGTCCTTGGCCTTGAAGCGGAACTCGAAGGCCACGCCACGAAAGATCAGGCCAATCAGCATCAGGATCAGCGGCAGGTACAGCGCCGACAACACCACCGAATAGGCCAGCGGGAACGCGCCGAACAACGCCGCGCCGCCGAGTACCAGCCAGGTTTCGTTACCGTCCCAGACCGGGGCCACGGTGTTCATCATCACGTCACGGTCGGTCTTGCCCGGGATAAACGGGAAGAGGATGCCGATGCCCAGGTCGAAGCCGTCCATGACCACGTACATCATGATCCCGAAGATGATGATCACGGCCCAGATCAGCGGAAGATCAATACCCATCTCAATTCCCCTTGTGCTGGATGTGGGTGTGGTCGTCATCGCTGCCATCATCGGCGGCGGACAATGGACGGGCCGGTGTGCGTTTCTGGCCGGGACCACCGTGGGTCGGTTCCGTACCTTCGTGGGTCACAGGACCTTTGCGCACCAGGCGCATCATGTAGCCCAGACCCGCACCGAACAGGGCGAAGTACACCACCACGAACAACACCAGGGTGATCGTCATCTGCGCCAGGCTATGCCCGGAAGAAGCATCCGCCGTGCGCATCAACCCGTAGACCACCCACGGCTGGCGGCCGATTTCGGTGGTGAACCAACCGGCGAGAATCGCGATCAGGCCAGACGGCCCCATCCACAGCGCCAGGTACAGGAACGGTTTGGACGTGTACATCTTGTCGCCCCGGCGCAGCCAGAGGCTGAACAGACCGGTGAAGATCATCAGGAAGCCCAGGCCGACCATGACCCGGAACGACCAGAACACGATGGTCGAATTCGGGCGGTCTTGCGGCGGGAATTCCTTGAGCGCCGGCACCTGTTTGTCCAGGGAGTGGGTCAGGATCAGGCTGCCCAGGTACGGAATCTCCACCGCATACTTGGTTTTTTCGGCCTTCATGTCCGGCCAGCCAAACAGGATCAGCGGGGTTGGCTCATTGCCTTTGTTTTCCCAATGGCCTTCGATGGCGGCGATTTTTGCCGGCTGGTGCTTGAGGGTGTTGAGGCCATGGAAGTCACCGATCACCGCCTGGATAGGCGCCACGATCAGGGCCATCCACATCGCCATCGACAACATCTTGCGGATCGCCGGGTTGTCCTTGCCGCGCAGCAGGTGCCAGGCCGCCGAGGAACCGACAAAGAACGCCGTGGCCACAAAGGCCGCCGTCGCCATGTGCATCAGGCGGTAAGGGAACGAGGGGTTGAAGATCACCGCCAGCCAATCGGTAGGAATCACGCGGCCGTCGATGATTTCAAAGCCTTGCGGCGTCTGCATCCAGCTGTTGGACGCCAGGATCCAGAAGGTCGAGATCAACGTACCGACGGCCACCATCACCGTGGAGAAGAAGTGCAGCTTGCGCCCCACCTTGTTCCAGCCGAACAGCATCACACCGAGGAAACCGGCTTCGAGGAAGAAGGCCGTGAGCACTTCGTACGTAAGAAGCGGCCCGGTGACGGCGCCGGCGAAGTCCGAGAAGCGGCTCCAGTTGGTGCCGAACTGGTAGGCCATGACCAAACCGGAGACCACGCCCATGCCGAAGTTGACGGCAAAGATCTTCGACCAGAAATGGTAGAGGTCACGGTAGGTGTCGTTATGGGTCTTGAGCCACAAGCCTTCCAGCACTGCGAGGTAACTGGCCAGGCCGATGGTGATCGCCGGGAACAGGATGTGGAATGAGATGGTGAACGCGAACTGAATTCGGGCGAGATCTAGCGCCTCCAAACCGAACATAAGTCTTCCTCTGTCAGGTAATACCGGCTGCTGGCGGGAGCCTGCACCCACTGCCCCCACGGATATGGAGTCTGGCGAATTTCAATTCGTTTCTTTTTTTAACCAGCCACGTAGGGAATCTGGCCTTGCGGCCGCCAGAACAAATTTTGAAATGACTTTGATCTGGATCAATCACAGTCAAAAGAGTAGTCCCATTTTCGCGGTTGGTCCGTGTGGTCTTTTGCCGCGTGACAGACTGCCTCAGCGCAGTTCTTGCAACCATCTGTTACAACTTGATGATAATCTCGGCCCTTCCTCCGGCCTTGACCAGAATTCCCGATGCCCAGTGAACCCGCGTTGCTGTTACGTCACCACCGCCCTTTCATCGCGTTCTGGCTGGCACGTATCTTTACCGCCAGCGGCTTTCAGATGCTCACCGTGGCCATCGGCTGGAACCTCTACCAACTCACCGGCAACGTGCTGGACCTGGGGTTGGTCGGCCTGGTGGAATTCGTGCCGCGCGTGCTGTTCATGCTGCACACCGGGCATGTGGCCGACCGCTATGAGCGCCGCAAAGTCGCGGCCATCTGCCAGACCGTGCAGGCGCTGATTGCCCTCTCCCTCGCCATCGGCGGCCTGACTGGCAACGTGACCCGCGAGATGATCTTTATCCTCGCCTTCCTGCTCGGCGCCGCACGTTCGTTTGAAATGCCCACCACCCAGGCCCTGCTGCCGAGCATCGTGCCCAGCGCGCTGTTTCCGCGTGCGGTGGCCTCGTCGCAGTCTGCCCAGCAACTGGCGACCATTGTCGCCCCGGCGCTCGGTGGTTTGCTTTACGCCTTCGGCAGCGTCTGGGTGTATGGGCCCACAGTGGTGCTGTACCTCATCGCCTGTGTGCTGACCCTCAACCTGCCCGCGCGCCAGACTCCGCTCAATAAAGGCAAGGCCACCCTCGATTCGCTGCTGGCCGGGATTCGTTTTATCCGCAGCCGTCCGGACATCCTCGGGGCGATTTCCCTCGACCTGTTCGCCGTGCTGCTGGGCGGAGCCACCGCGTTGCTGCCAGTGTTCGCCAAGGACATCCTGCTGACCGGTGCCTGGGGTCTGGGCCTGTTGCGCTCGGCACCGGCAGTGGGCGCCTTGTTGATGTCACTGTGGCTGGCGCGCTTTGCGGTGGACCGCAAGGTTGGCCGGGTGATGTTCACCGCTGTTGGCGTATTCGGCGTGGCGACCATCGCCTTCGGCCTGTCCACCTCGTTCTGGTTTTCCCTGGCAGTGCTGGTGGTGCTGGGCGCGGCGGACATGATCAGCATGGTGATCCGCGCGTCTTTTGTGCAGCTGGAAACGCCGGATGAAATGCGCGGCCGGGTGAGTGCGGTCAACGGCCTGTTTATCGGCGCATCCAACCAACTGGGCGAGTTCGAGTCCGGTATCACCGCCCATTGGTTCGGCACCGTGCCCGCCGTGGTCATGGGCGGGATCGGTACGCTGGTGGTGACCGGGGTGTGGATCAAACTGTTCCCGACCCTGGCGAATCGGGATCGTATGCATGTGCCGGTGGAAGAAAGCATCAAGCCCGCTGCATGATTCAATGTGGCAATAAGGTCAATGTGGGAGGGGGCTTGCTCCCACATTTGGATCTTCAATGTTTGCTGGACCGCGTCAGAGCACCTTGTCCAGGGTGATCGGAAACTCCCGCACCCGCTTGCCGGTGGCATGGTAAATCGCATTCGCCACCGCCGCCGCCACCCCGACAATGCCAATCTCACCCACGCCTTTTGAGCCCAGGGCGTTGACGATCTCGTCGTGTTCTTCGACAAACACCACGTCTATGTCGCCGATATCGGCATTAACCGGAATGTGGTACTCGGCCAGGCTGTGGTTCATGTAGCGTCCCAACTGATGGTCGACCTGGGTCTCTTCATGCAGGGCCATGCCGATGCCCCACACCACCCCGCCGAGGATCTGGCTGCGCGCCATCTTCGGGTTGACCACCCGCCCGGCCGCAATGGCGCTGACCACGCGGCTGACCTTGATCGTGCCCAAGTCCTCATCCACCCGTACTTCGACGAACACCGCTGAATGGGTGGCGGTGGCGTAACCTTCGCGCTTCTTGTCCGGTTCGCTGTCGACCTGGACGTCCAAGGCCTCTTCGCCACTGTCCTTGACCAGTTGTGCCAACGACACACTCACGTCACCGGTGTGCAGTTGGCCGTCTTCAAAGCGTACGGATTCGGCATCCTTGAACACCGGATAAGTCTGCCGGGCAATGGTCAGCAGTTTGGCGCTCAACGCTTCGCAGGCTTGCTGCACGGCGGTACCGACGGACGACACGGTGAACGAACCGCCTTGCAGCGGTGCGGTAGGCAGTGAGGAATCACCGAGCAGAAACACCACGTCCTCCACCGCCACACCACTGGCCTGCGCCGCGATCTGGGTCATCACTGTGTAGGTACCGGTGCCGATGTCCGTGGTGGCGCTGCTGACGGTCAGTTTGCCCTCGGCGTCGATGCGCGCCTTGGCGCTGGCCTTCATCTGCATGGCCTCCCACACGCCACCGGCCATGCCCCAGCCGATCAACTGGCAGCCGTCGCGCATGCTGCGCGGTTCCGGGTTGCGCTGGCTCCAGCCGAAGCGCTCGGCACCCTCGCTGTAACACTCGCGCAGGGCCTTGCTCGACCAGGGTTTGTCTTCGTTCTGGTTGCGCTCGGCGTAGTTGATCAGCCGCAGTTGCACCGGGTCCATCCCCAAGGCGCACGCCAACTCGTCCATGGCGCACTCCAGGCCGATCACCCCCAACGCGGCGCCGGGCGCGCGCATGTCCAGGGGCGTGAACACATCCAGCGGCACCAGCTTGTAGGTCAGTTGCACGTTGTCGCAGTGATAGAGCATGCCGCTCCACTCCACCACGTGCTCGCTGAAATCTTCGAAGCGTGAGGTCTGGCCAATCGCCGTATGCCCCAGCGCCAGCAGGCGACCATTGGCAGCGGCGCCCATCTGCAAACGCTGCAAGGTGCGCGGGCGGTAGCCGAAGGTGAACATCTGCTGGCGGGTCAGGGTGACGCGCACCGAGCGCTTGAGCGCCAGGGACGCCATCACCGCCAGGGGCAATTGATACTGCGGACGCAAACCCGAGCCAAAGGCACCGCCGACGAATGCAGCAAAAATCCGCACCTGGCTTTTATCCAGGCCGAACACTTTTTGTACATAGGCCTGGCAGTTCTGCGGGCCCTGGGTCTTGTCGTGGATATGCAGGGTGCCGTCCGGCTGATACAGGACGGTGCTGGCGTGGGGTTCCATGGGGTTGTGGTGTTCGATGGGGGTGCTGTAGTGCAGGTCGAGGCTGACGGCGGCGGCGGCCCATTCGGCCTGGAAGTTGCCGCGCGGCGCGGGCGGCGTCTGCGGTGAAGCATAGGCCTGTTCCTGTTGGGCGAGCAGATCAGTCTCGAAGTCTTCGCGCGCGTATTCGATCTCTACCAGCGAGCCGGCATGCCGCGCCAGTTCCAGGTTGTCGGCGATCACCAGGGCCAGAGGCTGGCCGCTGTAGAGCACACGGTCGTTATACAGCGGGCGAAACGGAGAGCCGTCCGCCGCATCGTCATCCTGGAAGGCATCGTCGTAACTGGCGATTTTCGGCCGGTTGAGGTGATGGATAACCGCCACCACGCCGGGCAGGGCCAGTGCCCTGGCCGCGTCGATAGCCAGCACGCGGCCCTTGGCGATGGTGCTGGACACCACACTGCCGTGGAGCAGGCCGGCCTCAGGAAACTCACCGGCATAACGCGCCTGGCCGGTGACCTTGAGCAGACCGTCGACACGGTCCAGGGGTTTGCCAATAGCGGTCATGGGCGATCTCCTGCGACGGCGGCGTCGCTCAGGGCGCGGATAATTGCGCGGCGCGCCAGCTTGATCTTGAAGCCGTTGTGTTCCAGCGGCTCGGCGTCTTGCAGCAGGGCGTCGGCGGCGTTGCTGAAGGTTTCGCGGCTGACCACCTGGCCGATCAGCGAAGCTTCCACCGCACGGTCACGCCAGGGTTTATGGGCCACGCCGCCAAGGGCCAGGCGCGCGTCGACGATTTGGTCGCCCTCCAATTCGAGAGCAGCGGCGACAGACACCAACGCAAACGCATAAGACGCGCGGTCACGGATTTTCAGGTAGTGGCTGTGGCGGGCCAGGTGGTCGGCGGGCAATTCGATGGCGGTGATCAACTCATCGTCGGCCAATTGGTTGTCGCGTTGCGGCGCATCACCGGGCAAGCGATGGAAGTCGGCAAACTCGATAATCCGCGCGCCGCCTCGGCCTTCGACATGCACCCGCGCCTCCAGCGCTGCCAGGGCCACGCACATGTCCGAAGGGTGAGTGGCAACGCACTGTTCACTGGCGCCGAGGATCGCGTGGATACGGTTCAACCCGGTGCGCGCCGGGCAACCGCTGCCGGGCTCACGCTTGTTGCACGGCACTGTGGCGTCATAGAAGTAGTAGCAACGGGTGCGCTGCAACAGGTTGCCGCCGGTACTCGCCATATTGCGCAGTTGCGGCGAAGCACCGGCAAGGATCGCCTGGGACAGCAGCGGGTAACGCTGTTCGATCAGCGGGTGCCAGGCCAGGTCGGCATTGCTCACCAGCGCGCCGATCCGCAGGCCGCCCTCGGCGGTTTCTTCAACCTCATTCAGCGGCAGGCCGGTGATATCGATCAGGTGTTCGGGGCGGCTGATGTTTTCTTTCATCAAGTCCAGCAGGTTGGTGCCGCCGGCAATAAAACGCGACACGGCGCTGCTCAGGTGCACGGCTTCGTGGATATCCGCCGGCTTGCTGTACTGGAAGGGATTCATTGCTCGCCTCCCTGGGCGCGGCACGCTGGCAAGGCCTCTTCGATGGCATCGCGGATATTGCTGTAGGCACCGCAGCGGCACAGGTTGCCGCTCATCAGCTCCTGGATCTGCGCGGTGTCGTGGGCGCGGCCTTCATTGGCCAGGCCGACGGCGGAGCAAATCTGGCCGGGCGTGCAGTAACCGCACTGGAAGGCGTCGTGCTTGATAAAGGCTTGCTGCATTGGGTGCAGTTGGTCGCCATCGGCCAGGCCTTCGATCGTGGTCAATTCGGCGCCGTCGCACATCACCGCCAGGGTCAGACAGGCGTTTACGCGTTTGCCGTCGCGCAATACCGTGCACGCGCCGCATTGGCCGTGGTCGCAACCTTTTTTGCTGCCGACCAGGTCGAGTTGCTCGCGCAGCAGGTCCAGCAACGTGGTCCAGGGCAATACGTCGAGTTGGCGGTGCTGACCATTGAGGGTCAAGCGTATGGAGTGGGCGACGAACGGTTGGGCCGCCGCGCCATTGGGGGTCGCGCTCATAAACACCTCACGGGTTGGTGTACATCCGCGGCGTTCAGGAAAGTCGCCGTCTCAGGGGTACGACTTCCCGGTTTTTTGAGCGTTCAAGATGATTGATCAGCGGATATTGAGCAGGGTCTTCAGGGTGTTCTGCGGGCCATTGATCGAGGAGTTGCTGTATTCGAACCAGCCTTGGGCTTCGACATTCAGGTCAAACACATAGATGTAGCCCATCAGGGTGCCAGCGCCGTTGCAGGCCTGGCTGATGTTGCCGACCTGGCAGACGGGCGTCCGTTGCCCGTTAAGTTCGGCGCCGTTGAAACGGCCCATCGGGTTGTTGCCCAGGCCGACTTCCATCACCGAGACTTTGGTGGGCCCACGGTGCGTACACATCTGGGTGCTTTGCGCGCGCTCCGGGATGGTTTCCGTGCAGCGAGCCGATTCGACCTTGAACACGCGCACCTCGCTCAAGGGCGGTGCAGTCGCGCCCCACACCGGTGCCGCGCCCCACCACAGGCCGAGACAAGGGATCAGGGCTAGACTCCACGCGTTGGCTTTTTTCATGCTGTCGATGACCCGCTATTGAACGTCGCCGCAGTATGCCTCAAGGCCATGCGCCACACAGCCTCGGCTGCTGGTATGATGCGCCGCTTTTTCCGATCCTCTCTGGAACCACAGGCGCTTGGCGCAGTTTGTGCTTTGACTTAGAGGTCAACAAATAACGACGCAACATAGCGTCACAGGGAGCAGGCATGCTGGAAAAGCTGTTTCAACTCAAGGCACACAACACCAACGTGCGCACCGAGATCCTCGCGGGCATCACGACATTCCTGGCCATGGCCTACATCCTGTTCGTGAATCCGAGCATCCTCGGCGAGACGGGCATGGACAAGGGTGCGGTATTTGTCGCGACCTGCCTGGCGGCGGCCATCGGTTCAACCGTGATGGGCCTGATCGCCAACTACCCGATCGCGCTGGCACCGGGCATGGGCCTCAACGCCTTCTTCACCTACACCGTGGTGTTGCACATGGGCCACACCTGGCAGGTTGCGCTGGGGGCGGTGTTCATTTCGGCGGTGCTGTTCTTCCTGCTGTCGATCTTCCGAATCCGTGAGTGGATCATCAACAGCATCCCCCTGCCCCTGCGTTCGGCGATTGCCGCCGGTATCGGCCTGTTCCTGGCCTTGATTGCCCTGCACAACGCCGGGATCGTGGTCGGTAACCCGAACACCCTGGTGGGCATGGGCGACCTGACCAAACCGGCGCCTATCCTGGCTATCCTGGGCTTCATGCTGATCGTTGCGCTGGAAGCCCTGGCCGTGCGCGGTGCAGTGCTGATCGGCATCCTGGCGGTGACCATCGTCTCCATCCTGCTGGGTGTGACCGCGTTTGGTGGCGTGATGTCGATGCCGCCGTCCCTGGCCCCGACCTTCCTGCAACTGGATATCAAGGGCGCGCTGGACATCGGCCTGGTCAGCGTGATCTTCGCCTTCCTGTTCGTTGACCTGTTCGACAACTCCGGCACCCTGATCGGCGTGGCCAAGCGCGCCGGGCTGATGGGCAAGGACGGCCACATGCCGAAAATGGGTCGGGCGCTGATCGCCGACAGTACCGCCGCCATGGCCGGTTCGCTGCTGGGTACATCGACCACCACCAGTTACATCGAATCCGCTGCGGGCGTGAGCGCCGGTGGCCGTACCGGCTTGACCGCCATCGTGGTGGCGATCCTGTTCCTGCTGGCGTTGTTCTTCTCGCCACTGGCCGCCAGCGTACCGGCCTTTGCTACCGCGCCGGCGCTGCTGTTCGTCGCTGTATTGATGACCTCAGGCCTGGCCGAAATCGACTGGGATGACATTACCGTTGCAGCGCCAGTGGTGATCACCGCCCTGGCGATGCCCTTCACATATTCCATCGCCAACGGCATTGCCTTCGGTTTCATCGCCTGGACCGCCATCAAGCTGCTTTCGGGCCGCTACCGTGAGCTCAACCCGGCACTGGTGATTCTGTCGATTCTGTTCGTGATCAAGCTGGGCTGGTTCAACGCATGACTTTTGATGCCGCACGCTACACCGTTCAACTGCAAGACAAGGTCACGCGCTTGCGTGACCTGCTGGCACCGTTCGACGCACCCGAGCCGCAGGTCTTCGAGTCGCCTCTGCAGAACTTCCGCCTGCGGGCGGAGTTCCGCTTGTGGCGCGAAGGCGGTGAACGCCACTACGCGATGTTTTCCCAGGACGACAAGCGCACGCCGATCCTGATCGAAGAATTCCCCATCGCCAGCCAGCGCATCAACCAGTTGATGCCGCAGCTCAAGGCCGCCTGGCAAGCCAGCGCCGCCCTGAGCCACAAGCTGTTCCAAGTGGAGTTCCTCACCACCCTGGCCGGCGACGCGATGATCACCCTGTGTTATCACCGCCCGCTGGACGAGCACTGGCACACCGCGGCGAATAAGCTGGCGGCTGATTTGAATGTCAGCATCATCGGCCGCTCCAAGGGCAAGCGCGATGTGATCGGCCACGACTACGTGGTGGAAAAACTCGACGTGGGCGGCCGCACCTTCAGCTACCGCCAACCCGAAGGCGCGTTCACCCAGCCCAACGGCACGGTGAACCAGAAGATGCTCAACTGGGCATACGAAGCCTTGGGCGATCGCCCGGATGACTTGCTGGAGCTGTATTGCGGCAACGGCAACTTCACCCTGCCGCTGGCCACCCGTGTGCGTAAAGTGCTGGCCACCGAGATCAGCAAGACCTCGGTGAATGCGGCCCTGAGCAACCTCGATGAAAACGCGGTGGATAACGTCACCCTGGTGCGCCTCTCCGCCGAAGAACTCACCGAAGCACTGAATGAAGTGCGCCCGTTCCGCCGCCTGCACGGCATCGACCTCAAAAGCTACGAATTCGGTAGCGTGTTCGTCGACCCGCCCCGCGCCGGCATGGACCCGGACACCTGCGAACTGACCCGGCGCTTCGACAACATCCTGTACATCTCCTGCAACCCGGAGACGCTGGCAGCGAATATTGCGCAACTGCATGACACCCACCGCATTACCCAGTGTGCGATGTTTGACCAGTTCCCGTGGACGCACCATATGGAATCCGGGGTGTTATTGAGCCGCCGTTAAACGTCCTCAGGCTCCTTGCGTGGCCGGCCGCCCTTCTTGCCATTGGCGCGGGCGGCGGCGGATTTGGCGGCGCTGCTTTTGCGACCGTTGCGTGACGCTACCAGGCTCGTGGCCAGGTCCATCAGCGGCTGGCTTGTGGCGATCAGGCCAGTGATCGAAACATCCAAATCCTGAGCCTCACAGCTAATGGCCTTGCCACCGAAACTGACTTCCAACTGCTGGAAATCTTCCTCTGAAAACCCTTCGAACTCCGGCCGGCCGGCCACCGGCAACATGACGCGGCTGCCGTCGCTGAAGCCGATGGAGATGCAGTCGTTTTCATAACGCACAGAACTGGCGTTGGCATACAAACGCTTCAATTTGCGACCACGGGCTATTGCCTTGTCAATATCGGCGTCAGTAAGCGGTACATAGGGCACGACTTTGGCTTTTACGATTTTTTTCATAGCTCAATCTCCACGTAACCTGGCGCCCTCACCAGATTCAAAATAGTCAGCTGCCCCACTGCATCGTGCCGAGCATTGGCGATCACATAGACACCACGCCGAATGACTAAACCCGGCACCAGTTCGTCGGCATCCCAGTCCCAAGAATGGTTTTCCAGACAAACCGTTTGCAGTTTCTCCCACCAGATCCTTCGTGCCCGTGCCAAGTAATGCGGCTGCATCAGGGTCTGGCGAAGTTCTTTGAGGACCGACTCTGGTGGGCGGCGTCTTTCTGGATTCACATCCCACAAATCCACTTGCCCATTCAGAAAGCTGAAACGAAAACGCGCATCCCATGCATTCCCCCTGACATGCACATGAGGCGGGCAATGCTCGCCCCTGATAAACACCGAGATGACATATCCCTTGTAGGCACCTACTTTCATCGTAACCCATCCGTTAGGTTATTTTCCGCCAGGTAACAATTTCCCTCCTGCCACCCGACAACCGGCTCCATCGTCTCGAAGCTGTTTCACAGATTAGTAACGACAAAAAACCCGGCGAATGCCGGGTTGTAACCACTCATGCCGAAGGCTGGAAATACCCCGCCAACGCCCGCAAGTCCTGCTCACTCAGCAACCCCGCGTAATACTTCAACTGAATCCTGGCCAGCAGATACGCGTGCCGCGCATTCGCCAGGTCACGGCGGGCGGTGAACAATTGTTGCTCGGCGTCCAGCACGTCGAGGTTGACCCGCTCACCACCGCTGACGCTCTTTTTGGTCGCGGTGACCAGCGCGGTGGCGGAGCTGACGGCCATTTCGTAGGCGCGCACTTTCGCCGCGCCGCTGGTGTTGAGGTTGAATTGCTTGCGAAGTTCCACCAGCGTCGCCGAGGTGTGTGCATCCAGCTCGTACTGGGCCTGGGACAGTTGCTTGGCCGCCTGGCGCGTGGAGGCCGACACCGATCCACCGGCAAACAAGGGCAGGCTGACCTGAAGGCCGACGCTGTTGGTGTCGTACTTCTGGTTGTAGCTGCTTTCCGAATCGGAGCTGCTCTGGCGGCTGCTGGCGTACAGGCTGACCTTGGGCATGTGCCCGGCGCGTTTGCGCTCCACTTCGTAGGACGCCACGTCCAGCGCGTGGTGCTGGGACTTGAGTTCGGGGTTGTTGGCCATGGCCAGTTCACGCCAGGTTTCGAAGCGATTGGGCTCCAGCGGCGGGATGTCGAATTGACGGGTCAGGGGGGCCAACTCTTCGACCTGCAACGGCTGGCCGACAATCGCTTCCAGCTCGCGCAAGGCGCTGTCCTGAGCGTCCAACGATTCGATTTCCTCTGCCTGGGCCAGGCTCAATCGCGCTTGGGTTTCCAAGACATCGGTGCGCGTGCCTTCGCCGCCTTTGAGCAGACGATCATTGAGTTGCAGGCGTTCGGCAAATGCCCGCTTCTGCGCACGGCTCAACTCGATGCGTTCCTGCGCCAGCAGCGCCTGGCTGTAGGCGCTGAGCACGCGCACGGCCAGTTCCTGGCTCTTGCCGCGAAAACGCTCATCGGCCATCAGCGCCTGGGCGGTGCCTTGGCGAAAGCGCGCGTAGGCTTCGTAATCCAGCAACGGCTGCTGCAAGGTCAGGGTCGAGGCGTAGCTGCGGTAATCACGGTCGCTGGTGACATCGCCGACAGCGGTGCTTTGGGTGACTTCGGATTCATTGCGCGAGTTGTTATAGCTCCAGGACAGGTTCGGCAATAACGCTGCACGGCCGATCACGCGGTTCTCTTCGCCGGCTTCACGCTCCTGGATCGCCGCCTGAAAAGTCGGGTCATTGCGTAGGGCGAGATCGTAGGCGTCGAGCAAACCCAAGGCATGCACCGCCGGTGTAACGCTCAAACACAGGGTAAAAAGCAGCGCCTTCATTCTTCCACCAGCGCGATGTGGGTGCGATCCAGCAAAGGTTTGAACAGGTAGTTGAGCATCGAACGTTCACCGGTCTTGATAAAGGTTTCCACCGGCATACCGGGACGGATCTGCACGCCGTCCAGCTGTTGCATGCCCGCCGCGCTGACCTGGGCGCGCACGGTGTAATAAGGCTCGTCGGTGCGCTCATCGACCTGGCGGTCGGCGGAGACCAGCGTCACCTCACCGGCTACCCGTGGCGTGGTGGCCTGGTTGAAGGCCGAGAACAGCAGTTCCACCGGCAAGCCTGGATGCACTTTGTCGACCATTTGCACCGGTACCCGTGCTTCCACCAGCAACGGCTCGCCCTGGGGCACGATGTCCATCAGCGCCTGGCCGGGCTTGATCACCCCGCCTTCGGTGTACACCTCCAACCCCACCACCACCCCCGAAGCCGGCGCACGCACCAGGCTGTTGGCCAGTTCGAACTCGGCCGAAGCCAGGCGGTTGCGCAGGTCGTCGCTGCGGGTGCGGGTCTCGGCCAACTGGCCGCGCAGGTCTTTCTGGAAGTCTTCGCCGAGCTGGCGGATGCGCAGGCGCAGCTCCAGGACCTGGCGCTGCAACTGGCCGATGCGCCCGTAGTCCTCGGCAATGGCGCCGTCGACCTGAGCGTACAGGCGCTCGCTGTCGAGCAGGCGATTGCGTGGGATATAGCCATCACGCGCCAGCTCGCGCAGGCCTTGCAGTTGTTCATTCAATGCCGCGCGTTGCTGCAGCTTGCTCGCTTGGGAATCCCGCGTGCCGCGCAACTGCGCCTCGGCCCCGGCAATGGTTTCGCGCAGGCCTTGTTGCTCAGTGGACAGCGACTGGGCACGGCTGGTGAACAGTTGCCGTTGCAGATTCAGGGTGTTGGCCGCCTCAGGTTCATTCAACAATTCAGGGCCGAATGCGATGGCGGGCAAACCTTCGCTTTCCGCAGTCAAGCGCGCCTCGCTGGCCAGGGACGCCAGGTACTGACTGCGCAGCGACTGCATCTGCCCTCGCAAGGGGGTTTCCTTCAAGCGCAACAGCACCTGGCCGGCCTTAACCACCTCACCGTCACGCACGTCGATGCGTTCGACGATACCGCCGGCAGGGTGCTGCACGGTCTTGCGATGACCCGAGACCATGACCTTGCCCGACACCGCCACGCCTTTGTCCAGCGGTGCCAACGCGGCCCAGCCGATAAATCCGGCAAAGCCACCGAGCACCAGCCACCAGCCCAGGCGCGAATATTTTTTGTCATCCAGCGCCAACACCGTGTGAGGGCGGTCGCTGACCAGTACCGGTTTGCTCATGCCTGTTTTCCTTCACCGAGGCGGTAACTCATGCTCATGGTCGACACCGGCTTGCTGACTGCCGGTTTCTGCCGCGCCTCCAACACCCGCGCCGTAGGACCAAAGGCCTGCAACTGGCCGTCCTTGAGGATCAGCAACTGATCGGTCAGGCTCAGCACATTGGCTTTGTGGGTAATCAGGATCACCGTGCGGCGCTGCTGCTTAAGCTGGGTGATGGCCTGGAGCAGGGCCTGCTCGCCCACTTCGTCGAGGTTGGCGTTGGGCTCATCCAACACGATCAACGCCGGCAGGCCGTACAGCGCACGGGCCAGGGCCACGCGTTGTTTCTGGCCACCGGACAACCCCGCACCGCCCTCCCCCAATTGCGTGTCATAGCCTTGGGGCAGTTGCAGGATCAGTTCATGCACACCGGCCATTTGCGCAGCGGCGAGGACTTTGTCGGCCTCCAGCTCGGCAAACCGCGCGATGTTGTCGGCGATGCTGCCAGCGAACAGTTGAATGTCCTGGGGCAGGTAGCCGATATGCGGGCCGAGTTGCTGTTTGTCCCACTGGACCAGGTCGGCGCCGTCCAGCCGCACCTTGCCGGCCAGCGGTGCCCAGGCGCCCACCAGCACCCGCGCCAGGGTGGATTTGCCGCAGCCCGACGGGCCGATCACGCCGAGCACTTCACCCGCTGGCAGGTTGAACCCCAGGTTCACCAGCGCCGGCCGACGGCTGCCGGGGGCGCAGGCGCTGATGTGTTCGACGCTCAACTGGCCCTTGGGCACCGGCAGGCTCATGCGCGGCGGTCGCGCCGGGTTGGCCGCCAGCAGCTGCGACAAGCGCTCGTAGGCCAGGCGCGCCGAGCCCCATTGCTTCCAGACGCCGATCAGCTGGTCGATGGGGGTCAGCACCCGCCCCATCAGGATGGAGCCGGCAATCATCATCCCCGGCGTGATATCGCCCTGCACCGCCAGCAACGCACCCAGACCCAGTACCAGCGATTGCAACGCCAGGCGCACGCCCTTGGACCAGGCGGTGACAGCGGCGGTCTTTTCACTGGCCAGATTTTGCTCGGCGAGGAACGCTTGGTGCTGGTTGAACCAACGCCCGCGCAAGGTGGCGAGCATGCCCATGGCTTCAATGGTGTCGGCATTGCGCAGGTTGGCGGTGGCCTGCTGGCTGGCGTGGATGGACAGTTGGCTGGCCTGGGCCATCGGCGCCTGGCTGACGTGGTGGTTGATCCACGCCAACGCCATCAATACCAGCGCGCCGCCCAGCGCCAGCAGGCCAAGCCAGGGATGGAACAGGAAGATCACCAGCAGGTACACCGGAAACCACGGCGCATCGAAAAACGCGAACAGCGCCTGGCCGGTGGCGAACTGGCGCAGGGTGGTCAGGTCATGCAACGCCTGGCCCGCCGCCTGGGTGCCGCCCTTGAGTTGCGCTTCGAACGCGGCGTCGTAGACCCGCTGGTTCAGGCGCATGTCCATCTGCGTGCCGAGGCGGATCACCACTTGGCTGCGCACCCACTCCAACGCGCCCATCAGGCCGAACAGGCCGAGGATCATCAACGTCAGCATGAGCAGGGTCATCTGATTGCCCGAGGCCAGCACCCGGTCGTACACCTGCAGCATGTACAGCGCCGGGGCCAGCATCAGCAGGTTGATCACCGCCGAGAACAGGCCGATGTTGAAGAAGCCACTTTTATAGGCCGTGAGGGCGGCCAGGGTTTCGTTGCCGGCGTGGCGCATCTGGGGATTCTCGTGGGGTTGAGCGTGCAGCGTCGCCGCGTTGACAGGCGATACGACGCTGCGCAGAATTCGGCACCGCCGTCGCCGGAAGAGTTAGAAGGCTTGGGCGACGGCGGTGTAATGCAGCGAATGGGAGAGCGATCTTCCATTCGCTTTTTTCATGCAGCAGCAGGTTCAGGCGGCGAGTGCCCAGTCCTGTGCCACGTCCTGCACGCCCACCAAAGCAACGTCGGCGGTGGCAGTGGCAGTCGCGTGGCTGGCGACGGCGGCGGCAATGTCGTCGAAGGTGCTGTTGAGGTTCTCGCCGATCGAACCCAGCAGATCAGTGAGGACGGTCTCCAGGGCGGCAGTGTTGCCCTGCATCAGGCCGTAGATCACGCTCTGCACTTCGTTACCGACGCGACCGGCATCCGAAGCGGCGCTCAGGTCGAGGCCGTTGAAGGCGACCTTGAAGTCGGTCAGGCTGAAATCGCTGCCGCTACCGCCGCCGAGGCCGGTGCCCAGTTGAACGTTATCCAACTCGCCCCACAGGAAGTGGTTCTGGTTGCTGCTGGCCGGCAGCGAAGGGTTGAACACGTAGTGCAGGCCATTGCTGGTGTCGCTGTCGGCGATGAAGGCGTAGTCGGAGCTGTTGGCGCCGTGGGTAGCGTACTGGTCACCGCTGAGGGAGCCGTTACTGAAACCACCGGTATTGCTGCTGCCGTGGCCGGCGGTGTTGAAACCCAGGGCCCATGCGCTCAGGTATTCCCCGACAGTGAAAGAACCCAGGCCAGAATCGTAGCTAACAGAAATAGTCATCACTAAACCTCGTTAAACAACGCTATTGATGAGTACGCACAAGCGGCGCACTTTTTTACCCACCGTTGGGTAAAACCGTTAATCACGTGCCGATGCACGTTGATCAGAATTTGTATTCCAGCATCCCGCTCAGCGTGCGACCGCGGGCCAGGCTGAGGTTGTTGGCATCGCCCATGGCGACGAAATAGGCTTCATCGGTGGCGTTTTCCAACGCCAGTGCAATGTTCAAGTGATCGGTCATCCAGTAACTGGCGTACAGGTCGTAGAGGGTGTATTGCGGCCACATCGCCTGGTCGAGCAAGTCGTAACCCTGTTGATTGAGGTTTTCGCCATTGCCCGCGCTGTAGCGCACGCGCACGCCGGTATCCAGGCGCTTGTCCAGAAAGCGCGCGCCCAAGGTCAAGGAGCCACGGTCGGCAGGCATATAGGTGGCGTTGCCCATGATCCGGCCACAGCTCTCCTTGTTGTTGGCGACGTCATCGTCCAGCACTTCATAGCTGGTCACGAAGCGGATGCGGGAAACGCCGTTCGCGTCGACATAGCGCTCGATACGCGAAGTACTGGGGCCATTCTTCTTCGCGCCCCCCAGGTAATAGTTCTTCGAGCAGAACTCATTGCTGCCGATCATGTGGGTGTAACTGAGGTTGGCGTACGCGCGGCCCATGTCGTAGTTGAGCTGGTACTCAAGCCCACGAAAACGCGTGGGATTGGTGTTGTTGACGTAGGCCATGTTCCCGAGAAAACCACCTGCGGTGGTTTCTGGAAGGCTGACGCTGGTGTTGAGAAAGGAGAAATTTTCAATCCTGGTATCAAAGTAAGCCACCTTGACGCCCAGGCGGTCGTCACCGAACAGCAGCCCTTCCTTGAATACGTTCATCCCCACTTCCCAGTCCTTCGACTCCTCTGGCTTGAGGTAAGGATTGGGGAACACACGCTCACCCGAACCGCCACCATGGGGACGGCCGGTCATGAAGGTTTCGGTCACTGCCGGCGGTCGCCAGCCCTTGCCCCAGCGCGTATAGAGTTGCAGCCAGTCCAGGCCAGGTTTGACGGCGATGCCGAAGGTGGGGGAGAACTGCCCTTCCTCGCGATCAATGTCGTAGACCTCAGCGACACGCTTGGCGCCCACCAGGCTGCTGTAGAAGCGATCACGACGGTACAGGGTCAGCCCGGTTTCGCCTTCGAGCCGATAACGGTCATACCGCAGGCCGCCATCGAGGGTCAGCCAATCGCCGTATTCGTATTGCAGGTTATTGAACAGGCTGGCGATGGTGCGCTTGCCCCCCGGCGTGCCGCCCTCGGCGTAGGGCAGCAAGCCGAGGTTGTTGACGGCTTCGACCTTGTTGGTGCGTGGCTTGAACTCGTCCTGATACAGCTCCATGCCGTAGTTCCAGCTCACATGCCCGCCCTCGCCGAAATCAAAGCGCGAGGTGTTATCGCCCTGCAGGCCCCAGGTATCGGTCTGGAAGTGGTCGGTATAGGCCCCTACATAGTTGCCCGTGCCTACCGTTGCCCCATTGGCTGCGTTGCTTCGATCCAGCTGGGTGGTGACGTAATACACCTTGGCCTTGAGGTCGATCAGCGGGTTATCCGGCGTATAGCTGTAGTCCAGCGCAAAGTTCTTGGCGTTGAGGTTGTTCTTGCTGACCCGTTGGTAGAAGACGCTCTGGTTATCGTCGCTGGTATAGGCCCAGGCGTCGTTGCTGTCACTGTCGCTTTCCAGGTAGCTCAGCTGTACGCGCTGGTCATTGGGCAGGTTGAGGCCCAGCTTGAGGATCTGCGAGCGGGTCACGCTGCCCATATCCCCGACTTCGCTGTTCAACCAATCATCGAACGCGCCGGGCATGGCCTTGCGGGCACGCATGTTAGTGCCCAGTTTCTGGTCGTTGTGGGTACCGGCGCGGTAGTTGCCGAAATGCCGCTCGCTGTAGCCCAGCAATACATCGCCGCGCTCATCACCAAAGGCAAACACGCCGCTGCCGTTGAAGTCGGTGCCGTTACCCAGCTCACCGATGCCGCTGCCGGCGCGAAGGCGGCCGCCGTAGTCCTTGCCGTCCTTGAGAAACTCACTGGCATCCAGAGTCTTGAACGAAGCAATGCCACCCAGCACCGCCGCACCGCCCTGCCCCGACTGACTGCCCTTGTCGATCTCGATGCTGGAGATGAACTCCGGGTCGATCAGCATGGTGCCGTTGCGTTGCTGGTGGCCGTTGACGTTGAAGTTCTGGCGCATGCCGTCGATGTTCATGTTCACGCGGCCATAGTCCTGCACACCGCGAATATTCACCGACAGGCCGGGGTCGCGCTGGTTGACGGCGGTGTAGACGCCGGCGGTTTCTTCAAGCATGTCGGCGGCGTGACGGGGCGGGCGTTTGTCGATCATGTCACGGCTGATCACCGCCACCGACTTTGGGCTCTGGTACACCCAGTCGCTGGCCTGGCCATTGGTGTTGCCGTTGATGGTGGTGGTGCCGACGGTGATGGCACCCGCGTGGTCGTCGCTGACACGGTTAAGGGTGACCTGGCGCTCGCTGGTAAAGCGATACTCCACCGGTGCGGCGCCGAGCAAACGGCCAAGCCCTTCCTGCACGCTGAAACTGCCTTTGAGCGCGGTGCTGCTCAAGCCTTGCAGGCGCTGACTGTCGAACAGCACCTGCAAACCGGCCTGATCGGCGAAAGCCAATACGGCACTGCCCAAGGATTGCCCAGGGATATCGAACGCCAGCACGGCAGGTTGGGCAGCGCCCGCTTGAGGCTGAGCCGCGTACACGGGAGCTGCCGCGGCGAACAGGCCCAGGTGGATGGCCAGGGCTAACCGGCTACCGGTGATACGCCCCTTGGTGAGTGCTGACATTTCTGGTTTCCCTGCGCTGATCGTATTTTTTGTTTATGCGAATGCTTCTCACCTAGCAAGACGTACGAAGCGCAGGAAGTCAGTAAGACTTTTTCAAAAGTTTTTCAGCAGGGGGTTTTAGGCGGGTGGGAGCGGATCTCCCCCCGGGTCATCAATAGATCAGGCTGAGGCCGGCCAGGTCCAAGCGTTGCACTTGCAGTTCCTGGGTCAGGGTGCCGAGGGCGGTGTCGAGCATGTCGAGGCGGAAGACGCCGCTGACTTCGCGATCGCCCAGCGCCGAGTTGGTCAACACCACTCGCCCAGGACGGTAGCGGTTGAGCTGCTCGACGACCTTGGCCAAGGGTTGCCGGTCGAAGATCAGCACCCCGCGTCGCCAACTGGTGGCGCGCTCTACGTCGAATTGATCCAGCGGCATAATGCCGTCCTCGGGGCTGTAGCGAGCGGCCTGGCCTTCCTTGAGCACGCGGTCACTCGGGCCTCTGCTCGGTGTGGCGTGCAACGAGACCTCAACGCTGTGCTGCAACACGCCCACCCAGGCCCGGCGCTCGTCCTCGCGCTGCACCACAAACCGCGTGCCCAGCGCCCGCGTCTGCCCGCCGGCGCTTTGCACCACGAACGGACGGGACTCCTGCCCTCCCATCGGCGCCACCGCAAAAATCGCCGAACCCTGGATCAGGCGAACTCGCCGTTGCACGCCGTCATAGTCCAGGCGAATGGCACTGGCGGAATCCAGCTCCACCGTGCTGCCATCCGCCAGGTGCACGGTGCGCACCTCGCCCTTTTGGGTGACATAGTCGGCCTGCATGCGCAGCCAGGCGTCCGGCCCGCGCATCCAGCCGACGCCGGCCACCACCACGACCAGCGCGACCGCCGCCGCACGTTGCCAGGGCCTTCGTCGTGGGGTTCGGCGCACCGGCATCGCCGCCGCAGACGGACGCTGGCGATACACCGGCTCGTCCTTATGCACCTCGCCCAACGCCGCCCAGGTCTGCTCGGCAAAGCGCAGCGCCGCTTCGTGGCGACTGTCGCAGGCGATCCAATGGCGCAGCTCGGCCTGTTCCTGGTCGGTCAGGGCACCGGCGTGCAGGCGCACCGCCCACTCGGCGGCCTCCTCGGTAATGCTGTGCTGTTGCTGACCCTGGCTATTCACGTGTGAATCTCGAATTTTTCGTTATGTAACGCTGTGACGTCTGACCTGAGGTTTTTCCGTAATTCATTCGTCGGATGGCGCCACCTCACCGTCCTGCAAGCGCTGCATCACATACGCCAGCGCCTTGGCCAAGTGCTTTTGCACGGAACTGTCAGAGATGTCCAGGTGCCGGGCGACCTGGGCGTGGGTCATGCCCTCTATACGGTTCAGATGGAAGATCTGCTGGGTTCGTTCCGGCAGCTCCGCCAACGCCTGCTTCAATGCCTGTCGCTGTTGCTGCGCCATTGCCTGAGCCTCCAACCCGGCGACTTCATCTTCAATCTCGGCCAGCGCCTCATGGGGCACGGAATCGGTCTTGCGCCGCGCTTCCTGGCGAATATGGTCGATCAGCAGATTGCTTGCCGTTCGATACAGATAGCCCTGGGAGTTGTCGATACGCTCGCCGGCCGGTTTTTCTGCCAGGCGCAGGAAGCTCTCCTGGACCAGGTCGGCCGCCAACTGCGGGTCCCGCACCTTGCGCGCCAGATACCCGCGCAGGGTATCGGCGTGCTTGAGAAACAGGCCTTTGAGATCCACGTCCGACAAACCGACTCCCTGGAATGTAAAGGAAACAGGCGGGCATCTTAAGCGTTGTCGAGAATGATTTTCAATTGATATCTAATCTGATTCGAGTGTCGGACACGCCTGATTAACAGTTCGATAATCGAACACATCCGCCGCCATCAATTGACCAAATTAACCAACCAGTACATTTTATCCCCACAACGAACAAGAACTGTGGAGATACCCTTTATGCCGCCCATCGTGCTGGTGCTCAACGGCCCCAACCTCAACCTGCTCGGCACCCGCGAGCCTGCGACCTACGGCCACGAAACCCTGGCCGACGTGGCCGCTCTGTGTGGCCGCAGCGCCGAACAACTGGGGCTGAAAATCGAATTTCGCCAGACCAACCACGAAGGTGAACTGCTGGACTGGATCCACGGCGCCCGCGCCCGCTGCGCTGGCATCGTCATCAACCCGGCGGCCTGGACGCACACCTCGGTGGCGATTCGCGACGCCCTGGTGGCCAGTGAAGTGCCGGTGATCGAGGTGCATTTATCCAATGTGCATGCCCGTGAAGCGTTTCGTCACCACTCCTTTGTATCGCCCATCGCCAAGGCGGTGCTCGCGGGTTTCGGCAGCCATGGCTACCACCTGGCCCTGGAACATTTCAGCCAGTTGTTGAAGGGGTCGAACCGATGAAAACGCGCATTCTCGCCGGGCTGATCGGCGCCGGCATCCAGGCGTCCCGCACCCCTGCCCTGCATGAGCAGGAGGGTGATGCCCAAGGTTTGCGCTACCTGTATCGGTTGATCGACCTTGAGCCCTTGCACCTGGACATCAACGCCCTGCCCGATCTGCTGCACGCTGCCGAGCTGATGCACTTCACAGGATTGAACATTACCTACCCATGCAAGCAGGCAATCCTGCCGCTGCTCGACGATTTGTCCGACGAGGCCCGAGGCATCGGCGCGGTCAACACCGTGGTCTTCAAGGACGGCAAGCGTATCGGCCATAACACCGACTGCCTGGGATTTGCCGAGGGTTTTCGCCGCAACCTCAATGATGTGCCGCGCCAACGCGTGGTGCAGATGGGCGCGGGCGGCGCCGGCGCAGCCGTGGCGCATGCGCTATTGGCGGAAGGAGTGGAGCACTTGAGTATTTTCGACGTGGACGCCAGCCGCGCCCACGACCTTGTGGATAACCTCGCCCAGCGTTTCGGCACCGGCCGCGCACAGGTTGGCACCGACCTTGAAAACGCCATGGCCGAGGCCGATGGCCTGGTCAACACCACGCCCATGGGCATGGCCAAACTGCCCGGCACACCGGTGCCTGCGGCCCTGTTGAGAGCCGAACTGTGGGTGGCTGAAATTGTGTATTTCCCGCTGGAAACCGAACTGCTGCGCGACGCCCGCGCCTTGGGCTGCCGCACTCTGGATGGCGGCAACATGGCAGTGTTCCAGGCGGTGAAGGCGTTTGAGCTGTTCAGTGGCCAGGTACCGGATGCGCAGCGCATGCTCGCGCACTTCAAGAGCATGAATACCTGAAATGTGGGAGGGGGCTTGCCCCCTCCCACATTGGGTTAGGCGATGGACTCAGGCCTGCAGGTAGCGCATTACCGACTCACAAATCATCTCGCGATGCCGCTGTTTAATTGCCTCGTCCGACAACTCGATCTGAAAGATCTCACTGAACGTATGCCGGTTGGACACCCGATAAAAGCTGAATGAGTTGATCAGCAGGTGCACGTCCAACGGTTCCAGCCCCTCGCGAAACAGCCCCATCTCAGCCCCTCGGCGCAAGGTGACACCCAGCGCTTCGAGGATGTTGCTGTTCATTGCCTTGATCGAGTCCGAGCGTTTCACGTATTCGGCGTTGTGGATATTTTCGATGCTGACGATGCGCACGAAATCGACGTTCTGATCGTGGTGATCAAAGGTGAACTCCACCAGCCTGCGGATCGCTTCACGCGGTTCCAGGGCGGTGAGGTTCATGCGCGTTTCGGTGTTGCGGATATCGCCGTAGAGCTTCTCCAGCACTTCGACGTACAACTGCTCCTTGCTACCGAAGTAGTAATAGATCATGCGTTTGGAAGTATGGATGCGCTCGGCGATGGCATCCACGCGAGCGCCGGACAGGCCCTGCTGAACAAACTCGACGACGGCTTCCTGGAGAATGTTCTCGCGGGTCTTTTCCGGGTTGTTCTTGCGACTCTTGCGCGGTGTGTCTGACACAGCGGAGAGATCGGGAGTCAGGGTCATGGTGCACTCACGGCCATTTTTATTTTGCAGGCCGCGATTATGGGCCGAGGCGCTCCCCGAAGGAAGCACCTGGCCAGCGGTTATAACCGTGACTGGCGCACTGCGCCGCTGCGGGATTTGGCCATCGCCGCCAGGCGCACCGCCACATTGGCCGCGCCGTAGCCGGCATAGCCATTTTTGCGCTGGATGATCTCGAAGAAAAACCGTCCTTCGAACGCCTCGGTGTACACATGAAACAACTCACCGCCTTGGGCATCACGGTCGTACAACACGTTGTAGTACGCCAGTTCGCTGAGGAACTCATCATCGAAATCAAAGCGCGCAGCCAAGTCGTCGTAGTAGTTGAGCGGGATATCCAGCAGCGGCACCCCGGCCTCCTTGGCGCGGCGCACTTCGGCGAAAATATCCGCACAGTCGAAGGCAATGTGATGCACACCCGAGCCGCGATAACTCGATAGCGCGTGGGAAATCGCGGTGTTGCGGTTCTCGGAAATATTCAGCGGTAAGCGAATCGAGCTGCAACGGCTGCGCAGCGCACGGCTTTTCACCAGGCCGTAAGGGTCGGGCAGCACCACTTCGTCATCGGCTTCGAAATCCAGCAGGCTCTTGTAGAACAGCACCCAGCTGTCGAGGCTGTCGGCCGGCAAGGCCATGGCCATATGGTCGATGCGCAGCAAACCACCGCTGGCAGCGCTGGACGCTTGCAGATTGAAGTCGGTGTCGTAGATCCCCCCCTCACTCTGATCCACCAGGTAAATCAGGCTGCCATCCGGCGCGCGCACCGCCGCCAGCTCCAGCTCGTTGGGCCCGACCAGGCCGCGATAGGGCTGGCCCTTGTAGGCCACCGCGCGTTCCAAGGCCTTGGCGCTGTCCTTGACCCGAATCGCCGTGGCGCACAACGACGGCCCATGAGCCTCGAAAAAGTTATGCGCAAAGGAATACGGTTCGCAGTTGAGGATCAGGTTGATATCGCCCTGGCGCAGCAGGCTCACACTCTTGGAGCGGTGCTGGCCGGCCTTGACGAAACCCAGGCGCTCCAGCCAATGGGTGAGCTTGGCGCCGAGATTTTCATCCACGGCGAATTCGAGGAACTCGATACCGTCGTACTCGCTGGCCGCGGGGGTATCAAACAGAATCTCGACAGGTTGCGCGGGCGCCTCCTGTTGCAGGCGCTCGCGGGTTTTCTCTTCCAGGTACAGCAAGGAACGCAGGCCATCCGCCGCATTCGCGCGGGTCGGCGCGGCGCGGAAGCCATCGTTGAAAATTTCCAGGGACAACGGCCCGGTGTAGCCACTCTTGATGATCGGCGCGAGGAACCCCGCCAGGTCGAATTCGCCTTGGCCGGGGAAGCAGCGAAAATGCCGGCTCCACTCCAGCACATCCATGGCCAGGATTGGTGCGTCGGCCATTTGCACAAAGAAGATCTTGTCGCCGGGGATCTGCGCGATGGCACTCGGGTCGCCCTTGAGCGACAGCGTATGGAAGCTGTCGAGCAACACGCCCAGGCTCGGGTGATCGACCTGGCGCACCAGGTTCCATACCTGCTGCCAGGTGTTTACATGCTTGCCCCAGGCCAACGCTTCATAGCCAATGCGCAGGCCGCGACGACCGGCGTGTTCGGCCAACAGGCTGAGGTCGTCGAGCAGGATGCGTTCATCGCCGACGCAATCGGCCGAGGCATTGCTGCACACCAGCACCAGGTCGGTGCCCAGCTCCTGCATCAGGTCGAACTTGCGCTCGGCGCGCTCCAGGTTGCGCGCCAAGCGATCGCGGCGGCAGCCTTCAAAGTCGCGAAACGGCTGGAACAAGGTGATGGCAATGCCGAGGTCGGCGCACATCTGCCTAACTTCCCGAGGGCTGCCGTCGTAATACAACAGGTCGTTCTCGAAGATCTCAACCCCATCGAACCCGGCGGCGGCAATGGCTTCGAGCTTCTCCGGCAGGGTACCGCTCAAAGACACGGTGGCGATGGAACGTTGCATGGGTGACTCCCGGCAATTGTTGTTTATGGCAAATTATTCGCCCCCAGACTACCCGCAGCAATTAAAATGTACGAACCGGTTAGTTTTTGGTGCGATTATCGAACACTAAGCCTCTTTGGCGAATTGACGATTTTTTAGCCACTGCGCACCATCAATCACGCAGCGACACCCAAAAGAAGACCCACAACACCTCATAAAAATTTCAAAAAACGGGTACAACCACATGCCTTCGCAAAATTCCGCCCTGGCCGCGCGCCCGGGCACCCCGCACGCCGGCATCGGCGACAAGATCCGCGGCGCCATGGCCGTCGGTAAAACCCGCTGGGGCATGCTGGCCCTGGTGTTCTTCGCCACCACCCTCAACTACATCGACCGCGCCGCACTGGGCGTGATGCAACCGATCCTGGCCAAGGAAATGAGCTGGACGGCGATGGACTACGCCAACATCAACTTCTGGTTCCAGGTCGGCTACGCCATCGGTTTTGTGCTGCAAGGTCGACTCATCGACCGAGTGGGCGTCAAGCGCGTGTTCTTCTGCGCCGTACTGTTGTGGAGCCTGGCCACTGGCGCCCATGGCTTGGCCACTTCGGCGGTCGGTTTTATGGTCTGCCGCTTTATCCTCGGGCTGACCGAAGCCGCCAACTACCCGGCCTGCGTGAAGACCACCCGCCTGTGGTTCCCCGCCGGTGAGCGTGCGGTGGCCACCGGTATCTTCAACGCCGGTACCAACGTCGGCGCAATGATGACGCCGATGCTGCTGCCGCTGATCCTGCATGTGTGGGGCTGGCAGGCTGCGTTCCTGTGCATGGCCTCGCTGGGCGCGATCTGGCTGGTGTTCTGGGGTTTGAAGTACTACAACCCGGAAGACCACCCGAGCGTCAAACAATCCGAACTGGACTACGTGCAACGGGAAGTCGAACCGGAACAACCCGGCGTACCGTTCAGCCGCATCCTGCGCATGCGCGGCACTTGGGCCTTTGCCATCGCCTATGCCCTGACCGCACCGGTGTTCTGGTTCTACCTGTATTGGCTGCCGCCGTTCCTGAACCAGCAGTACAACCTGGGTATCAACGTGACCCAGATGGGTATCCCGCTGATCATCATCTATCTGACAGCCGACTTCGGCAGTGTGGGTGGGGGGATTCTGTCGTCATTCCTGATCGGTCGGGGGATGAACTCGATCAAGGCGCGGTTGCTGTCGATGCTGCTGTTTGCCTGCTGCATCGTCGGCGTGATCATGGCGGCCGGCTCCAGCCAGCTGTGGGTCGCGGTGTTTGCCATCTCCCTGGCCATCGGTGCGCATCAGGCGTGGACCGCCAACATCTGGAGCCTGGTGATGGACTACACGCCCAAGCACATGATGAGCACGGTGTTCGGTTTCGGCGGCATGTGTGCAGCCATCGGCGGCATGTTCATGACCCAGATCGTCGGTCACATCCTCACCGTGACCAACAACAACTACACCGTGTTGTTCACCCTGATCCCGGCGATGTACTTCATTGCGCTGACCTGGATGTACTTCATGGCACCGCGCAAGATCCCTACCGTAGACGTCTGATCACCTGCGCCGCTGCTGCCAGGCAGCGGCCAACCCGCTCATGCAGATCACCCCGATGCCGACCACCGTGGTCACATCGGGGGTATGGTTGAACACCAGCCAGCCCAGCAAACCCGCAAACACGATCTGGCAATAGCCGAACGGCGCCAGCAACGCCGGTGCCGCAAAGCGGAACGCCTGGGTCAGCATCAAGTGTGCGGTCATCCCAAAGGTGCCCAGCGCCAGCATCAACACCCCATGCCACAGCGTGGGAACCTGCCAGAAGAACGGCACCATCGCACTCATCACCAAGGTATTGCACAGCCCGGCGAAGAAGTTGCTGGTGGTCGGGGTATCGTATTGGCTGAGGATGCGCGTGAGCAGTTGGTAGAAGCAGAAGAACAGCGCCGAGCACAGCGGCAACAACACCGCAGGCGTAAACAACTCACCGCCTGGATGAATGATCACCAGCACCCCGACAAAACCGCAGATCACCGCCAGCCATTGGCCGCGTGTCACGTGCTCGCCAAGCAGCGGCACTGACAGTGCTGTCACCAGGATCGGTGCGAGGAAGTTCACCGCGGTGGCTTCCGCCAATGGGATGTAATGCAACGCCGTCGTGAAAAACAGGCTGGTGCCCAGCAAGCACAAGGCCCGCACCACCTGCATCCCCGGGCGTTTACTGCGCAGCACGCGCAACCCCGATTGCGGCAGGAAAATCCCGGCCATCAGCAAGGTGTGCACCACGTAGCGCACCCACACCACCATCACGATCGGGTAGAACCCGGCCAGGTATTTGGACAAGGCATCGTGGCTGGAGAACAGGAATGTCGCCAACACGATCAGCAAAATGCCTTTGAAGGGGTGGTTGACGCCGGAAAGGGGGGTGCTGACAGTCATGGAATTCTCTTGCGTGGCGGGCGGAACGCTGAGCACTGAACGAAGCAGCGCTCAACCCGGTAATCTAGCAGCCGGGCTGGAGTCTGCCCCGAGAGCATAACCAAACACCGGGCGAACAGCGCACTAAATCACCGCATTCGAGTCCAACGCTGCACCTTAGCCCCCGCATTGCATACTTTTTAACCAAGGCCTTGCCGCAATGAAAAAAATTCTTTTTGTTCTTTCTGCCCTTGCCCTGCTGACCGCCTGCAACCAGGAGTCCAAGCCAGCGCCCAAACCCGCGCCGCCTTCCGTGCAGGCCACCCTGGTACCCGAAACCCCACCCACCGATCAATGGGTCGGCAAATGGATCGGTGTCGAAGGCCTGAACCTGACCATCGCCAAGGACAACAGCATCGGCCGTGGCCACTACATCCTCACCATGCAATACGGCCTCGACGCCGATGACTCAGGCACCTTCAAGGGTGAAGCCAGCGAAGACGGCATCGCCTTCACCCGCCCGGACGGCCCGCAATTGCTGCGCGCCGGCGATGGCGAAGCGACCGGACTGAAATGGCTGGCGGATAAAAAAGACTGCCTGATCGTCGCCACCGGCGAAGGCTATTGCCGTTAATACCGACCATACTCAGACACTAAATTAGTGTAGGAGCGAGCTTGCTCGCGAAAATCGTTAACGATAAAGCGGGCAATCTGGTTAAACGCGGTGTTTGTGCGTTTTTCGCGAGCAAGCTCGCGCCTACAGAAGGCTGATCAAGAGGATTGCCCCATGCTATGGAAAAAAGGCCGACGCAGCGACAACGTGGTGGATGCCCGCGATGACAGTGGCGGCGGCGGTGGTGGGATGCGCTTTGGTGGCGGCAAGGGCCTGAGCCTGACCGCGATTGTGCTGATCGTCGGCATCGGCTGGCTGACCGGCCAGGACCCGATGCAGATCCTCGGCCAGTTGACCGGCCAAATGGAGCAGGCACCGTCGGTGAGCCCCCAAACGCGCCAGGCGCCGCCGGCCAACGATGAGCAAGCCGACTTCGTACGGGCGGTACTGGGCGATACCGAAGACACCTGGGGCCAGGTGTTCAAGGAAAACGGCTTGGTCTACAAAAACCCGAAACTGATCCTGTTCCGTGGCCGGGTCAATTCCGCCTGTGGTGGCGCCACCTCGGCCAGCGGCCCGTTCTATTGCCCGGCGGATCAGCAGGTTTATCTGGACCTGGATTTCTTCCGGGAAATGTCGCAACGCTTCCAGGCCGCCGGCGATTTCGCCCAGGCCTACGTGATCGCCCACGAAGTCGGGCACCACGTCCAAACATTGCTGGGCATTTCGTCGAAGCTCCAGGCCGCCCGCCAGCAAGGCCGCCAGATGCAAGGCGACGGTGGCCTGCTGGTACGCCAGGAGCTGCAAGCCGACTGCTTTGCCGGTGTGTGGGCCAATCGTGCGCAAAAGCGCCTGAACTGGCTGGAACCCGGCGATATTGAAGAAGCATTGAACGCCGCCAACGCCATCGGTGATGACCGTTTGCAGCAACAGGGTCAAGGGCGCGTGGTGCCGGACTCGTTTACCCACGGCACCTCGGCACAGCGGGTGCGCTGGTTCAAGACCGGCTTCGCCCAAGGCCAGATCACTCAATGCGATACGTTTACGGCCAAGAGTCTTTAGATGAATAAGCTATCGGGAATAATGCTGAGCTTGATGTTGACCTGTTCCACGACCTGGGCCGCCGAGAAGGAACACGGCGTCAAGGTGGTCAGTCCCGATCGTTTTCACCTCGACGCTGGCGACCTCAGCCTCGGCTTGAGCCAGGACTGGCGCCAGCCACTGCCCAACGTCACCCGCGCCTTGATCATCGTGCATGGGCGCCTGCGCAATGCGCAGACCTATCTGCAAAGCGGTATCGATGCCGCCGAACACGCCGGGGTTGCCGCCAACACCCTGGTGATCGCGCCGCAGTTTCTGAACGGGTCCGACATGCAGCGCAACCACCTGGACAACCAAGTGCTGCGCTGGAAAGGCAATGACTGGATGGCCGGCGACGCCTCGACCGGCCCGGGCCAGATCAGCTCTTTCGGCGCCCTCGACCAGATCATCAAGCACCTGGGCAACCGCACGCTGTTCCCGGCGCTGAAGGAAATCGTGGTGGCCGGCCATTCCGGCGGCGGCCAAGTGGTGCAGCGCTTCGCCCTCACCCGCCACGCGCACCCTACCCTGCAAACCGAGGGCGTCAGCTTGCGCTATGTGGTGGCCAACCCCTCGTCCTATGCCTACTTCAGCCCACAGCGGCCGGTGAAGTTCGAGACCGCCAGTTGCCCAGGCTTCAACGACTGGAAGTACGGCATGCAGCACCTGCCGACCTATGCCAAAGGCCAAAGCGCCGAGCAGCTTGAGCAGGGCTACGTGTCACGCAACATCACTTACCTGCTGGGCCAGCAGGACACCGACCCGAACCACCCGGCGCTGGATAAAAGCTGCGAAGCCGAGACCCAGGGCGCGTATCGGCTGATTCGCGGGCACAACTACTTTGACTACCTCAAGCAGCGCCATCCGCAGTTGCGCCAGACGCTGGTGGAAGTGCCGGGGGTGGGGCATGACGGGGATGGGATGTTTACGTCGCCCGAGGGCCAGAAGGTACTGTTCAAGCAATAACTGACGAAACCGCCCCTCCCACATTTGATCTCTATTGCTTGGGTTAGATCATCCGGCGCAATGCAGCGCAGTCTGCAGCATGCCAATCCGCCAGCTCCGGCCACGGGTTCTCCGGCAGGTTGACCAACACCGTCCGCGCCCCTGCCGCCCGGCCGCAATCCAGGTCAAAGCGGTAATCGCCGACCATCACCATCTCGCTGGGCGATACAGCCCACGCCGCCGCCAATTTCAACAACCCACCTGGGTCCGGCTTGGGCGGCGCATCATCACGCCCCAGCACATCCTCGACCGCAAAGCAGTCCGCCAGGCCGATCGCCTCCAGGGTGATATGCGCCAACTCCCGCGCATTGCGGGTCAAGATACCCAGGCGATAACCCCGCCCGGCCAGCTCGCGCACCAGCTCCACCGCACCGTCCGCCGCGACGGAGCCCAGCGCCAGCTCGCGCTCATGCTCCAGCAACCAGGCATGCTTGGCCGCCGCGATGTCCGCCGGCAAAGCGGCGAGGTGAGTGAGGATGTCGTCCTCGGGGGGAATGTCCAGGGCCACGCGAATCGCTGCAAAGTCATGCACCGCTACCGTCAAGGTACCGTCCATGTCGAACACCCAGTGCTTAACGTCCGTCAGGCTCATGCCCAATCCTTGCGATGGCGGATCAAGCCTTCCTGGGTCACCGACGCCACCAGTTGCCCGGCGCGGTTATACACGCTACCGCGGGAGAAACCCCGGGAATTGCCCGCCCATGGGCTGTCCATCGCATACAGCAACCAGTCATCGGCACGCAGGTCGGCGTGGAACCACAGCGCGTGGTCAAGGCTGGCGACCTGCATGTCTTTCTGCCACACGGTCTTGCCATGGGGCAGCAACGAGGTGGTCAGCAGGCCGAAGTCCGAGGCGTAGGCCAGCAGGTATTTGTGTAGCGCCGGCGTATCCGCCAGGGCACCATCGGCCCGAAACCACACGTACTTGACCGGGTCGGACGGCTGCGGGTTGAACGGGTCTTTTTCGGTAACCGGGCGCACTTCGATCGGCTTGGGGCACAGCAGCTTGTCGCGCATATGCTCGGGGATCAGGTGCGCGCGCTGCTGGGTCAGTTCCAGCTCCGACGGCAGGTTTTCCGGGCCGACTACCATGGGCATGGTGGTCTGGTGCTCGAAGCCGGCTTCGTCGTATTGGAACGAAGCGCTGCAGGTAAAGATCGGGTGGCCCTTCTGGATCGCCGTCACGCGGCGCGTGCTGAAACTGCCGCCATCGCGTACACGGTCGACCGAATACACCACCGGCAACTTCGCATCGCCGGGGCGCAGGAAATAACCGTGCAGGGAATGCACGTGGCGCGCTTCTTCGACGGTCTGGCTGGCGGCCGACAGCGACTGGCCGAGCACCTGGCCACCGAACAGTTGGCGAAAACCCAGGTCCTGGCTGCGGCCGCGAAAGAGGTTTTCCTCGATCGGCTCCAGGGTCAGCAAGTCCACCAGATCTTCCAATACTTGGCTCATTCAAACTCTCCTCAGAGCAAAACGGTATCTACCTGTAGGAGCGAGCTTGCTCGCGAAGATCGTTAACGATAACGCAGCGCTTCTGGTTTAAAGCAGCGCTCTTGCGTTCTTCGCGAGCAAGCTCGCTCCTACAGGGGGTCTATTGGGCATTCCGGGCTGCTTATCCGTGCAGCGTGTCCAACCATTGGGCGCGGGTGATGCGGTACAAAACGTGGGGCCGCAGCGGGTCATCGGCTGCAACCTTGGGGTGTTCAAAATCAGCCAGCGGATCGTAATGCATACCGATGGCCTGCATGACTTTTTGTGATGGCTGATTGGCTTCAGTGGTGAAGGCGACAATTTCGTCCAACTGCAAACGGTCGAAACCACAGCGCAGCGCGGTCCAGGCCGCCTCACTGGCATAACCCAGGCCCCAATGCTCACGGGCCAGGCGCCAGCCGATTTCCACCGCCGGGGTAAAGCCCGCTTCAAAGCTGACATTCTGCAACCCGGTCAGGCCGATAAACTCACCGGTGTCTTTGCGCTGCAGCGCCCACAGCCCAAAACCGTATTCGGCGAAGTGGCCGCGAATCCGGCCGATCAACGCGGCGCTTTCCAGGTGGCTCAATTTGGCCGGGAAATAGCGCATCACCTGCGGGTCGGCGCACATGCGCGCGAACTCCGTCAGGTCGGCATCGCGCCATTGGCGCATGACCAGGCGTGCGCTTTCCAATTGCAGTATCGGCTCCATGGGTCCCCTCCCTTGCCATGTGCGTGAGTGTACAGCGCTGGTAAGATCCTTCGCAGGTTCCCGTCAGAAATTCCCATGCCCCTGCCATTGATCTACCACGATGACTACAGCCCTGAGTTCCCGGCAGACCACCGGTTCCCCATGGACAAGTTCCGCCTGTTGCGTGACCACCTGGTGGCCAGCGGCCTGACCGAGGACAGCCAATTGCTGCGCCCGTCGTTGTGCCCACCGGAGATTCTGGCCCTCGCCCATGAACCTGGGTATATCGAACGCTACATGAGCGGCGAGTTGTCCCGCGAAGACCAACGGCGCATTGGCCTGCCCTGGAGCGAAGCCCTGGCGCGGCGCACCGTGCGCGCGGTCGGCGGCTCGATCCTGGCGGCGGAGCAAGCCCTGGAACACGGCCTGGCCTGCCACCTGGCGGGCGGCACCCACCACGCCCACTACGATTACCCGGCGGGCTTTTGCATCTTCAATGACCTGGCAGTGATCAGCCGTTACCTGCTGGCCAGCGGCCGGGTCAACCGCGTGCTGATCTTCGACTGCGACGTGCACCAGGGCGACGGCACCGCGCGCATCCTCCACGACACGCCGGAGGCGATCACCGTGTCCCTGCACTGCGAAAAGAACTTCCCCGCCCGCAAGGCCCAGAGCGATTGGGACATCCCGCTGCCCATGGGCATGGGCGATGCCGAGTACCTCCAGGTGGTGGACGACGCGCTCAACTACCTCTTGCCGCTCTACCAGCCGGACCTGGTGCTGTACGACGCCGGCGTCGATGTGCATAAGGATGACGCCCTCGGCTACCTCAAGCTGACAGACGCCGGCGTAGCCGCCCGCGATGAAAGCGTGATGCGCCATTGCCTGGGCCGCGACATCCCGGTGATGGGCGTGATCGGTGGCGGCTACAGCAAGGATCGTCCCGCCCTGGCCCGCCGTCACGGCATCCTGCACCACAGCGCGCAGCGGGTGTGGACGTCATCAGGTTGTCATTGAACGGTGGGCGTTACCCACAATGCCTGTGGAACGGCCTGTGGATAACTTGAGCGTAAGCGTCTGAGAGCCTGTATCCGTATAGCCTGTAGGAAGGTGTACGTTTTTTGATCAGGCAGCGCCGCGCTCCTCGGGTAGAATGCTCGGCTTATTTCCGCGATCGTAGCCCTGCCCATGCCCGACATCTCCTCACGACACGTCACCATCATCGGCGGCGGCCCAGCCGGGCTGATGGCCGCCGAAGTCTTGAGCCTGGCCGGGGTGCAGGTTGACCTGTACGACGGTATGCCGTCAGTGGGGCGCAAATTCCTGCTGGCTGGCGTGGGCGGCATGAACATCACCCACTCCGAAGCGTACCCGGCGTTCCTGTCGCGCTACGCCGAGCGCGCACCGAACATCGCCCCACTGCTGCGGGCATTTGGGGCCGAGGCGTTGTGCGAATGGATTCACGGCCTGGGTATCCAGACCTTTATCGGCACCTCCGGCCGCGTGTTTCCTACGGATATGAAAGCCGCCCCGCTGCTGCGCGCCTGGCTCAAGCGCCTGCGTGACCAGGGCGTGGTTATCCACACCCGGCATCGTTGGTTGGGGTGGAATGCCGACGGCGATTTACTTATCCACAGCCCGGAAGGCGAGAAAACCGTCCACAGCGATGCGCTGCTGCTGGCCCTCGGCGGCGGCAGTTGGTCGCGGCTGGGTTCCGACGGCGCGTGGCTCAAGCTGCTGGAGGATAAAGGCGTACCTTACGTGGCATTGCAACCGAGCAACTGCGGCTTCGAAGTGTCGGCCTGGAGCGAATTGATGCTCAGCAAATTCGCCGGCGCGCCGCTGAAAAACGTCGCCATCGGCCTGGGGGATGACAAGCCTCGACTCGGCGAATGCGTGATTACCGCCACCGGCATCGAGGGCAGTTTGATCTACGCGCTGTCGGCGCCTATTCGTGAGGCGATCAATCGCGACGGTTCGGCCACGGTGCATATCGACTTGCTGCCCAGCAAGCCGCTGGACAAGGTTCAGGCGGCGTTGGCCAAGCCACGCGGTTCACGCTCGATGAGCAAGCATTTGCACAGTCAATTGGGCCTCGATGGGGTCAAAGCGGCGCTGTTGCGCGAGTTGGCGCCTGCCGAACACTTCAATGATCCGGCGCAGTTGGCGGGGGCTATCAAGGCGTTGCCGCTGACATTGGTGAAGACACGGCCGATGGATGAAGCCATCAGCACCGCAGGCGGCGTGCCGTTTGAAGCGTTGGATGAGCGCTTGATGCTCAAGCAATTACCGGGGGTGTTTTGTGCGGGGGAGATGCTGGATTGGGAAGCGCCGACCGGGGGGTATTTGCTGACGGGGTGTTTTGCCAGTGGCAGAGCGGCTGGGCGGGGGATGTTGGAGTGGCTCAACCGCTGAGATCTGCGGTGAATTCAAAGCCGCCATCGGGGGCAAGCCCCCTCCCACAGTTTGATTTGTGAATACATTCAAAATGTGGGAGGGGCGGTGCGACGATTCGACTTGCCCCCGATGAGGCCATCAGCCACCCCGAAAAATCACTTCTTCTTACGCGGCCCGGTATTAAACACCGGCACCTTACGCACCGGCTTGATCGAAGGCTCCGACGGCGCCACTTCACCACTGTCCACCCACTTGCCGAGGTTGCGCTTACCACCGCCACCACCGGACGCCTTAGGCTTCTTCGGTTTTTTCGGCTTCTTCACCACCTGACCGCTGGCATCGGTGTCCGGCACACGATGCTCCGGCTCGAAGTCCTGTTCCATCTTGCGGGTCAAGGTCTGGCGGGTCAGCATCTCGATGGCCGAGAGCATGTTGACTTCATCGGCACACACCAGGGAAATCGCCTCACCGGTGTTGCCTGCGCGGCCGGTCCGGCCGATGCGGTGGATGTAGTCCTCGGCCACAATCGGCAGGTCGAAGTTGATCACCAACGGCAAGTCTTCAATGTCCAGGCCGCGGGCGGCGACGTCAGTGGCCACCAGGATCTGCACTTCGCTCGACTTGAAACGGTCCAGCGCACGCTGGCGAGTGGCTTGCGGCTTGTCGCCATGGATGCCATCGGCATTGATGCCCAGGCCCTGCAACTTATCCACCAGCGCATCCACGCCGTTACGGGTCTTGGCGAACACCAGCACCTGCTTCCAGCGGCCTTTGCGCATCAGGTGCACAAACAGCTCCGCCTTGCGCTTCTTGTCCACCGGCACTACCCATTGCTTGACGGTATTGGCGGCGACGTTGCGCGGGCTGACTTCGATGGTCAGCGGGTCGTTGAGCATCTGCCCGGCGAGCTGGCGGATGTCATCGGAGAAGGTCGCGGAGAACAGCAGGGTCTGGCGTTTTTTCGGCAGCATGCGGTAGATGTTCGCCAGTTCTTCGGAGAAGCCCAGGTCGAGCATGCGGTCGGCTTCATCCAGCACCAGGGTTTGCAGTTGGTTGAGTTTCAGCGCGTTCTGGCGGAACAGGTCGATCAGGCGGCCCGGCGTGGCGACCAGGACATCGACGCCCTTGCGCAGCTTCATCATCTGCGGGTTGATGCTTACGCCGCCGTACACCGCGTAGGTGGTCAGCGGCAGGTTTTGGGCGTATTCGGCAACGCTGGCGTGAACCTGTTCGGCCAGCTCGCGGGTCGGGCACAGGATCAGCGCGCGCGCCGAGTTAGCGGCGACTTTCGGCCCTTCCATGGTCAGCAGTTGCAACAATGGCACGGCAAAACCGGCGGTTTTACCGGTACCGGTCTGGGCCGCAGCCATCAGGTCGCGACCGGCCAGCACCGCCGGAATGGCTTGCGCCTGCACCGGCGTCGGGGTCTGGTAGCCAAGCGTCTCAAGGGCGCGCAGCAAGGGTTCGATCAGGCCAAGTGTGGCGAAAGTCATGTGTTTACCGTAGGAAAAATTCAGCGCAAGGGCGTAATGCGCGGCAGTTTACCTTATTTCCGGCTTGGGCTTTCGCCACTGGGGCAGACTGATCAACAGCACGGCGCTGATAATCACCAGCATGGCCAAGCCCTCTTCCAGACCGATGGATTCACCCACGAACACAATCCCCAGTAACACCGCCACCGCCGGGTTCACATAGGCATAGCTGGTCGCGGCCGCCGGGCGCACATGCTTGAGCAGGTACATATAGGCGTTGAAGGCGATGATCGAGCCGAACACCGTTAGGTAGGCCAGCGCCAGCCACCCCTCCAGCGGCGGCATGGCCTGCAGGTGCTCACCGGAAATCGCGCTGCCGATCAGCAATGTCACGCCCGCCACCAGCATTTCCGCAGCGCTGGCCATCGCGCCCTGGGGCAGCGGCAACTGCCGACTCCACACGGACCCGAATGCCCACGAGGCCGCCGCGAACAACAACAAGGCGGCGCCCACCGGGCTCGATTGCAGGGTGCTGCCCATGTTGAGCATGGCGATGCCGACAATCCCCAGGATCACCCCGGCCCATTCCAGCCGCGTATTGCGCGCCCCCCAGAAAAACCCGCACAGCAAGGTGAACAGCGGCACGGTCGCCACCGCCAGGGCAGCCACACCGGACGACACGCCCGCATGTTCGGCCAACGTGACGCCGCCATTACCGAAGGTGAGCAGCAAAATGCCGATCATCCCGGCGGCCTTCCATTGTGGCCACGTCGGCGCTGGCACCCCGCGCCATCTGAGGTAGCCATACATCAGCGCACCCGCTGTGCAGAATCGAATCCCCGCCAGCAGCAACGGCGGCCAGTAGTCCACGCCGATGCGAATCACCAGGTAGGTGGACCCCCAGATGACATACAGAGCAAAAAAAGCGGCGATCAACGGTAAGGGAAAGCGACGTGTGCCAGGCATTGGGCGGCTCGAAGGCAGATATAAGAGAGGCTTATTCTAAAAAGACAGGCCGTTAAACATAAGTTACAAAACCTGTTTAAACCGCCAGTACACTTTCCAAAGCATGGTTATGAAGGCTATAAATCGTGTTTTCGAAAGCCATCCCCGAGTAGAGCCTTATCATGGACAAATACGACCGCATGCTCCTCAGCGCCCTGCTCGAAGACGGCCGCGCCTCCTACGCGCAACTGGCCCGCACGGTAAACCTCTCCGCCCCCGCCGTGGCCGAGCGCGTCGCCAAGCTGGAAGCCAGCGGGGTGATCACCGGGTACCAGGCCAAGGTGGATCTGTCGAAAGTGGGCCTGCCGATTCAATGCGTGATTGAGCTGAGGTTGACCAACCATGGCAGCCAGAAGGTGTATGACGCACTGGCCGAAATCCCCGAACTCACCGAATGCCACCGGGTCACGGGCGATCCGTGCGTGATCATGCAAGCGGCGGTGGGCTCGATGCCGGAGCTGGAGAACCTGATTAATCGAATAGCGAAGTTCGGGTTCAGCAAAACCTCGATTATTTTGTCGAGCGCGATAGAGCGGCGGGTGCCGTTGGGGCAGTTGGAGGGCAAAAATGGTGGATAAGCACAGCAAGGTCTTGAGCCTAAGTCACCCGATCACCCCGCGTATTCCGCTGTGGCCGGGGGATCCGCCGGTGGCGTTTGAAGGCGTCGCGTCATGGGATAAGGACGGCTATTTCCTGCGGCGTTTCAGCATGGGTGAACACAGCGCCACGCACATGAATGCGCCGAACAGTTTTTATGCCGACGGGATGGGCATTGATGGTTATCGACCCGAAGACTTGGTGCGGCCCGCCGTAGTGATCGATGTGCACGGTAAAACCCAGAGCAATCCAGATTACGAAATCAGCCCACTGGATATTGAAGCGTGGGAACGTCAGCACGGGCTTATCGAAGCTGGCTCGGTGGTGCTGATGTACACCGGCTGGCAACACCTCTGGAACGACCCGATAGCGTTTTTTAGGCAGGACGCACAAGGCACACACTTCCCTGGGGTTGGTGAAGCGGCGATTCGGTTTTTACTCGAACAGCGCCAGATTGCCGGGGTTGGCATTGATACCCACGGGGTCGATCCAGGGCAAAGCACCGCCTTCGCGACAAACCATGCCGTGTTGGCGGGAAATGGGATTGTGCTGGAATGCCTGACCCACCTCGACCGGCTTCCGGCCAAGGGCGCCACGTTAGTGATAGGTGTACTGGGACTGGAAGGCGGTTCGGGATCACCAGCCTCAGTGATGGCATTTATTCCCTGACTTGCAGGTAGGCCCTACCGACGCCATCGCAGGCAAGCCAGCTCCCACACTAGACCGCATACAGTCCGGGCAACTCGTCACCTGTGGCGAGCGGGCTTGCCCCGCGTTGGGCTGCGCAGCAGCCCCAATAAGAGCACTGCAGTGTGCCAGACAGCTCCGGGGGCTATGTTTTGGGGCTGCTTCGCAGCCCCAGCGCGGGGCAAGCCCGCTCGCCACAGGTGACGAGTTGCCCGGACTGTATGCGGTCTAGTGTGGGAGCTGGCTTGCCTGCGATGGCGTCAGTTGCTTCAACACAGTTGTGAGCGTTGAACAATCAAATCGACCACTTGCTCAAGGGTGGTGATGTGATCCCAATCTTCCTGGGTCG
>NZ_JAFLXD010000022.1:0-108277 GCF_019891415.1 Pseudomonas sp. SH10-3B | reverse complement strand
CCATGTGAGAGTAGGTCATCGTCAAGATTAAATTCCGAAACCCCATTTGCGAAAGCAGATGGGGTTTTGTTTTGATCGGTCGAAAAGTGCGAAGAGGCGCCTCGGCGTGGCCTTCAGTGCTAAAGTCCATGCCCTCGATTTTGCTTTTCCCAAGGAAGCCGTTATGCCGGATGCGACGTTCCTCAGCGCTGGATTCATGGTGGTTCACGGCAACCGCCTGGACGAACTGCGCAGCCTGGTGGTGAGTTGGATGCGCCGTTATCCCTTGGCGCCCTTGGAAAACGAAATCGCCCTGGTACAAAGCAACGGCATTGCCCAGTGGCTCAAACTGGCCTTGGCTGAAGACCCGGAAGACGACGATATGGGTGGCTGCGGAATCGCCGCCGCCATCGATGTACAGCTCCCCGGCAGCTTCATGTGGCAGCTCTATCGCATGGTGCTGGGACGTGACGAAATCCCTCCCAAATCCCTGCTCGATAAAGCCCCGCTCACTTGGCGCCTGATGCGCCTGCTCCCGGAGCTCATCGATCAGCCGCACTTCGAACCGTTGCAGCGCTTCTTGACCCATGACTCTGACCTACGCAAACGCTACCAGCTGGCGGAACGACTGGCGGACCTGTTCGACCAATATCAGGTCTATCGCGCTGATTGGCTGGAAGACTGGGCCGCAGGCCGCCATCAATTGCGTAACGGTCGAGGCGAATCCAAGCCACTCAACCCTGCCAACTGCTGGCAAGCCGAGTTATGGCGTGCGCTGTTGTTGGACGTAGGTGAAGAGGGCATGGCTGAAAGCCGCGCCGGCGTGCATCAGCGCTTCATCGAACGTATCAATGCGCTTGAGGAAGCACCGAAGGGGCTGCCTTCTCGGGTGATTGTCTTCGGGATCTCTTCCTTGCCCGCGCAAGCGCTCGAGGCGTTGGCCGGCCTCGCCCGTTTCAGTCAAGTCCTGCTGTGCGTGCACAACCCGTGTCGCCACCATTGGTCCGACATCGTCGCCGACAAAGACCTGCTGCGTAACGAATACAAACGCCAAGCACGCAAAGCCGGCATGCCCGTTACCATCGACCCACAAACCCTGCACCAACACGCCCATCCGCTGTTGGCCGCCTGGGGAAAACAAGGTCGCGACTACATCAGCCTGCTGGACAGTTACGACGATCCCAACAGCTACCGCGCCGCTTTTCGCGATGGCCGAATCGACCTGTTCAGCGACAGCGAACCCACCACACTGCTCAACCAGCTTCAGGACGATATCCTCGAACTGCGCCCACTCAATGAGACGCGCGAGCTATGGCCTGCTGTCGATTTAGAGCGTGATACCTCCATCCGCTTCCACATTGCCCACAGCGCCCAACGCGAAGTCGAGATTCTCCACGACCAACTGCTCCAACGCTTCAGCGCCGACCCCACGCTTCGCCCAAGGGACATCATCGTCATGGTCCCCGACGTCGACAGCTATGCGCCGCATATCCGCGCGGTATTCGGTCAACTGGACAGAGTTGATCCCCGCTTCATCCCCTTCACCCTGACCGATCAAGGCCAGCGTGGCCGCGATCCCCTGCTGATCGCCGTCGAACACTTGCTCAAACTCCCCGACAGCCGCTTCCCCGTCAGTGAGATTCTCGACCTGTTGGACGTCCCGGCCCTGCGCGAACGCTTCGCCATCAAGGAGCGCGATCTGCCCACGCTGCACCGCTGGATCGAAGGCGCCGGCATCCGTTGGGGGCTAAACGCCGAGCAACGCGCGGGTCTCGGTCTGCCGAGTGAGCTGGAACAAAACAGCTGGCGATTTGGCCTTCGCCGCATGCTTCTAGGCTATGCCGTCGGCACCGGTGCAGCCTGCGAAGGCATTGAGCCTTACGACGAAATCGGCGGGCTTGATGCGGCCTTGATCGGCCCCCTGGTCGCTTTGCTTGATGCGCTCAGCGATGCCCATCAAGCGCTGTCACAACCCGCAGCACCCCACGAATGGGGCGAGCGTCTGCAACGCCTGATGCAACTATTCTTCCTACCCAGCAGCGAGCACGACGACTACCTGTTGGGTCAGCTTGAGCAACTCAGGGAAACCTGGTTGGAAACCTGCGAGTCCGTCGGCCTACAGGATGAGTTACCGCTTACCGTAGTCCGCGAAGCCTGGCTGGCCGGCCTGGACCAAGGTCGTCTGTCCCAGCGCTTCCTCGCCGGAGCTGTCAATTTCTGCACCCTGATGCCCATGCGCGCCATCCCCTTCAAACTCGTCTGCCTGCTCGGCATGAACGACGGCGACTACCCACGCGCCCAGCCACCGCTGGATTTCGACCTGATGGGCAGCGACTACCGTCCCGGCGACCGTTCGCGCCGTGAAGACGACCGTTACCTGCTACTCGAAGCCCTGCTGTCCGCCCGTGACCAGCTCTATATCAGTTGGGTCGGCCGTAGCATCCGCGATAACAGCGAGCGCCCGGCCTCTGTACTCATCGGCCAACTGCGGGACCATATCGCCGGTGGCTGGCACAACGCACACGAAACACCGCTACTGGACGCGATGACCCAGGAACACCCGCTCCAACCCTTCAGCGCCCGCTACTTCCACGAAGGTGATCCGCTGTTCAGCTACGCCCGCGAATGGCAGTTACTCCACGCCGTCCCGGATGCCGTTACACAGGAAGACCAACTGGCGCAGCACCAACAGGAGGAGCCCCTGAGCCTCGGCCAGTTACAGGATTTCCTACGCAACCCGGTCAAACACTTCTTCAGCCAGCGTCTGAAAGTGTTCTTCGAAGCCGCCGAAGTACCCCTGGCCGATGAAGAGCCCTTCGTGCTTGACGCGCTGCAACGCTACAGCCTGAGCGATAGCCTGTTGAACGCTGCGCTGTCCCAACCCGAGCACCTCGACCAGGCCCTCAACGCGCAGGCCCTGCGGTTGCAAGGCAGTGGCCTGTTGCCGATGGTCGGTTTCGGCGAGTGCCTGCGCAACGAACTCATTGAGCCCCTGCCCGACTTGTTGCAACGCTACCAGCACTTGCTGGCTCTCTGGCCAACGCCACACACCGCTGCAGAACCGATCAGTTTCGAGCATCAAGGTATAGCGCTGGAAGGCTGGATCAGCGGCCTGCATCGACGCAGTGATGGCGGATTGCTGAGTGTCACCACCATCCCCAATAGCATCGGCTCGATCAAAACACGCAAATGGCATCGCCTGATCCGTCCTTGGGTCAATCATGTGGTGGCCTGCGCCTGCGGCCTGTCGTTGAGCACGGGGTTGGTGGCCAGCGACGATACGTTGCTGCTGGCCCCGCTGGATCAGCCCATCGCCCGGGAAATCCTCGGCAACCTGCTGTTGGCCTGGCACAGCGGCATGAGAGAACCGCTCCCGGTAGCCGTCAAGACCGCCTTCGCCTGGCTCAGCCAGACCGATCCGGTCAAAGCCCACGCCGCCGCGAGCAAAGCCTATGAAGGCGACGGCCTGACCACCGACGGCGAGCGCCGCGAAACCCCGGCGCTCACCCGACAGTTCCCCGATTACGCCGCCCTGGTCGCCAGCGAAGAATTCGAAGGCTGGTGCGAAACCTTGTATCGACCGCTCATCAACGCCCCATGGCGATCACTCACAGGCGAGGAGGCCGGCGCATGAGCAGCAAACCCTTGGCCCTGGCCTTCCCGTTGCATGGCAGCCAGCTGATTGAAGCCAGCGCCGGTACCGGCAAAACCTTCACCATCTCCGCCTTGTACCTGCGTCTGGTCCTTGGCCACGGTGGCGATGAGTCCGGTTTCGGCCGTGAACTGCTGCCGCCGCAAATCCTCGTGGTGACCTTTACCGATGCCGCCACCAAAGAGCTGCGCGAACGCATCCGCATTCGCCTTGCCGAAGCCGCACGTTTCTTCCGCGAAGAGATTGAGCAGCCCGACGCGTTGATCGCCGACCTGCGTGCGCAATACCTCCCCGAGCAATGGCCCGCCTGCGCCAACCGCCTGGACATCGCAGCCCAGTGGATGGATGAGGCGGCGGTTTCCACGATTCACAGTTGGTGCCAGCGCATGCTGCGCGAACACGCGTTCGACAGCGGCAGCCTGTTCACCCAGACCCTGGAAACCGACCACAGCGACCTGCTCGGCGAAGTGCTGCGCGATTATTGGCGACTGTTCTGCTACCCGATGCACGACGACGCGCTCAACTGGGTACGCAGCAACTGGGGCGGTCCGGCCGCGTTGATGCCACGCGTGCGCGCACTGTTCGGCAGCGAACGGCCGACGGATGAAACCCGCGAACCCGCCGAGTTGATCAACGCTTGCCTGCAAGAACGCCGTGAAGCGTTGATAAACATCAAGGCTCCCTGGCAACAATGGGCCGCCGAGTTGCGCGAAATCTGCCTGCAAGCCGTGGCCGCCAAAGCCGTCGACGGCCGCAAGATGCAAGCGCGTTACTTCGAGCCCTGGTTCGAAAAGATCAGCGCCTGGGCCGCTGACGAAACCCTGGAACAGTTGGATATTGGCACCGGCTTCACCCGCCTAACTCCCGACGGCATGGCCGAAGCCTGGAAGGGCGACCCGCCGCAACACCCCGGCATCGACGCCATGGCCGGCCTCAAGGCCGCCCTCGACGCGCTGCCAACCCCTGACGCGGCGGTGTTGCAACACGCTGCCGGTTGGGTGGGCAACCGCTTCGAAGAAGAAAAACGCCGGCGTGCCGAAATGGGCTTCGACGACATGCTGATCCGCCTCAACGCCGCCCTGCAAGCCGATGGCGGCGAGCGCCTGGCCAGTGTGATCCGCGAGCAGTTCCCGGTGGCCCTGATCGACGAGTTCCAGGACACCGACCCGGTGCAATACAGCATCTTCGACAGCATCTACCGTATCGAAGAGAACCACCTCGACAGCGGCCTGTTCCTGATTGGCGACCCCAAGCAAGCGATCTACGCCTTCCGCGGCGCCGATATCTACACCTACCTGCGCGCGCGCAAATCCACCCTCGGCCGTCACCACACCCTGGGCACCAACTTCCGTTCCAGCCATGCGATGGTCGAGGCGGTGAACCATGTGTTCCAGCGGGCGGAAACGGGCCGGGGCGCGTTCCTGTTCCGGGAGTCGAATGGCGACAATCCGGTGCCGTTCCACCCGGTGTTGTCCCAAGGCCGCAAGGAAAAGCTGCAGGTCGACGGCCAAACGTTGCCGGCGATGAACCTTTGGCACCTGCCCACCGACCAGCCGGTTTCCAACGCGGTGTACCGCCAACAACTGGCCGGCGCCTGTGCCACGCAGATTGTCGAGTTGCTCAACGGCGGGCAGCAAGGTACGGCTGGTTTCCTGCAGCCGGACGACAGCTTCAAAGGCGTACTGCCGTCGGACATCGCCATCCTCGTGCGCGACGGCAAGGAAGCCCAAGCCGTGCGCGCCGAATTGGCCGCCCGTGGCGTGCGTAGCGTGTACCTATCGGACAAGGACTCCGTCTTCGCCGCCCAGGAAGCCCACGACCTGCTTGCCTGGCTCAAGGCCTGCGCCGAGCCGGACGTCGAGCGGCCGCTACGGGCTGCCCTGGCTTGCGTCACCTTGAACCTGTCACTGCCGGAACTGGAGCGTCTGAACCAGGACGAACTGGCGTGGGAAAGCCGCGTGATGCAGTTCCGTGGCTACCGCGCGATCTGGCGCACCCAAGGCGTACTGCCGATGCTGCGTCGCCTGCTGCACGATTTCAAACTGCCGCAAATCCTGATCGCCCGCAGCGACGGCGAACGTGTGCTGACCAACCTGTTGCACCTCAGCGAGTTGTTGCAACAAGCCGCGTCGGAACTGGACGGTGAACAGGCGTTGATCCGCCACCTGGCCGAACACCTCGCGTTATCCGGTCAAGCCGGTGAAGAGCAAATCCTGCGCCTGGAAAGTGATGAGCAACTGGTCAAGGTGGTGACCATTCACAAATCCAAGGGCCTGGAGTACGACCTGGTCTTCCTGCCTTTCATCTGCTCGGCCAAGCCGGTCGACGGCAGTCGCCTACCGCTGCATTACCACGATGAACAGGGCAAATCCCACGTCAGCCTGCGTCCGACCGCCGAGTTGATCGCCCAGGCCGACGATGAGCGCCTGGCCGAAGACCTGCGTTTGTTCTACGTGGCCCTGACCCGCGCCAAACATGCCTGCTGGCTGGGCGTTGCCGACCTCAAGCGTGGCAACAGCAACAGTTCGGTATTGCACCTGTCGGCGTTGGGTTACTTGCTCGGCGCCGGAGCATCGTTGAGTGAGTCCGCCGGCCTCGCGCGCTGGTTGCTGGACCTTCAGGACGGCTGCGCGGCCATCCACTACACCCCTGTGCCCGACGCCCAAGACACCCTGTTCCACCCGCCGCGCAACACCGCCACCTTGCTCGCGCCCTTGTTACCTAAGCGCAAGGCCGCCGAGAACTGGTGGATCGCGTCCTACAGTGCCTTGCGCATTGGCGACAGCATGAGCGTCGCCCACCTCGAAGCGCCCGAAAGCCCACAGGCGCAAAAGCTGTTCGATGACGAACGCCTCGACCCCGACGCACCGCGTGAAGTGGCAGCGTCCGGCGCAGACATACACCGTTTCCCACGCGGTCCGAACCCCGGCACCTTCCTTCACGGTCTGCTGGAGTGGGCCGGCGAAGAAGGCTTCAACGTGACCTCGCAAGCGATCAAACAAGCCGTAGGCGCGCGCTGCAATCGCCGCAACTGGGAAGGCTGGATCGTCACCCTCAGCGACTGGCTAGGCCATCTGCTGCAAACGCCGCTGCCGGTGGATAACGACCAGGTCGCCCTGAGCAACCTGCAGCATTACCAGATCGAAATGGAGTTCTGGTTCGCCAGCCATAAAGTCGACGTGCTCGCCCTCGACAAGCTGGTGTGCCAGCACACCCACAACGGTGTGTCCCGCGTCGCCGCCGAAGCGGTGCTGCTCAACGGCATGTTCAAGGGGTTTATCGACCTGACTTTCGAACACGATGGCCGTTATTACGTGGCCGACTACAAATCCAACTGGCTCGGTCCCGACGATTCGGCCTACACCAAGGACGCCATGGAACAGTCGATCCTTGAGCATCGGTACGACCTGCAATACGTGCTTTACCTGCTGGCCCTGCATCGCCAACTCAAGGCACGCCTACCGGACTACGACTATGACCGTCATGTCGGCGGCGCGCTGTACCTGTTCCTGCGCGGCACCCAGGCGGTCAGCCGAGGGGCGTTTTTCACCCGGCCGCCACGGGAGCTGATCGAAAGCTTGGACCTGCTGTTCCAGGGCAAGCCCATCCCGCCCAAGGTTGAGCCCGCCTGGGAACAAGGAGTGTTGTTATGAGCCTGTCGCCGTTACCGCTTGAGGCATTAGCGCCCTTGAGCCGCGCCGCCGACCTGGTGCACCTGCTGGAGCGTTGGGTTGAGCGGGGTTGGCTGCGGGCGTTGGACAAGGCCTTCGTGGGCTTCCTGCACGAACTCGATCCACACGCCGACCCCTTGGTGTTAGTGGCGGCGGCGCTGACCAGCCATCAACTGGGCCACGGCCATGTGTGCCTGGACCTGTTCGAAACCCTCAACGCGCCGGATTTTGCCCTGTCCTTGCCGCCCGAAGGCGACCTGCAAACCGGCGCCATGCTGCTGCCGTCGCAATTGCTCGACGGCCTCGACGGCGCCCACTGGTGTCACGCGCTGGCCGTCAGCCCATTGGTGGCCCTGGCGGTGGACGGCAGCGAATCGGCGCACAGTCGTCCCTTGGTACTGTCGGACAAACGCCTGTACCTGCGCCGCTACTGGACCTACGAACGGCGCATCGACAGCGCACTGCGCCAGCGTCTTGCCACCCTGGAAAGCGTCGCCGCCGATTTGCCCCAGCGCTTGAATGGCTTGTTTGACCAACCGCCGCCCGATGGCGTGATCGACTGGCAGAAACTCGCCTGCGCCCTGGCCACCCGCGGAGCATTCAGCATCGTCACCGGCGGCCCCGGCACCGGCAAGACCACCACCGTGGTGCGCTTGCTCGCGCTGTTGCAGGCGCCCGCCGTAGAGTCCGGCAGCCCGTTGCGCATCCGGCTGGCCGCGCCGACCGGTAAAGCCGCCGCGCGTTTGACCGAATCCATCAGCCAGCAAGTGCTGTCGCTGAACGTACCGCAAAGCGTGAAGGAAAAGATCCCGACCCAGGTCACCACGGTTCACCGCTTGCTGGGCAGTCGCCCGGGCACTCGGCACTTTCGCCATCACCTTGGCAATCCGTTGCCCCTGGATGTGCTGGTGGTCGACGAAGCCTCGATGATCGACCTGGAAATGATGGCTAACCTGCTCGACGCGTTACCGCCCCATGCCCGCCTGGTGTTGCTGGGCGACAAGGACCAACTCGCCTCGGTAGAGGCCGGCGCCGTACTCGGTGATTTGTGCCGCGACGCCGAGGCCGGCTGGTACAGCCCCGACACCCGCCAATGGCTGCAAACCGTCAGCGGCGAAGACCTCAGCGCCAGTGGCCTGCATGAAGACCTCGATGGCAGCCATCCCCTGGCGCAGCAAGTGGTGATGCTGCGCTACTCGCGCCGTTTCGGCGAAGGCAGCGGCATTGGCCAACTGGCGCGCTGGGTCAACCAGCAAAACGCCGAAGAGGCCCGCAAGCTGCTGGCCGCGCGCAGCCACAGCGACCTGTTCTGCGTCAGCCTCAAAGGCGAACACGACCACGCCCTGGAGCGCCTGGTGCTGGACGGGCAGGGCGGTGGCGCCGAGGGTTATCGCTATTACCTCAACCTGCTGCACAGCGCGCGGCCCGCCGTCGACACTCCGCGCGATGACCTCGCCTGGACCCACTGGGCACAACAACTGCTGCAAGCCTTCGATGCGTTCCAACTGCTCTGCGCCGTGCGCAAGGGCCCTTGGGGGGTGGAGGGGCTGAACCTGCGCATCACGGCCGCCTTGCGCAAAGTGCGCCTGATTGAAGGCGATGAGCAATGGTACGAAGGCCGCCCGGTGTTGATGACCCGCAACGATTACGGCCTAGGCTTGATGAACGGCGACATCGGCATTGCCCTCAAACTGCCTGAAAGCGACGGCGGCCCCCAGGTGCTGCGCGTGGCTTTCCCGCGTAACGATGGCCAGGGTGGCGTGCGATTTGTACTGCCCAGCCGTCTCAATGATGTGGAAACCGTGTACGCCATGACCGTGCACAAATCCCAGGGTTCGGAGTTCACCCACACAGCGCTGATCCTGCCGGACGCGCTGAACCCGGTGCTCACCAAAGAGTTGATCTACACCGGCATCACTCGCGCCAAGCGCTGGTTCAGCCTGATCGAACCCCGTGGCGGCGTGTTTGAAGAGGCCGTGCGACGCAAGGTCAAACGCTTGAGTGGGTTGATGCTGGAGCTGGGTCAGGAGTCAGAACTATCTGATGCTGTGCTATCGTTGCGGCATCACCCCGACAACCCCTGAGAGAATCGCTGCATGAACGTGGCCGAGCGTGGTTTGAGCTGGAGACGCCTGCTGCTGGTGGCGGTTCTATGCCTGCTGGCGCCCCGCGTTTTTGCCGAGGCTCCGGGCCCGGCTGATCAGCGCGCCCAGGCGGTCACGCAAGTGGTACTCGGTATCCTCAGCTATGCCCGCTGGCCAGTCGAGCCTGAGCAACTGCGCCTGTGCATCGTCGGCCCGACCCAATACACCGACGACCTGATCAAAGGCACCACCCAGGCCACCGGTCGTCCGGTCGTGGTGCGGCGCCTGCTGGTCGAGCACCCCGATGTCGTCAACGCCTGCGATGCCGTGTACATCGGCAAACTCAGCAATGACGAACGCAGCCGCCTGTTTGCCTCGTTAGTCGGCCACCCGGTGCTCAGCATCAGCGAAGGCGGCGACCAGTGCACCGTGGGCAGTCTGTTCTGCCTGCGGGTGGGCGATGAGCAAGTGTCGTTTGAGGTCAACCTCGATTCGGTGGCGCGCAGCGGCGTGCGCATTCATCCCAGCGTGTTGCAACTGTCCCGTCGTCGGGCGTCTGCGCCATGAAAGTGCGACCGACCTTGCGTTCGGTCATCGGCCGGGGGCACCTGATCCTCGCGCTGATGGCGGTGACCCTGGCCAGTGTGTCCCTGACCCTGCTCGGCGTCTTGGCGCTACGGGTGTATGCCGAACATAACCTGCACCTGATCGCCCGCTCCATCAACTACACCGTGGAAGCGGCGGTGGTGTTCAATGACAGCGCCGCAGCCACCGAAGCCCTCAGCCTTATCGCCTCAACCGAGGAAGTGGCCGAGGCCGAAGTATTCGATGTCAATGGCAAGCTGTTGGCGTATTGGACGCGCCCGGAAACCGGGATGCTGTCGCGGGTCGAACTGGAACTGGCGCACGCTTTGCTCGAACAGCCCATCATCCAGCCGATCCTCCATCAGGGGCGAACCATCGGCAGCATTCATCTGACCGGCCACGGCGGCAGCGTGCTGCGCTTTCTGCTGAGCGGCCTGGCGGGAATCCTGATCTGCACCGCCCTCAGCGCCTGGGTCGCCCTGCACTTGGCGCGGCGTCTGTTGCGCGGCATTACGGAGCCGCTGCAAAGCCTCGCCGCCGTGGCCCACGCGGCCCGCAGCGAGCGCGACTTCGACCGTCGCGTGCCACCGGCACGCATCGCCGAACTCGACAGCCTGGGCAGCGACTTCAACGCCTTGCTCGGCGAGATGGAAGCCTGGCAAAGCCACCTGCAAAGCGAAAACGAGACCCTTGCACACAAGGCCAACCATGACAGCCTCACCGGCCTGCCCAATCGCGCGTTCTTCGAAGGCCGCCTGATTCGCGCCCTGCGCGGCGCCGCCAAGGCCAAGGAGCAGGTGGCCGTGCTGTACCTCGACAGCGACCGTTTCAAAGAGATCAATGACAGCTTCGGCCATGCCGCAGGTGATGCGGTGCTGGTGGCCGTCGCCGAGCGCGTACGTGCGCAATTGCGCGAAGATGACCTGGTGGCGCGCCTGGGCGGTGATGAGTTCGCCATCCTGCTGGCACCGCTGCACAAGGTGGAAGACGCCCAGCGCATCGCCGACAAAATCATCGCCAGCATGGACATGCCGATTGCCGTGCCTGGCGACACCCAGGTATTGACCTCCCTCAGTATTGGTATCGCCATCTACCCCGAGCATGGCGTCACCCCCGGCACCTTGCTCAATGCCGCCGATGCGGCGATGTACCAGGCCAAGCGTTTGTCCTCGGGTGGCCAGCAAACGGCGGAGCCGGAGAGCCCCGTCGTCAACGTTCAACACAGGAGCTGATCCCTTGTTTTCGACCACGCGCATTACGTTTATCACCCTGCTGGTGGCACTGCTCGCCCTTGGCGGCTGCCAGACAGCGCCCCCCAAAGGCCTGACCCCGGCGCAAGTCGCCGTACTCCAGCAACAAGGATTCGAACTTACCGATGACGGCTGGGCGTTCGGCCTGTCCGGCAAAGTGCTGTTTGGCAGCGACGTCGAAACCCTCAACCCACCCAGCACCGAGATCGTCCAACGCATCGGCAAGGCCTTGCTGGGCGTAGGCATCGAACGTGTCCGCATCGACGGCCACACCGACGCCTCGGGCAAAGAGGCCTACAACCAGCAACTGTCCCTGCGCCGCGCGAAAAGCGTGGCGACGGTGCTGCAAAGCGTGGGCATCAAAGAACAAAACATCCAACTGCGCGGACTGGGCAGCAGTAAACCGGTGGCCGCCAACGACACGGCAGCAGGGCGTACCGAGAATCGTCGGGTGTCGATTGTGGTGATCGCGGACTGAATGGCTGCATCCCTCTCAACTTGAAATGCACTTAACTGTGGGAGGGGGCAAGTCGAATCGTCGCACCGCCCCTCCCACATTTGAACGATGTTCGCTTAACTGCCCGGCGTCATCGTCGGCGTCAAGTCATCCACCACGGCCTTGCCCATCTCACAGAGACACCGCGCAGCCCACCCCTTTAATCCGCAAACCGAATCTCCCGTGTCTCCCCCATCAACAACCCCTGGTTCTGCTCCGTCACTTCCCTGATGTAATCCCACAGCAGAGTAATCCGCTTCAACTTCCTCAGATCCTCACGGCAATACATCCAAAACTGGCGAGTGATTGAAATCTGTTCCCCCAGCACCGGCAGCAACCGTGGATCCTGCGCCGCCAGAAAGCACGGCAAGATCGCCATCGACCGCCCTTGCTGCGCTGCCACGTACTGCGCAATCACGCTGGTGCTGCGCAGGCTGGCGCTGGCGCCGGGCACTACATTCGCCAGGTACAGCAACTCCGAGCTGAAGGCCAGATCATCCACATAGCTGATAAACGGATGCTCGGCCAAGTCGGCCGGGCGTTGGATGGGCGGGTGTTGGTCGAGGTATTCCTGGGTCGCGTACAGCTGCAGTTTGTAATCGCACAGTTTGCAGCACACGTAGGGCCCGTGTTCTGGGCGTTCCAGGGCGATGACGATGTCGGCTTCGCGCTTGGACAGGCTGATGAAGTGGGGCAGGGGCAGGATGTCGACCGAGATGGCCGGGTAGGTGTCGACGAAGTGGCTCAACTGCGGGGTGACAAAGAAGCTGCCGAAGCCTTCGGTGCAACCCATGCGCACATGGCCGGACAGCGCCACGCCGGAGCCGGACACCTGCTCGCAGGCCATGTGCAGGGTGCTTTCGATGGACTCGGCATACCCCAGCAAACGCTGGCCTTCGGGGGTGAGGACGAAGCCGTTGGTCCGGGATTTTTCGAACAGGAGGGTACCGAGCGACACTTCCAATGAGCTGATGCGCCGCGACACGGTGGTGTAGTCCACTGCCAAGCGCTTGGCGGCGACGCTGGCCTTGCGGGTGCGGGCCACTTCGAGGAAAAACTTCAGGTCATCCCAGTTCAGGGAGCCCAGCGATGTGATGTTTTTTTGCATATTGGACCGGCTTTTATGTGCGTTCTTATTAGAGATTTGCACATCTATACTCCAAAAACAGTCCGAACGCCTCATTCTTCAAGGCGATTCACGCGCCTTGTCTCTAGATAAATATAAGAGTTGGAGACCACATGAACGCATCTGCCGATATTTCCGTGCAACAGGTCAAGTTGCTCATCAATGGTGAGTGGGTCGAGTCCAAGACCACCCATTGGCAAGACATCGTCAACCCGGCTACCCAGCAAGTGCTGGCCAAAGTCCCGTTCGCCACGGCCGATGAAGTCAATGCTGCCATCGACGCCGCCCATCAAGCCTTCCAGACCTGGAAGCTGACGCCGATCGGCGCGCGCATGCGCATCATGCTCAAGCTGCAAGCCTTGATCCGCGAACATTCAAAGCGCATCGCCGTGGTCCTCAGCGCCGAGCAGGGCAAGACCATTGCCGATGCCGAGGGCGATATTTTCCGTGGCCTGGAAGTGGTGGAGCACGCCTGTTCCATCGGCACCCTGCAAATGGGCGAGTTCGCCGAGAACGTCGCCGGTGGCGTTGATACCTACACCTTGCGCCAACCCATCGGCGTGTGTGCCGGCATTACCCCGTTCAACTTCCCGGCGATGATTCCGCTGTGGATGTTCCCGATGGCCATCGCCTGCGGTAACACCTTCGTCCTCAAGCCGTCCGAACAAGACCCGCTGTCGACCCTGCTGCTGGTGGAACTGGCGCTGGAAGCGGGCGTACCGGCGGGTGTGCTCAACGTGGTGCACGGCGGCAAGGATGTGGTGGATGCGCTGTGCACCCATAAAGACATCAAGGCCGTGTCCTTCGTCGGCTCGACCGCTGTCGGTACTCACGTCTACGACTTGGCGGGCAAGCACGGCAAGCGCGTGCAATCGATGATGGGCGCCAAGAACCACGCCGTGGTGCTGCCGGATGCCAATCGCGAACACACCCTCAATGCGCTGGTCGGTGCCGGTTTCGGCGCAGCGGGCCAGCGTTGCATGGCCACCTCGGTGGTGGTGCTGGTGGGCTCGGCCAAGCAATGGCTGCCGGATCTGAAAGCGCTGGCGCAAAAGCTCAAGGTCAACGCCGGCAGCGAAGCGGGCACGGATGTCGGCCCGGTGATCTCCAAGCGCGCCAAGGCCCGCATCCTGGAACTGATCGAAAGCGGCGTGAAAGAAGGCGCCAAGCTGGAACTGGACGGCCGCGACATCCAGGTGCCGGGCTTCGAGCACGGCAACTTCGTCGGTCCGACCCTGTTCTCGGGCGTGACAACCGATATGCAGATCTACACCCAGGAAATCTTCGGCCCGGTGCTGGTGGTGCTGGAAGTCGACACCCTCGACCAGGCCATTGCGCTGGTCAACGCCAACCCCTTCGGCAACGGCACCGGCCTGTTCACCCAGAGCGGTGCGGCGGCGCGTAAATTCCAGAGCGAAATCGATGTGGGCCAGGTCGGCATCAACATCCCGATCCCGGTGCCGGTGCCGTTCTTCAGCTTCACCGGTTCCCGCGGCTCCAAGCTCGGCGACCTCGGCCCGTACGGCAAGCAAGTGGTGCAGTTCTACACCCAGACCAAAACCGTCACCAGCCGCTGGTTCGACGACGACACGGTCAACGATGGCGTCAACACCACCATCAACCTGCGCTGATTCGGGAGACGACCATGAAGATTGCATTTATCGGCTTGGGCAACATGGGCGCGCCCATGGCCCGCAACCTGATCAAGGCCGGCCATGCGCTGAACCTGTTCGACCTGAACGAGACGGTACTCAAGGAACTCGCCGAACTGGGCGGCAGCATCAGCGATTCGCCGCGTGACGCTGCCCAAGGCGCCGAGTTGGTGATTACCATGCTGCCGGCCGCCGCCCATGTGCGCAGTGTCTGGCTGAATGAAGACGGTGTGTTGGCCGGGATCGGCAACGGCGTGCCCGCAGTGGACTGCAGCACCATCGACCCGCAAACCGCGCGCGACGTCGCCGCTGCTGCCGCCAAGCAAGGCGTGGTGATGGCCGATGCACCGGTCTCCGGCGGCACGGGCGGCGCCCAGGCGGGCACCCTGACCTTCATGGTTGGCGCCACCCCGGAACTGTTCGCCACCCTGCAACCGGTGCTGGCGCAGATGGGCCGCAACATCGTGCATTGCGGCGATGTGGGCACCGGCCAAATCGCCAAGATCTGCAACAACCTGCTGTTGGGCATCACTATGGTCGGCGTCAGCGAAGCCATGGCCTTGGGCGACGCGCTGGGCATCGACACCCAGGTGCTGGCCGGCATCATCAACAGCTCCACCGGGCGCTGCTGGAGTTCCGACACCTACAACCCCTGGCCGGGCGTGATCGAAACCGCGCCGTCGTCCCGTGGTTATACCGGCGGTTTCGGTGCGGACTTGATGCTCAAGGACCTGGGCCTGGCCACCGAAGCCGCTCGCCAGGCCAAGCAACCGGTGATTCTTGGCGCCGTGGCCCAGCAGTTGTATCAATCGATGAGTCAGCGCGGCGAAGGGGGCAAGGACTTCTCGGCGATTATCAACAGCTACCGCAAACCCAAATAACCTTGTAAGGGGACCTCCTGTGGCGAGCGGGCTTGCCCCGCGTTGGGCTGCGAAGCAGCCCTAAAGGAAAACGCCGCGATCTTCCTGGAAGATCGCGGCGTCTGGATCAGGGCTGCTGCGCAGCCCAACGCGGGGCAAGCCCGCTCGCCACAACAATGTCAAAGTTGCCCGCTTTGGAAGCGATTTAAGCAAACACAAAATACTTACGCACCGTCTCGACCACTTCCCACGTCCCCTTCATCCCTGGCTCCACCACGAAGATATCCCCCGCACGCAGATGGATTGGCTCCATGCCTTCCGGGGTAATTACGCAGTAGCCTTCCTGGAAATGGCAGTATTCCCACTTCACGTATTCCACGTACCACTTGCCCGGTGTGCAGATCCAGGTGCCCATGATCTTGCTGCCGTCTTCGCTGGTGTAGGCGTTGAGGTTGACGGTGTGCGGGTCGCCTTCGAGCTTTTCCCATTTGCAGGCATCCAGGACCGGCAGGGGGTGGGTGTCGCGCAGTACGGTGATGGGCTTGGACATGATGCCTCCGAGGCAGGGAATGGAAAGATCCACCCTAAGGCCTTGAGCGTTGCGCCAGTGGTCTGAACTCGACACCGGGATGCCCAGAAGCGCAGGTGAAAACGACTCCTCAGGCCATGCGTAGTCAATGTGGGAGCTCCACTGTGGCCAGGCGACACTTCTGAGCGTAAATAGGCCATTTCTTCGCAGTAAGTGCGAAATATTTCCCGCTTGGCGCAGGAATTCGCAAGAAAATTCGCAGCTGGCCCTCGTATCATTCACCCCAGTAACCGCCGAGAGCCTTTAAATGAACCCAATAAAAACGTGGTGGGACATCAGCCCGCCCTTGAGCACGGCGACCCCGACCTGGCCGGGGGATACGCCGTTCCAGGAAGAGCGTGTGTGGCAGTTCGGCCCGGAGTGCCCGGTGAATGTCGGGCGCATTACCTTGTCGCCGCACACCGGCGCCCATGTGGATGCGCCGCTGCATTACAGCGCGGACGGTGCGCCGATTGGGGAGGTGTCGCTGGAGGTGTACATGGGCCCGTGCCGGGTGCTGCATTGCCTGGGCAGCGGCGCGCTGGTGCAGCCGCATCAGTTGGACGGGCGTGTGGATAACCTGCCGGAGCGCGTGCTGTTGCGTACTTATCCACAAGCACCGCTGACCGAATGGGATTCGAACTTCACCGCCATCGCCCCGCAGACCATTGAACGGCTGGCCAGCCTGGGGGTGCGCCTGATCGGCATCGACACACCCTCCCTGGACCCGCAACAGTCCAAGACCATGGACGCCCACAACGCTGTGGCGCGGCATGGCATGGCGATTCTCGAAGGCATCGTGCTCGACGACGTACCGGAGGGCGACTACGAACTGATCGCCTTGCCGCTGCGTTTCGCCAACCTAGACGCGAGCCCGGTCCGTGCCATTCTCCGACCGCTCAAGGAGCCCACGCGATGAGCCAATGTCCTTTCTCTGCCGACTACCAGCCACCGGAAGAATGGCATAACGCCGAACTGAATTTTTCCGAGTCCATGAGCTACGGCGATTACCTGGACCTGGGCAAAGTGCTCAGTGCCCAGCATCCGCTGTCACCGGACCACAACGAAATGCTCTTCATCATCCAGCACCAGACCTCCGAGCTGTGGATGAAACTGATGCTCCACGAACTCAAGGCCGCCCGCGAACACGTGCGCCTGGGCGAATTGCCGCCGGCGTTCAAGATGCTGGCGCGGGTGTCGCGGATCTTCGACCAACTGGTGCACGCCTGGGCCGTGCTGGCGACCATGACGCCGTCGGAATACAAGGCGATTCGCCCGTTCCTGGGGCAGTCGTCCGGGTTCCAGTCGTTCCAGTACCGCGAGATCGAATTTATCCTCGGCAACAAGAGCGCGGCGCTGCTGCGACCCCATGCCCATCGGCCTGAGTTGTTGCAGGAGTTGCAGGTAGCGATTGCCACGCCGTCGCTGTATGACGAAGCGGTGAACCTGATGGCCAAGGCGGGCCTGGCGATTGACCCCAAGCGTGCCGAGCGCGACCCGACGGCGGCGACCATTCACGATGAGTCGGTGGAGGCGGCGTGGCGCGAGGTGTATCGCGACCCGAGCCGGTATTGGGACTTGTATCAATTGGCCGAGAAGTTTATCGACCTGGAGGATTCTTTCCGCCAATGGCGCTTCCGGCATGTGACCACAGTGGAGCGGATTATCGGCTTCCAGCCCGGCACTGGTGGCACCGAAGGCGTGGGTTACCTGCGCAAGATGCTCGACACGGTGCTGTTCCCCGAACTGTGGCGAGTGCGCTCCACGCTGTAAACAAAAAGCCCCGGATAACCGGGGCTTTTCATTTGCAATGCAATCAAATGCGGGAGGCGGCGACCGCTTTCGTCTTACTCACTCGCAACCGGTAGGCAATGTAGATAATCCCCACCCAAACCGGCATCGCGTACACCGACTCGCGAATACCCGGGATCGCCAGCATCACGCTGATGATCATCAGCATGAACGCCAGGCACAGGTAGTTGCTGAACGGGAACCAGAAGGTCTTGAACGACGGCGTCACGCCTTGCTCGCCCATGGCCTTGCGGAACTTGATGTGGGTGATGCTGATCAGCGCCCAGTTGATCATCAGCGAGGCAACCACCAGTGCGAACAGCAACTCCAGCGCACTCTGCGGCGCCACGTAGTTGACCACCACGCACAGCATCGTCACCAACGCCGAGATCGCCAGGGCCCGCAGCGGTACGCCTTGCTTGTTGAGCTTCATCAGCGCTTTCGGCGCATCACCTTGCTCGGCCAGGCCGAACAGCATGCGGCTGTTGCAGTACACGCCGCTGTTGTACACCGACAGCGCTGCGGTCAGCACCACAAAGTTGAGGATGTGGGCGGCGGTGTCGTTGCCGATCAGCGAGAAGATCTGCACAAACGGGCTGCCGCTGTAGGCATCGCCCGACGCGCCGAGGGTTTGCAGGAGTTGATCCCATGGGTACAGCGACAGCAGCACGGTCAATGCGCCGACATAGAAAATCAGGATCCGGTACACCACCTGGTTGATCGCTTTCGGGATCACTTTGCGTGGTTCGCTGGCTTCGGCGGCGGTAATACCCACCAGCTCCAGGCCGCCGAACGAGAACATGATGAAGGCCATGGACATCAACAGCCCCATGCCGCCATTCGGGAAGAACCCGCCGTGGCTCCACAGGTTGCTGATGGAGGCTTGCGGGCCGCCGGTGCCGCTGAACAGCAGGTAGCAGCCGAGCATGATCATGCCGACAATCGCCACCACCTTGATGATCGCAAACCAGAACTCGGCCTCACCAAAGAATTTAACGTTCAGGGTGTTGATCAGGTTCACCGCGACAAAGAACACCAGCGCGCTGACCCAGGTCGGAATTTCCGGCCACCAGAACTGGATGTACTTGCCCACGGCGGTCAGCTCGGCCATGCCCACCAGCACGTAGAGTACCCAGTAGTTCCAGCCGGCCAGGAAGCCCGCGTAACCGCCCCAGTATTTGTGCGCGAAGTGGCTGAACGAGCCGGCCACCGGTTCTTCGACGATCATCTCGCCGAGCTGGCGCATGATCAGGAACGCGATGAAACCGGCGATCGCGTAGCCCAGGATCATCGACGGCCCCGCCGACTTGAGTACCCCGGCCGAACCTAGGAACAGCCCCGTGCCAATCGCCCCTCCCAAGGCGATCAACTGAATATGCCGGTTCTTCAGGCCACGCTTGAGGCCTACCGGGTTAACCATGTCATCCGCCATTAACGTTCCCTTCTACTTGTTTTTCTCGGGGTTGATTGCACGCCGCATCCGCCCCTCAGAAGTGCTGAGGAGTCAGATATTACTCTGCGTAAACTTTTCGTAATACAGCTGAACGCCATCAAGTGCCTGATCCGCCAGCCATTGTTGGATGGATTCGACCATCGGCGGGGGGCCGCACACGTACATATCCGCCGATCTGTCCCGCAATTCGGCCAGGTCGAAATGTTCGGTGAGGTAGCCGCGTTTGCCGGACCACTCGGGCGACGGGGCGCTCAGCACTTCGGTGTAGCGAAAGCCGGGGATTTTCGAGGCGTATTGATGGATACGCTGCGCCTCGCATAAATCCTCAGCCCCGCGCACGCCGTAATACAGGTGCACCGGCTGCTCGCAGCCCGTGGCGGCCAGTTCATCGAGCATGCCCAGTAGCGCTGATAGTCCGGTGCCGCCGGCCACCAGCACCAACGGTTTGCTGACATGACGCAGGTAGAACGCCCCCAGCGGCGCCTCGATCAGCAACGCATCGCCGACCTGGCAACGTTCCCGCAGGTAGTTGCTCATCACCCCATCCGGTAGCAGGCGGATCAGGAACTGCAGCTGATTGCCCGGTCGGTTGGCGAAAGAGTAGGAGCGCCAGCTCTGCGTGCCCGGCACCGAGATGCGCGCATATTGGCCCGGTAGAAAATCCAGCGACGCGTCCAAGCGCACAGTCAAGATCGCCGTACTGGCCGACACCTGCTGCACCTCGCTTACCGTGGCGCGCACCTGCACCGGCCCTGGCGCATTACACAGGCTCGAATCAAAGTCGAAGTAGAACGCCGCGTCGGACTTCACCCGGGTCTGGCAACTGAGCATCTTGCGCTGTTGCAGGTCGAGGCTGGAGAGGGCTTCCTCGTCCACATAGTCCTGGGTGTAATCCCCCGATTCGCACCGGCCCTGGCAGGTACCGCACACGCCTTCGCGGCAATCCAGGGGAATCTTGATGCCATTGCGCAGTGCCGCATCCAACAGGATTTCATGGGCGCCCACCGGGAAAAACAGAGTCTTGCCATCGGCAAAACTGAAGGCCACTTTGTGATTCATGTAGGGGATCTCCGCCTATTGATGACGTGCGCACAACCTGTGGCAAGCGGGCTTGCCACAACAGGGCTGCTCGCCACAAAGGCGCGTTTAGAGGTGATAGAAATCCAGCACCGAATTGATCGTGTCGTTAAGCAGCAGCGCGTGCTTGCGGGTGATCAGCCAGCTGTCGCCATCGGGCTTGAGGCGATAGGTGGCATGCCCGTAGAACTGCTCCGACGTGGCCAGCCGATAGAACAGCGTGTGCCAGTTCAACCGGACCTCCAACGTGCCATCCGCCTGCTCGGCGATGCGCACGTTGTTGATCAGGTGCAAGGTGCGCGGCATCGGTGTGGCAGACGCCGCCTTGCCGGTGCGCAGGCGGAACACGCGGTCTTCCAGGCCCGAACGGTTGGCGTAATAGATCAGTGACATCTCACGCTTGGGGTCGCGGGTGTAGACGTGCTCCGAGTCCCATTGCGGCAGGTGGAATTCGCTTTGCGGGTCGAACAACTGCACATAGGCGTCCCAGTCCTGGGCGTCGCACAGCTCGGATTTACGGTAGAAAAACTGCTCGATCCGGTACTGCAATGGCGCATTCATCACTTCACCTCCCGCAGTTTCAGCGCTTGTTGGTCCAGGCCCTTGAGCAGGAAGTGCTGCCAGTTGCGGTGCTGGTTGACGTACAGGCCTTCATGGGTGAACTCGGTGCCGGTCATGGCCGGTTGAATGCCGATGGCCTCGCTGTTCGGCGTCGGCCCGGTTTCCCAGCGGTGGCTGCCGCGTGAGATATCGCTCCAGCGCTCCAGGCGGCCCTGGAAACCACGCTGGGCTTCGCGAAATTCCACCAGGTCGTCCGGGGTACCCATGCCCGAGACGTTGAAGAAGTCCTCGAACTGGCGAATACGGTTTTCACGGTCGGCGTCGGATTCACCCTTCACCCCCAGGCACTGGCTGATGATCTCGGTCTTGTTCCACGCCACCGGGCGGATGATGCGCAACTGCGAGCTGATCTGGTCGAGGAAGAACAGGCTCGGGTAGATGTTCAGGTTGCGCAGGCGGTGCATCATCCACTCGGCCTTCTGCTGGCCGTGCTCTTGCACCAGGCGCGGCATGATGGTGGCGTAGCCGGAGCGCACGCTGGGGTTAGGCATGTCGCTGAACAACACGCTGTGGCCATTGTTGAAGGCGAACCAACCGTCATCGGTGTTGGCGTCGCCGGCGCCGAGCTTGCTGTAATCCAGGGTGCTGGCGGACCCGCTGCCGTTTTCGGTATTCACCTGCTGGCGATGCTGCACCGTGGCCACGTAGTTGTAGTGCACGGTGCTGACGTGATAACCGTCCAGGCCGTTTTCGTTTTGCAGTTTCCAGTTGCCGTCGTAGGTGTAGGCAGACTTGCCCGGCAGCACTTCAAGTTCACCGGAGGCGGACTGCGCGACCATCATGTCGAAGAACACTTTGGCGTCGCCGAGAAAGTCTTCCAGGCTGTCACGGCCATTCACATCCAGGCTGATGAAGACAAAGCCCTTGTAGCTGTCGATGCGCGCCTTTTTCAAACCGCGCGTGGCTTTGTCAAAACCGTCGGGGTATTCCCCTGGCGCCTTGACCTTCACCAGCCGGCCATCGCTCTTGTAGCACCAGGCGTGGAACGGGCAGGTGAAGGTCGACTGGTTGCCCTTGCCGACCCGGGTGAGGGTGGTGCCGCGATGCTGGCAAGCGTTGATCAGCGCATTGAGCCGGCCCTCGCCATCGCGGGTGATGATCATCGGCTGGCGCCCGGCGCGCATCGTCACGAAGTCGTGGTGATTGGCCAGTTCGCTTTCATGGCAGGCGTAGATCCAGTTCTTCTCGAAGATCAGCTCCATCTCAAGATCAAACAGTTCCGGCTCGGTGAACATGTCGCGGGCGATGCGGAACACGGCGTCTGCCGGACGAAAATCCAGGCAGCTTTCGATAAAGCTTTTCCATTGCTCGACGCTTCTTGCACCACTCATGGGAGGCACCTTTTGATTATGGCTAAACAGGTGGGCCATTAAGAGGCTGCGACAAGGTGGCGGGCTATCCGCTTAATGGGGGAAGGTGGGCCGGAAAGTTGGGCAGCAAATACCCACGGTGGTGCAGGACGGTGACGCGACGCGCGACCGTCTGGCGCAGCAAGGGGCGTCAACACCTGCGGTTTATCCACTTAGTTGACGGTTGCTATCCACCCGGTTGCAATCGGGCCGGCGTGGCGTAGAACTTGCTGTGGAACCACAACGACGCGCCGCCAGAGCGCGCAACCGCCTAACCGCCGTGGGTGCAACCTGATGAGTAGCCAGACACGCGATATCCATATTCAACGCTTCGACCTCGAAGGCGCCCGCAGCTGGATGTCCGGCATTTGCGGGCCGCACCGCCTGGCGACGAGCACGCCCGAGCGCCTGCGTTTTCATCACAGTGCCAACGTGTTCAAGTCCCGCGCTACCACCCTGGGCGTGATCGAATACGGCACCGACGTGACCATCGATATCGAAGACGCCGAGCACTTCAGCAGCTACAGCGTGAGCCTGCCGCTGGTGGGCGAGCAGGCGTTGAGCAAGAACGGTGAGTGCCTGGGTTCCAACCGCGATCAGGGCGTGATCATCGCGCCCAACGAGCACCAGGTGCTGGCGATTTCCGGTGACTGCCGCAAGTTGCAAGTGGTGATCACGCGGGCGGCGATGAGCGAATCGCTGGAAGGCTTGCTGCAACGGCCGATCGAGGCGCCGCTGCAATTTGAGCCGGTGATGGATGCGGTGGAGGGCGCGTCGGCGTCGTGGTGGCGCATGGCGCGCTATTTCATTGCCGAGCTGGAAGGCAGCAGTGAGTTGTATGAGCAGGCGGCGTTTACCCGTGACCTGGAAAGCTCGCTGATCAAGGGCCTGATCCTCGCCCAACCGAACAACTACTCGGAAGAACTGCGCGCCGTACTGGGGGTGAAACTGCCCCATTACCTGATCCGTGCGCGCGAATACATTCACGCCAACGCCCGCGAGGCGCTGCACCTCGAAGACCTGGAAGCCGCTGCCGGCGTGTCACGGTTCAAGCTGTTCGATGCGTTTCGCAAGTACTTCGCGCTGTCGCCCATGGCCTACCTGAAAAAGCACCGACTCATTGCCGTGCGCCAGGAAATCCTTGAGCACGGTTCAATCCGCACCATCTCCGAGATTGCCCTGGGCTGGGGCTTTACCCACCTGGGGCGGTTCTCGGCGGAGTATCGAAAACTGTTCGATGAGTCCCCCAGCCAGACGTTGCAGCGCAAGCGTATGCGCAGTACTTGAACCTGGGAGGGTTTCAGATCAGTTCCTCAACCAACTGCAGACAATGACTAAGCCCTGGCGACTGATCATTCACCCGTCGGCTGAGAATGATCGGCGAGGTGGCCGTCGTTTCCACAATCGGCGTGTAGCCAATATCTGCGCGATGCAGCACCTGCACCGACGCCGGCACCAGCGTCACGCCCATGCCCGCACCGACCAGGCCGATGGCGGTCTGCAATTCGTTGGTCCACTGCGCCACCTTGAGGCTCAGGCCGTGGGCGTCGAACAGCGCGATCACATGGTCGGCATAGCTGGGGCGCGGGTTGCCGGGGTAGAGCACAAACGGCTCGGCGGCCAGCTGGGCGAGGGTCGCGGGGGCGGCGAGCAAGGGGTGGCCGGCGGGCAGCACGGCGACCAACCGATCCTCCACCAGCACGCGCTGGACGATGGCCGGGTCGTCGATGCGAATGCGCCCGAAGCCCACGTCGATACGCCCGGCCTTGAGCGCCTCGACCTGCTGCAAAGTGGTCATCTCCGACAAGCCCAACTCCAGCTCCAACGCGTCATGGGTGCGCAGCCGCCGAATCAATTCCGGCAGCACGCCATACAAGGTCGACGGTGCAAAGCCAATGCCCAGCCAGGTCTTCTCGCCCTGGCCGATGCGTCGCGTGTTGTCGCAGACTTTGGCCAATTGTTCGAGCAACACATTGGCGTGCTCATAGAAAAACCGCCCGGCCTCGGTCAGCCGCAGCGGTCGGCCACGCTCCAGCAGAATCACGCCCAATTCATCTTCCAATTGCTGGATCTGCCGGCTCAACGGCGGCTGGGCGATGTGCAGGCGTTCGGCCGCGCGGGTGAAGTTGAGGGTCTGCCCCAACACCTGGAAGTAGCGCAGATGACGCAGTTCCATAACGGCTCCTTTCATACCTTGAGGGTATTGCTTGAGACCAATTCTATATTGGAAGCCAGGAAAAATGCGGCACAGAATCGACGTAAATCTATAAAGAACCCAACGGGTATTGCCATGCCGATTTGCGCCATCGAGTCGATCGAGACCATTATCGTCGACCTTCCCACCCTTCGCCCGCACAAGCTGGCGATGCACACCATGCAGAACCAGACCCTGGTGATCATCCGCGTGCGCTGCGCAGACGGCATCGAAGGCATCGGTGAGTCCACCACCATCGGCGGCCTGAGCTACGGTAACGAGAGTCCCGACAGCATCAAGGTCAACATCGACCGCCACTTCGCGCCACTGCTGATCGGCCAGGACGCCAGCAATATCAACGCCGCCATGTTGCGCCTGGAGCGCAGCATTCGCGGCAACACCTTTGCCAAATCCGGTATCGAAAGCGCCTTGCTCGACGCCCTCGGCAAGCGCCTGAACCTGCCCGTCAGCGAACTGCTCGGTGGGCGTGTGCGCGATGCGCTGCCGGTGGCCTGGACCCTCGCCAGCGGCAATACCGCCCAGGACATTGCCGAGGCCGAAAAGATGCTCGACCTGCGCCGCCACCGCATCTTCAAATTGAAGATCGGTGCCGGTGAAGTCGGCCATGACCTGGCCCATGTCATTGCGATCAAAAAGGCCCTGGGCGAGCGTGCCAGCGTGCGCGTCGACGTCAATCAGGCCTGGGACGAAGCCGTGGCCCTGCGTGCGTGCAAGGTGCTCGGCGACAATGGCGTCGACCTGATCGAACAGCCGATCTCACGCAATAACCGTGGCGGCATGGCCCGGCTCAACCTGTCGAGTCCGGTGCCGATCATGGCCGACGAATCCATCGAGTGTGTGGAAGATGCCTTCAACCTGGCCCGTGAAGGCGCGGCCTCGGTGTTCGCCCTGAAGATCGCCAAGAACGGCGGCCCCCGCGCGGTATTGCGCACCGCCGCGATTGCCGAAGCCGCCGGTATCGGCCTGTACGGCGGCACCATGCTTGAAGGCGGGATCGGCACCCTCGCGTCGGCGCATGCCTTCCTCACCCTGAACACGTTGGCGTGGGGCACCGAGCTGTTCGGCCAGTTGCTGCTGACCGAAGACATCCTCACCGAGCCGCCGCTGTACCGCGACTTCCAGCTGCATGTCTCCCATTTGCCGGGCCTGGGCCTGGCCATCGATGAAGAGCGCCTGGCGTTCTTCCGTCGTGACAAACACTAAGAGGCACCGCCATGTTGTTCCACGTAAAAATGACCGTGAACCTGCCCATCGACATGAACCCGGAGCGCGCCGCCCGCCTCAAGGCCGACGAAAAAGCCCTGGCTCGACGTTTACAAGAGCAAGGAAAGTGGCGCCACTTGTGGCGCATCGCCGGGCTCTACGCCAACTACAGCGTGTTCGATGTCGACAGTGTGCAAGAGCTGCATGACCTGCTGATGCAACTGCCGCTTTATCCCTACATGGCCATCGAAGTGAACGCCTTGTGCCGGCACCCTTCGTCGATCCATGAGGACGACCGCTAGGCCGGTCTTCACCCTAATAACTACAAGATGAGGAATGCACCATGTCCATCCGACTGTCCCAGACTGCCCATGCCCAACAGTTTCTCGAAGAAGCCAGCGGCAACCTCACTGACGGCGGTAACCCGCGCACCAAGGCGCTGATTTACCGGATCCTGCGCGATACGGTAAACATCATCGAAGACCTGGAAGTGACCCCGGAAGAGTTCTGGAAGGCGGTCAACTACCTCAATGAATTGGGCAAGAATCAGGAGGCTGGACTGCTCGCCGCTGGGCTCGGCCTGGAGCACTACCTGGATATGCTGATGGACGCCGCCGACGAGGAAGCCGGCAAATCCGGTGGTACCCCGCGCACCATCGAAGGCCCGCTGTATGTGGCCGGCGCGCCGCTGTCGAAGTACGAGGCACGGCTGGACGATGGCAAGGACGAGGCGGTGCCGCTGTTTATGCGCGGGCAAGTGCGCGACACCGAGGGCAAGCCGTTGGCCGGTGCGATTGTCGATGTGTGGCAGGCCAATACCGGTGGTACCTATTCGTGGTTCGACCCGACGCAATCCGAATTCAACCTGCGCCGCCGCATCGAGACCGACGCCCAGGGCAACTACCGCTTTCGCAGCATCGTGCCGTCGGGCTACGGCTGCCCGCCGACCGGGCCGACCCAGCAGTTGCTCGATCAACTGGGGCGCCACGGACAGCGGCCGGCACATATCCACTTCTTCATCTCGGCGCCGGGGTATCGGCACCTGACCACGCAGATCAACCTGTCGGATGACCCGTACCTGCATGATGATTTTGCCTATGCAACGCGGGACGAATTGATTGCCGAGATTCGCTTCAGCGAAGATCCGCAACTGGCGCGGGAGTTTGGCGTGGAAGGGCGGTTCGCGCAGATTGATTTTGACTTTGAGTTGCAAACCGCCGCAGCGCCGGTAGAGCAAAAACGCATGCAGCGGGTTCGCGCCCTCGAAGACTAAATGCGGTCAAAAGTATGTTAGGGGGCAAGTCCTAATGCCGGTCAGTTAAGGAGGAACACTGTAACTGTGGCAAGCCCGCTCGCCACAGGTTACGGTTTGCCCGTTCTATCTCTAGAGCAAGCCCCCTTCCACATTTGATCGGTGTCGTGGCTGACTATTTGCGAACGACCAGATCAAGCACCTCATCCCGATCCTTGATCTTCTGCAACACAATCTCCGAGCGTATATCCATCACCCCCGCCGTGCGGTTCAGGTGGTTCACGATAAAGTCCGAAAAGTGCTTGAGGTTGCGCGCCTGCACGCGCAGCACATAGTTGCTGGCGCCAGTGATCACGTACGCGCTGGCCACCTCCGGCCAGCCTTGCACCTTCTTGATAAACGTCTCATGCCAATCCTCCACATCCTGGCGCAATGACAGGTGGACGATAGCCTCCAGTTCAATCCCCAGTTGCTCGGCATTCAACACCGCGCGGTAGCCGCTGATAATCCCTTCGCTCTCCAGCAGGCGTAAGCGGCGCAGGCAGGCGGACGGCGACAACGCGACTTTTTCCGCCAGTTCCTGGTTGCTGATACGGCCATCCTGTTGCAGGAAATGCAGGAGGCGCAGGTCGGTAGCGTCAAGGATCATGGTTAGAATAAATCCGCGTGTTTAGGGGTTAAATTCGAATTTTCTACAGCTTAATTAGCCTGTTGCCCACCACTTTGCACGAAAATTCTCTAAATCTTCGTTCATTATTTGCTGCATCTCCACTTACAAAAACCAGGACCGCCCATGACCTCTCGCAGCCACTGCCAAGCCCTCGACACCCAGGACCCGCTGGCGCCGCTACGTCACCAGTTCGCCTTGCCGCAGGACGTTATCTACCTGGACGGCAACTCCCTCGGCGCGCGTCCAGTGGCGGCGCTGGAGCGGGCGCAGGCGGTCATCGCGCAAGAGTGGGGCAATGGCTTGATCCGCAGTTGGAACAGTGCCGGCTGGGCCGACTTGTCCCAGCGCCTGGGCAACCGCCTGGCGCCGCTGATCGGTGCGCGCGACGGTGAGGTGGTGATCACCGACACCACCTCGATCAACCTGTTCAAGGTGCTCAGCGCCGCCTTGAGCGTGCAGCGCCAACGTGAACCTGCGCGCAAGGTGATCGTCAGCGAAGCGAGCAACTTCCCCACCGATTTGTACATCGCCCAGGGCCTCGCCGAGTTGCTGCAACAGGGCTATTCCCTGCGCCTGGTCAACCGCCCGGATGAACTGCCCGAGGCCATCGACGCGGACGTGGCGGTGGTGATGCTCACCCACGTCAACTACAAGACCGGCTACATGTACGACATGCAGGCGCTCACCGCCTTGAGCCACGAATGCGGCGCGCTGAGCATCTGGGACCTGGCGCACTCGGCCGGCGCGGTGCCGATCGACCTGCACGGCGCCGGTGCCGACTATGCGATTGGCTGCACCTACAAATACCTCAATGGCGGCCCGGGCTCCCAGGCATTTGTGTGGGTCAGCCCGACCCTGGTGAACCTGGTGCACCAGCCGCTGTCGGGCTGGTTCGGGCATACCCGGCAGTTCGCGATGGAATCCAGCTACGCGCCGAGCGCCGGCATCGCCCGCTACCTGTGCGGCACCCAGCCAATCACGTCGCTGGCGATGGTGGAATGCGGCCTGGAGATTTTTGAACAGACCGATATGGCCAGCCTGCGCAGCAAGTCCCTGGCATTGACCGACCTGTTTATCGAACTGGTCGAAAGCCGCTGCGCCGCCCATAACCTCGTGTTGATCACGCCGCGCGACCACGCCCGGCGTGGCAGCCATGTGAGCTTCGAACACCCTGAGGGATATGCGGTGATCCAGGCCCTGATCGCACGTGGCGTGATCGGTGATTACCGCGAGCCGCGCATCATGCGCTTTGGGTTTACGCCGCTGTACACGAGTTTTACAGAGGTGTGGGATGCGGTGGAAATCCTCGGTGAGATTCTCGATAACAACACCTGGGACCAACCGCAATTCAAGGTCCGCCACAGCGTCACCTGAATAAACGCTGGACAACAACCACAATAATAAAGGGGCACACAACGTGACCACGCCAGACAACGGCTTTGCCGAGATCACCCATCGCGAACTGGGCCTGAGGCGCCAGCTCACTTCCGGCCAGATGAGCATGATCGCCATCGGTGGCGCCATCGGCACCGGGTTGTTCATGGGCAGCGCCTATGCCATTGGCTATGCCGGGCCCAGCGTGCTGGTGAGCTACGCGATCGGCGCGTTGATCACCTTGTTGCTGATGGGCTGCCTGGCCGAGATGACGGTGGCCCACTCCACCTCCGGCTCTTTCGGCGCCTATGCCGAGTTCTACATCAGCCCGCTGGCCGGGTTCCTGGTGCGTTATGCCTACTGGGCGGCGATTGTGCTGGCGGTGGGCGCCGAAGTCACGGCGGTGGCGATGTACATGAAGTACTGGTTCGCCAACGTGCCGGAATGGGTGTGGATCGTGTCGTTTTCCAGTGTGCTGATCCTGCTCAACGCCATCAGCGTGAAGACGTTCGGCAACTTCGAATACTGGTTTTCGACGATCAAGATCAGCGCCATCGTCGGCTTCATCATCCTGGCGGTGTACGTGGTGTTCGGCTCCGGCAACCCGGACTATGGCGTGCAGAACTACACGGCCCACGACGGCTTTTTCCCCCATGGGTTGAGCGGCATGTGGATCGCCGTGATCGTGTCGATCTTCAGCTACTTGAGCGTCGAGATGATCGCCGTGGCCGCCGGTGAAGCGGCTGACCCGGAGCAGGCCGTGAAGAAAGCCTTTCGCGCGACCATCGTGCGGTTGGTGGTGTTTTACCTGCTGACCCTGGCGCTGATGCTCGCCATCGTGCCGTGGAACCAGGCCGGCCAGACCCAGAGCCCGTTCGTCACGGTGATGCAGACCATCGGCATTCCCGGCGCCACCGGGGTGATGAATTTCGTGATCCTGATCGCGGCGTTGTCGGCGATGAACAGCCAGCTCTACATCACCACGCGCATGATGTTCAGCCTGTCCCGCGCCGGCTTTGCGCCCAAGTCCATGGGGGCACTGAGCAAGAGCGGCATTCCGCTGAATGCCTTGCTGTTGTCCAGCTCGGGCATTGCCCTGGCGACGCTGTTGAACGTGCTCTACCCGCAAAGCTCGTTCACCCTGATGATGGCGATCTCGATGTTTGGCGCGATCTTCACCTGGTTCATGATCTTCCTCACGCACCTGTTTTTCCGGCGCTATCGCAAGCGTCATGGCGGCGCGAAGTTGTCGTTCCAGTTGCGCCTGTTTCCCTACAGCACCTTGCTGGGCCTGGTGCTGATGGGGGCGGTGATGATCACCACGTACTTCACCGAGGCGTTCAAGATGACCCTGGTGTTTGGCGTGCCGTTCCTGCTGATCCTGTCGACGGTGTATTACGGGTTTTTCCGCAAGGGCAAGGCCAAGGCGTCGAACAAGGCTCTGGCGTAACTCGGCAAGTGTTCGAACGAGCGCGCGCATAGCAGCAGCGTTCGGCGAGCCCAGGCTTCCTGCAACGGTTGGGCGGTGAAGGGGGTTGGCGATTGCCAGCGCGCCAACGCCGCCTGGGGCACGATGCCCAAGCCGGCGCCGCGGGCGACCATGCGCATCAGCCCGTCAAAACCCTCGGCGCGGATGCGCGTCTGCACACGAAAGCCCGCATGCAGGGCCTGTTCTTCCAAGTACACCGAGAGTGCGCTGGCGGTGCCTAAGCCCACGAAGTCGTATTGCAGGCTGTCGACGAAGCTCACCGTACCGCCTGCCAGGGGATGCTCACGCGGCATGATCAGCACCAATGGGTCGTCGCGAAACGGCACGGTCTGCAAACCGTGGGTGTCCACGGCGTCGGAGATAATCCCCAGCTCCGCCGTGCCCTGGCGCAAGGCCTGGGTGATGCGCAGGCTGGGCAATTCCTGCAGGTCGATATCGAGGTTGGGGTGTTCGCGCAGAAAGTCCGCGAGCAGTTCCGGCAGGTATTCGCTGAGTGCGGTGGTGTTGCACAGCAGGCGCACCTGGCCTTTGACGCCGTTGGCGTATTCCGCGAGGTCCTGTTGCAGGTGCTCGGCTTGTTGCAACAATAGGCGAGCGTGACGGGCCAAGGCCTTTCCCGCCGGTGTGGGGGTGACGCCTCGACGCCCACGGTCGAGAAACTCGATGCCCAGCGACGCCTCCATCGCCCGGATGCGCGCGCTGGCGGCCGCCAGGGATAAATGACTGCGGGCCGCGCCGGCGGTGATATTGCCGGTGTCGAGGATGTGCAGGTAGAGGCGCAGGTCGATCAGGTCAAAGTGCATGGCTGGTGCTCGGGTGTCTGGACTTGTTCTCGGTGATGTCCTCAGCCTCATGCAAAACAAGAGGCTGCCTCAGTATATGGCGAATTTCCGAGCGCATCGAAAAGTCGCACACTCGGCCCATGAATACCTTCCTCGCGTTTTACCAAAACCTCGGCCTGGCCCTTACCTTGCTGGTGATTGGCACCTTCCTGCTCGCCGGCACCGTCAAGGGCGTCATCGGCCTGGGCCTGCCCACCATCGCCATGGGCATGCTCGGTCTGGCTATGCTTCCGGCGCAGGCTGCGGCGTTGTTGATCATCCCCTCAACCGTTACCAACCTGTGGCAATTGGCATTCGGCGGCCATCTGAGTGTGTTGCTGCGGCGGCTGTGGCCGATGTTGCTGCTGATTTTTCTCGGCACCGGGCTGGGCACCGTGTGGCTGGGGATGGACGGCGGCCAATGGGTGGTGCGCGCGTTGGGCGCGGCGTTGCTGGTGTATGCCCTGAGCGGACTGTTCCTGCCCACGTTCAAGGTCAAGGCCCAAACCGAGCGCTGGCTGGGCCCGGTGTGTGGGCTGGTCACCGGCATCATTACTTCGGCCACCGGTGTGTTTGTGATTCCTGCCGTGCCGTACCTGCAGGCGCTGGGATTGAACCGCGATCAACTGGTGCAGGCGCTGGGGCTGTCGTTTACGGTCTCGACCCTGGCGCTGGCCGCCGGTCTGGCCTGGCGCGGTACCTTGGGCGGCGGCGAAATCAGTGCGTCGTTACTGGCGCTGGTACCGGCGCTGCTGGGCATGTGGCTGGGCCAGGTGGTGCGCCAGCGCATCAGTGCGCTGTTGTTCAAGCGCGTATTTTTTATCGGCATGGCACTGTTGGGCGGGCATCTGCTGATCAGTGGTTAACAATCGTTGATGTATTCGTGCATTTAAATCAAAGGTATTTTGCCCAGAGGCCGCTTATTCCCAAGGGCTGAGGTCGATAGTCTGCGTCCAGACATTTTCAACCTTCTGGATGCCTTCCCATGAAAAAAGTACTCCTGCTCAACGGCGGCAAAAAGTTCGCCCACTCCGATGGCCGCTACAACACCACCCTGCATGACACTGCCTTGGCCGTGTTGGACCGAGGCGGCATTGACGTCAAAGTCACCCATATCGACGAAGGCTATGACGTGGCCGAAGAGGTCGCCAAATTCCTCTGGGCCGACGTGATCATCTACCAGATGCCTGGCTGGTGGATGGGCGCGCCATGGATCGTCAAGAAGTACATCGACGAAGTCTTCACCGAAGGCCACGGCAGCCTGTACGCCAGCGATGGCCGCACCCGTTCCGACGCCTCGCAGAAATACGGCAGCGGCGGCCTGGTCCACGGCAAGCAATACATGCTGTCGCTGACCTGGAATGCCCCGCAGCAAGCCTTCGACGACCCCACTGACTTCTTCGAAGCCAAGGGCGTGGACGCGGTGTACTTCCCGTTCCACAAAGCCAATGAGTTCCTCGGCATGACCAGCCTGCCGACCTTCCTCTGTGTGGACGTGATGAAACGCCCGGCCATCGAAGCCGATGTGGCGCGCTACGAGCAGCATCTGGCGCAGGTGTTCAACCTCTCGGTGTAAGCTGCTGCACACCGATAACGAGGACCGCCCGTGAAAGCCCGATCCGATGAGCTACAGATCTTCGTCAGCGTGATTGAGTGCGGCTCGATTTCCGCGGCGGCGGAGCAGGTTGGGCAGACGCCGTCGGCGGTCAGTCGCACCTTGTCGCGCCTGGAGGCCAAGCTCGACACTACGCTGATCAACCGCACCACGCGGCGCATGGACCTGACCGAAGAGGGCAAGTACTTCTTCGAGCAGGCCAAGTTGATCCTGGCGCAGATGGACGAGCTGGAAGAGCGCCTGTCGTCACGCCAGAAAAAACCTGCCGGGCGCCTGCGCATCAATGCGGCGGTGCCGTTCATGTTGCATGGGATCGTGCCGTACATTGCCGAATTCCGTCGTTTGTATCCGGAGATTCAGCTGGAGTTGAACAGCGATGACCTGATCATCGACTTGCTGGAACAGAGCACCGATATCGCCATTCGCATCGGCGCCCTGGCCGACTCCACCCTGCATGCGCGGTCCCTCGGCTGCACCCCGCTGCATATCCTCGCCAGCCCCGACTACCTCAAGCAGTACGGTACGCCGACGACGGTCGCCGAGTTGGCCGATCACACCCTGCTGGGTTTTACCCAGACCGAAACCCTCAACCACTGGCCGCTGCGCCATGTGGAAGGTGACCGCTGGCTGATCCAGCCCAGCGTGGCCGCGTCCAGTGGTGAAACCCTGCGCCAGCTGGCGTTGGAAGGGCAGGGGATTTGCTGCCTGTCGAACTTCATGACCGTCGAAGACATCAATGCCGGGCGCCTGGTGCCGGTGCTGGAGGCGTTCAACAGCGGGTATCGCCAACCGATCCACGCGGTGTTCTACCGCAACTCGCAATTGGCGCTGCGCATCCAGTGCTTCCTGGACTTTATCCAGGCCAAGCTGGCGCGGTATGCCTGCTGATTCGTGACTGTCACGCAAGAGTGAATTGGGCGGTGCGGGCTTATTCATCAGGGATGAGTCCGTAACAATGGACCCATCACTTACCCCGTCAGGAGCACTCTCCATGAACGTATTCATTACCGGCGCAGCCGGTTTTATCGGCGGCTCTATCGCCACTGGCCTGGTCAAGGCCGGGCACACGGTTACCGGCCTGGTACGCAGCGCCGAGCAAGCGGCTGAAATGACCGCCCTGGGCATCAACCCGGTGATCGGCAGCCTCGACGATGCTGCTGTGTTGACCGAGCAAGCGCAGAAAGCCGATGCGGTGATCAATGCCGCGAGCAGCGACCATCGTGTCGCGGTGGAAACCCTGCTGGCCGCGCTGAAAGGCTCGAACAAGCCATTCCTGCACACCAGCGGTTCGAGCATCGTGGGGGATGCCTCGGGCGGTAAGTCCAGCGATGTCATCTACTTCGAAGACAGCCTGCCGGAGCCGACCGTCGACAAGGCTGCCCGCGTGGCCATCGACAACCTGATCCTGGCAGCGGCCAAAGACGGGGTGAATTCGGCGGTGATCTGCAACACCCTGATCTACGGCCACAGCCTGGGTGTGAAGCGCGACAGCGTGCAACTGCCGCGCCTGCTCAAACAGGCACGCAAGAGCGGCGTGGTGCGCCATGTCGGCACCGGGCAGAACATCTGGTCCAACGTGCACATTGAAGACGTGGTGGCGCTGTACCTGCTGGCACTGACCAGGAACGTGCCGGGGACCTTCTACTTTGTGGAGAGCGGCGAGGCCTCGTTTATCGACATGACCACGGCGATCGCCCAGGCCCTGAACCTGGGCCAGCCACAGGATTGGCCATTGGCCGAGGCTGAAGCCGAGTGGGGCTATGAAATGGCCAACTATGGCCTGGGCTCCAACAGCCGCGTGCGCGGCAAGCATGCCCGCGAGTTGCTGGGCTGGGCGCCGAAGCGTACGTCGGTGGTGGAGTGGATTCGCGACGAGATGGTGTGATGTTCGCTTGAAACCCGATTGGGGCCACTCGATCTTTCAGACTGGCCCCACCGAGCTCAATTTCGTACCATTCCCCGCCTTATCCCCCGCAATGCCCTGGTACCTCATGAACCTCACCCGTCTGCGCGCCGATGCCCTGGCCGGCCTCACCACGTCCTTTGCGTTGCTGCCCGAATGCATCGCCTTTGCCCTGGTGGCCCACCTCAACCCGCTGATGGGGCTCTATGGCGCTTTTATCATCTGCACCCTCACGGCGTTGTTCGGCGGCCGGCCCGGCATGGTGTCCGGGGCGGCAGGCTCGATGGCGGTGGTGATCGTCGCGCTGGTGGTGCAGCACGGCGTGGAATACCTGCTGGCCACGGTGCTGCTGGGCGGGCTGATCATGGTCGCGTTCGGCGTGTTGCGCCTGGGCAAGCTGGTGCGCATGGTGCCGCACCCGGTGATGCTGGGGTTCGTCAACGGCCTGGCGATCATCATTGCCCTGGCCCAGTTGGAACATTTCAAGAACGGTGAACGCTGGCTCAGCGGTACGCCGTTGTACGTGATGACCGGCCTGGTGCTGGTGACCATGGCCATCGTCTACCTGCTGCCGCACATCACCCGTGCGGTGCCGCCCGCGTTGGTGGCGATCCTTGGCGTTGGCCTGGCCGTGTACCTGCTCGGCCTGCCGACCCGTACCCTCGGCGACATGGCCCACATCGCCGGGGGCCTGCCGACCTTCGCGCTGCCGCAGATCCCCTGGACCCTGGAAACCCTCGGCATCATCGCCCCTTATGCGTTCCTGATGGCCATGGTCGGCCTGCTGGAAACCCTGCTGACCCTGAACCTCACCGACGAAATCACCGAGACCCGTGGCTACCCTGACCGCGAGAGCGTGGCCTTGGGCGCGGCGAATATGCTCTCGGGCCTGTTCGGCGGCATGGGCGGTTGCGCGATGATCGGGCAAACCGTGATTAACCTCAGCTCCGGCGGGCGCGGGCGTTTCTCCGGGGTGTTCGCCGGGGTGATGATCCTGCTGTTTATTTTGTTTCTGTCACCGCTGATCGAGCGGATTCCGCTGGCGGCGCTGGTCGGGGTGATGTTTGTGGTGTCGCAACAGACCTTCGCCTGGGCGTCCCTGCGGGTGATCAACAAGGTGCCGCTCAATGATGTGCTGGTGATTATCGCGGTGACGGTGATCACGGTGTTCACAGACCTGGCCACCGCCGTGCTGTGTGGCATCGTGATCGCGGCGCTGAACTTTGCCTGGCAACAGGCCCGTGAGCTGTATGCCGATGCGCATCTGGAAGCGGACGGCAGCAAGCTCTATCGCCTGCACGGGACATTGTTCTTTGCCTCGACTACGCCTTTCCTGAACCAGTTCGACCCGGCCAACGACCCGGCCCACGTGACGCTGGATTGCCGTCACCTGAGCTTTGTCGACTACTCGGCGATTGCCGCGCTGATGACCCTGCGCGAGCGCTACAGCAAGGCCGGCAAGCATCTGCGCGTGCTGCATTTGTCTGAGCGCTGCAAGAAGTTGCTCAAGCGCGCCAAGGTTCACCACGACTGATTTTTACGGCCCGACCAGGTCTTCCAATTCCTGGGCGCGGGTCTGGGTCATGTCCAGCACGCAGCCGGAACCGTTGACCTGGTCGATGGTGCCGCCGGTGGCGGAGCCGGCGAAGGCGCAATTGGCGTCACGGTATTTGATCCACAGGCGCTGCAGGTCCTGCAGTTGCTGTTTGCGTGTGCCTTCCTGGGCGGCGAGGGCGGTCTTGTAGGCTTTGTTCAGGCGCGTGTCTTGCACCTTGGTCTCCTTGACGTTGCAGCTGACCATGTCGGCGGTGGTATTGGCGCCGTCCATGCATTTTTTCAGCGCCGCGTTGTCGGCAGCGGCGGCAGTGCCGCACACGGCGAGAAGCAGGGCGCCGGCGGCGAGTGTGGTGCGAATCATGGGCTCGATTTCCTGGCAGCAGTGGATGTGCATTCTATGACTCAAGGGTATTCGTTGAGTTTCCAGCCTTCTCTGATCTTCATGTAAGAACACCCCCCGAATTTTCATGCGCGGCCCTTGGGCATGCCCCGACGCGACAGCGCTTATCTGTGGGCGAAAATTACTTTCATGCAGTTTGAAAATACTCCTCGGTAATGATTTATGAGTTTCACAACCAATTCGACGTGACCCTTTCCGAGGAGTACCGCATGGCCGCATCACCGGGCTTCGGGCTGTTGGCATACGCTGCCATCGCCATCATTGCTTTGATCGTGCTGATCGCACGTTACCGACTCAACCCGTTTATCGTCATCACCCTGGTGTCCATCGGCCTGGCGCTGATGGCCGGGATGCCGGCAGACACCATCATGGGTTCCTACGAGGCGGGCGTCGGCAAAACCCTGGGGCATATCGCCCTGGTCGTGGCGCTGGGCACCATGCTCGGCAAGATGATGGCCGAGTCCGGTGGCGCCGAGCAGGTCGCGCGCACGCTGATCAACCGTTTCGGCGAACGGAATGCCCATTGGGCCATGGTGTGCATCGCATTCCTGGTGGGGCTGCCGTTGTTCTTCGAGGTCGGTTTTGTGTTGCTGGTGCCGATCGCCTTTACCGTGGCGCGGCGTGTGGGGGTATCGATCCTGATGGTCGGCCTGCCGATGGTCGCCGGCCTGTCGGTGGTGCATGCGTTGGTGCCGCCACACCCGGCGGCGATGATGGCCGTGCTGGCGTATAACGCGTCGGTGGGGCAGACCGTGCTCTATGCGATCCTCATCGGTATCCCGACGGCGATCATCGCCGGCCCGCTGTACGCCAAATTCATCGTGCCGCGCATTCACCTGCCGGCGGAAAACCCGCTGGAACGCCAATTCATCGAGCGTGAACCTCGCGAGCGTTTGCCGAGCTTTACACTGACCATGGGCACTATCCTGTTGCCGGTGGTGCTGATGATGATCGGTGGCTGGGCCAACGTGATCTCCACCCCGGGCACCGGCTTCAACCAGTTCCTGCTGTTTATCGGCAACTCGGTGATCGCGCTGCTGGTGGCGACCCTGGTGAGCTTCTGGACCCTGGGCCTGGCGCAGGGCTTCAACCGCGAGTCGATCCTCCGGTTCACCAATGAATGCCTGGCGCCCACTGCGAGCATCACCTTACTGGTGGGTGCGGGTGGCGGTTTGAACCGGATATTGGTGGACGCTGGCGTTACCAATGAAATTCTCGGCCTGGCCCATGCCTTCCACTTGTCGCCGCTGGTGATGGGCTGGCTGTTCGCGGCGTTGATGCGGATTGCGACGGGCTCAGCCACGGTCGCCATGACCACGGCATCCGGGGTTGTGGCGCCTGTCGCCCTGGGCCTGGGTTATCCACACCCGGAATTGCTGGTGCTGGCGACCGGCGCGGGTTCGGTGATCTTTTCCCACGTCAACGACGGCGGCTTCTGGCTGATCAAGGAATACTTCAATATGACGGTGATCCAGACCTTCAAGACCTGGACCGTATTGGAGACCCTGATCTCTGTGGTTGCCTTCGGTCTGACTTACGGTCTGTCCTGCATTTTGTAACCCGGAGCCCCCATGGACATCCTCTACCAGATCCGCGCCCGCCAGGATTCCTTCAGCGCCGGCGAAGGGCGTATCGCGAAGCTGATGCTGGAGGATGTGGGCTTTGCCGCCTCGGCCAGCCTGGAAGAGCTGTCCCAACGGGCCGAGGTCAGTACCGCGACCTTATCGCGGTTTGCCCGCAGTGTCGGTTGCCGGGACTTACGCGATCTGCGCCTGCAATTGGCCCAGGCCAGCGGCGTCGGCAGCCGCTTCCTGGACCCGGCGGGGTTGCCTGAACAGTCGGCATTTCATCGGCAGATTCTCGGCGATATCGAAGCGACGTTGCGCCAGCACTTGTCGGGTTTCAACCAGGCCAGCTTTGTCGATGCGGTCAACCTGCTGGGCAAGGCGCGGATGATCCACGCGTTCGGCATGGGCGGGCCGTCGAGCTTGTGCAGCGATGAATTGCAGGTGCGTCTGGTACGCCTGGGCTATCCGATTGCCGCCAGCCACGACCCGGTGATGATGCGCGTCACGGCTGCAACCCTGGGGCCGGAACACGCGCTGATTGTCTGCTCGCTCACTGGCCTCACCCCCGAGTTGCTTGATGTGGTGGCGCTGGCGCGCAACTACGACGCGCGCATCGTCGCCATCACCCTGGCCGACTCGCCCCTGGCGCAGTTGGCGGATGTCCTGCTGCCGCTGCAACCGGCGGAAACCAGTTTTATCTACAAACCCACGGCGGCGCGCTACGGCATGCTGCTGGCCATTGACCTGCTCGCCACCGAGTTGGCCCTGGCCCTGCCTGACGACAATCAGGAACGCCTGCGCCGGATCAAACTGGCCCTCGACGATTATCGCGGCGGCCCTGACAGCCTGCCGCTTGGAGATTGATATGAAGTACGACACGCTGATTCGCCAGGCGCTGATCATCGATGGCAGTAACACCCCGGGTTATGTCGCCGATGTGGGGTTGCGTGACGGGCGCATCGAGACGATCGGCGACTTGTCGACGGCGTGTGCCGAGCATGAAATCGACGCGACAGGCCGGGTGCTGGCGCCGGGCTTTATCGATGTCCACACCCACGACGACACGGTGGTCATCCGCCAGCCGCAGATGCTGCCCAAGCTCAGCCAGGGTGTGACCACGGTGATTGTCGGCAACTGTGGCATCAGCGCCTCACCGGTGAGTTTGCGCAGCGATCCGCCGGACCCGATGAACTTGTTGGGCAGCACGGCGGCGTTTGTTTATCCCCGTTTCAGCGATTATCGCAGCGCCGTTGAAAGCGCTCATCCAGCGGTGAACGTCGCGGCATTGATCGGCCACACTGCGCTGCGCAGTAACCACATGGACGACCTGCATCGCACCGCCACACCGGCTGAAATCACCGCCATGCGTGTGCAGTTGCACGAGAGTCTTGAGGCCGGCGCCCTCGGTTTATCCACAGGCCTGGCCTACGCCAGCGCGTTCAATGCCGAGACCGATGAGGTGCTGCAACTGAGTGAAGAACTCACGGCCTTCGGTGCGGTGTACACCACCCATTTGCGCAGCGAATTCGAACCGGTGCTGGAGGCGATGGACGAGGCTTTTCTGATCGGCCGGCACGCACAGGTACCGGTGATCATTTCCCACCTCAAATGTGCGGGAGCGGGGAACTGGGGGCGTAGTCCGCAGCTGTTGGCAGCGTTGGAGTCGGCGGCGAAAACCCATCCGGTAGGGTGTGATTGTTATCCCTATGCGGCCAGTTCTTCGACCCTGGACCTCAAGCAGGTGACCGACGCATTTCGCATCACGATTACCTGGTCGACGCCGCATCCGGAAGTGGGGGGGCGCGACTTGCAGGACATTGCCGGCGAATGGGACGTCTCGTTGATGGACGCCGCTCGTCGTCTGCAACCGGCGGGGGCGGTGTACTACGGGATGGATGAAGCGGATGTGCGACGCATCCTTGCGCATCCATTGTCGATGGTGGGGTCTGATGGGTTGCCCGAAGATCCGTTTCCACACCCACGCTTGTGGGGTGCGTTTCCACGAGTGCTGGGGCATTTCAGCCGGGACGTCGGGTTGTTCCCGTTGCATACCGCCGTGCACAAGATGACCGGCTTGTCGGCGGCGCGTTTTGGGTTATCCGGGCGTGGTGAAATTCGTGAAGGGCATTGGGCTGACCTGGTGTTGTTCGACCCGTTGCGGGTGCGGGATGTAGCGGATTTCAATGAGCCACAGCGGGCAGCGCAAGGCATTGATGGCGTGTGGGTCAACGGCGTATTGAGTTACAGCGAGGGCCAGGCGAACGGTCAGCGACCGGGGCGATTCCTGGCGCGCAGTGGGGATTTGCGTGGTGGATTTTCGACTCTATAGTGGGCGCTTTCATACACGGAGCGATTGCCATGCACTTAGGAAAAGTCACCCCCATCCTGCGGATTTTCGATGAGGCCAAGGCGCTGGAATTCTACGTCGACTTCCTGGGCTTCAAGGTCGACTGGCAGCATCGTTTCGAGGCGAATTTCCCGCTGTACCTGCAGGTGTCGCTGGGGGAGTGCGTGCTGCATTTGTCCGAGCACCATGGCGATGCTTCGCCGGGCGCGGCGGTGCGGATCCAGGCGCAGGGGGTGGATGCGTACCAGCAGCAGCTGGTGGGCAAGGATTACCGTTACGCCAAGCCTGGGGTTGAGGAAACGCCTTGGGGATCGCGGGAGATGAGCATCAAGGATCCGTTTGGGAATCGCGTGGTGTTTGTTGAGGACGGCGAGGGCTGAGAGGCAAATCGCAGGCAATAAAAAACCGCCTTGGTAGGCGGTTTTTTTGCAATCCCAGTTAGTGGCTGGGGTTGCATTCTTACAGGAAGCGCTGACCCGCCAGAGGGATACTAATGCCGGTTATCGTCTCGCGCAAGGCTTGACGAGGGGCGTCACTTTTTATCTGTCGACTTTATTTCTATTTAGAGTTGGTGGCAAAAAATTGCAACATATCAGTTGATCTTTCCAGCAGGTTTATCGTCGCCTGTCACACCTTTGATCTGGATGTTGATTAGTATCACCCCCGTTCCAAGTATGTCGTTTTGTAGGTGGCTGGGTATGCGCGCGGAATTATGGACCGAACGCCACGGGCTAGTAATCCGTGCAGGATTCATGCGGGAGGAACCAAAGCCCGGCCGCCTCACAGGAAGCGTTGACCCGCATCCAAAGGCTCACGTGTTCCGGTAAGTGTGCTGGAGGTAAGGCCCAACTCACGGAGGGCCGAGTATGTCTAAGTTTGCACGACGTACGTGGAACCTCGTAGTGAATGCCGTACGTGTTTATCACGTGTGGACATTCCTGCGGAACAGCTTCGATGACCTGTAAGGTCTGAGAAGTGGAGCCGCTTCGGTTAATACCGAAGCGGCTTTTTGGTTTCTTAAACCCGGAAGTGACTGACCATCTGCTGCAACTGGCTACCCAAACGCGCCAGTTCCACGCTCGATTTTGCCGTCTCATCGCTCGCGGTGGCGGTCTGCTCGGACACATCACGCACATTCACAATGCTGCGGCTGATTTCTTCGGCCACGGCGCTTTGTTGTTCGGCGGCGGCGGCGATCTGCTGGTTCATCGACTGGATGTTCGACACCGTGCGGGTGATGTTTTCCAGTGACACACCGGCCTTGCGCGTCAGTTCGACACTGCTGTCGGTGAGGCTGCGGCTGTTGTTCATCACGTTGGCAACTTGCTGGGTACCGTTCTGCAAACCGGCGACCAGGCCTTCGATTTCCTCGGTGGACTTTTGCGTGCGTTGGGCCAGGCCGCGCACTTCGTCGGCGACCACGGCAAAGCCGCGACCGGCTTCACCGGCACGTGCCGCTTCAATCGCTGCGTTGAGGGCCAGCAAGTTGGTCTGTTCGGCCACCGCCTTGATCACGTCCATCACGCTGCCGATCTTGTTGCTCTCTTGTTGCAGGTGCGCCATGGCGTCGGTGGAACGCGCCACTTCGGCGGCCAGGCGTTCGATCTGGGCGATGGCCTCGGCTACCACTTTGTCGCCAGCGCGGGCTTGGCCGTCAGCGTCGGCGGCGGCCAGAGAGGCTTGCTCGGCGTTGCGTGCAACTTCCTGCACGGTGGCGGTCATTTCGTGCATCGCCGTGGCGACCTGGTCGGTCTCGATCTTCTGGCTGTTCACACCGGCGCTGGTCTGCTCGGTGACGGCCGACAACTCTTCGGCAGCGCTGGCGATCTGGGTCACGCCGTCGCGAATACCGCTGATCAATTCACGCAGGGTCGTGCCCATGCGCTGAATGCCTTGTTGCAATACGCCCAGCTCATCGCGACGGGTGACCTGGATATTGTGGCTCAGGTCGCCGGAGGCAATGCGTTCAACCACAGCCAGGGTTTCCTGCAGTGGACGCGTGATCTGGCGGGTGATCACCAGTGCCGCGATGATGCCGACCAGCAGTGCCAGCAACGTGCTGATCAGCTGCAGGCTGCGGGCCTGGGCGCTTTCGGCGTCGCGACGGTCCAGCTGGATGTCGTACAGCTTGTCACTGATCGTGACGATATCCGCGCCTTGGGTGGTCATTTCGGCACGGGCAGCCACGATGTTGGCGTTGGCGGCCTTGTAGTTCTGTACAGCGCTGCGATAGGCGCCAAGGGCGGTTTCCAGGGCAGTCAATGCGCTTTGCTGGCTGGCGCCGAAGGCGGCGCTGAGGTCTTTCAAGCCACTGACGGCTTTTTCGATTTGTGCGGCAGCGCGGGCTTCGGTGTCCGGGTTGACGTTGCCGGTGTAGCCGCGCACTTCGTAACGGGCCAACTGGAACTGCATCTTGGCGTCGGCTACGGCCTGGAACTGGGCAAGGTGCTCCGAGCTGTCGGGCATTTGCTTCACGCTGGCTTCCAGCGCTTCGATTTGGGCGTTGGCACTGTCGGCCTTGTCGCCCATCACTTGGCGAGAGGCATTACCGTTACGGTAAGCCTCACGCATTTTGTTCAGGGATTGCTGATAAGCCGTGATGATGGCTTTCTGCTCGTTGAGCAGCTTGACGTTTTCCGGGCTCTTGAAGCTGTCCAGCAGTTTCTGTTGCTGGGCAGTGAAGGCATCCAGGCTGGTCTGCACGTTCTGCGCCACGGCTTCATCACCGTTGGCGAGCATGTACTGCAGACGCACGATGCGCAGCTTGGTCAGTGAGGCGTTGAGCTGGGTGATGTCGCTCATCCAGTTGCTGCGGTCGATCAGACTGCCCAGGCTGGTCCAGCCGGTGAGGGCCAGGATCGAGGTGAGGACAAGCACCAGGCCGAAGCCCAGGCCCAGTTTGAGGTTGACGCTGATGTTACCGAACCAGCTGTTCATCTAATGCTCCGCAAAGGTGATGTCTGTCTGCTGGACGGTGTTGTTATTTGAGCCAGCCAAAGTGTGTAGCGCTGTATCGGCGACGAGGGACGAATCTGAAGTGCTTTTATTGCGCGTGCGACGAAGGGTCGCGATCCCAGTGTCGCGCCAGCGTGGAGGGCTCATCACGGGCAGGTCTTGTGTGCTAGTCTGCTGGCCCTTTTAGTTCTGGGCGGTGCGGGAAACCGATGTTTTCAGTGCTGCCCTACAGCGGAGCCTCTTCATGTCCGAAGTTAATCTGTCCACCGACGAAACCCGCGTCAGCTACGGTATCGGCCGTCAGTTGGGCGACCAACTGCGCGACAACCCACCGCCGGGTGTGAGCCTGGACGCGATCCTGGCTGGCCTGACCGACGCGTTCGCCGGCAAACCAAGCCGTGTTGATCAAGAGCAAATGGCTGCAAGCTTCAAGGTCATTCGCGAAATCATGCAAGCCGAAGCGGCTGCCAAGGCTGAAGCGGCTGCTGGTGCTGGCCTGGCGTTCCTGGCTGAAAACGCCAAGCGTGATGGCATCACCACCCTGGCTTCCGGCCTGCAGTTTGAAGTGCTGACTGCGGGTGACGGCGCCAAGCCGACCCGTGAAGACCAGGTCCGCACCCACTACCACGGCACCCTGATCGACGGCACTGTGTTCGACAGCTCCTACGAGCGTGGCCAGCCAGCAGAATTCCCGGTTGGCGGCGTGATCGCCGGCTGGACCGAAGCCCTGCAACTGATGAATGCCGGCAGCAAATGGCGCCTGTACGTGCCGAGCGAACTGGCTTACGGCGCTCAAGGCGTTGGCAGCATTCCGCCGCACAGCGTGCTGGTGTTTGACGTCGAGCTGCTCGACGTTCTGTAAGACCTGCTTTTGATTACCTGTAGGAGCGAGCTTGCTCGCGAAAAACGTCAACGATGGCGCGGGCATCCTGGATGAGCGCGTTGTTTATGCGGTCTTCGCGAGCAGACTCGCTCCTACAGCGTTTTGCTGGTTTTCTCATGGATGAAATTTGCCATTGAGTTCCGTCGCCGGGCGCAATGCTCGGGCGTAGCAGAACAGAAACAGATTGCGCACCACTTCCTTCAGTACACCGGGTTCACTGGAACTCAGGCCATTGACGTCCAGGTCACCCTGGTCCTGCAGCTCGTTCAACGCTTCTTCTTCCAGCACCGCACAGACTTCGCCGGTTTCCCGATGGAGGATGCGCAGGTAAGGGTGTGGGCGGTCGAGCCAGGCATCTATCAAATAAGTCATGGTTAAATCTCCTTGATGGGTTTCAATGAGAATAATTCTTATTCGTAGAATAGCAAGTGCCTATTGGCAGTTTCCTGGTTTTTCTGTGTGGATATTGAGAGGGGTCAACGGGGAGGGCAAAACGCCATCCCGCGCGGGCGCGGGATGGATACAGCAGGTTCAGACTTTGCGCACGAACTCGGACTTGAGTTTCATCGGGCCAATACCGTCGATCTTGCAATCGATATCGTGGTCGCCGTCGCACAGGCGGATGTTCTTGACCTTGGTGCCGACCTTCACGACCAGGGACGTACCCTTGACCTTGAGGTCTTTGATCACGGTGATGGTGTCGCCGTCCTGCAGGACGTTGCCCACAGAGTCTTTCTTCACGGTTTCATCGCCGGCCACTTCGGCCTCGCCATTGGCGGACCACTCATGGGCGCATTCCGGGCAGATCAGCTGGGCGCCGTCTTCGTAGGTGTATTCGGAATTGCATTTTGGGCAGGGTGGCAACGTGCTCACTAAAGCTCCTTAAAGGTCAGGATGGCTAAAAGTCGCACATTATATAGGGAATTGGACCAAGGCAGGGCGCGGTCTTGGATGGGTAATCCCACATTAGTCCGCGCCTGCAAGTATTTTAGTGAGTACGCGCGACCGCAAACTCACTCAGTTCAACCAGGGCATCCCGGTATTTGCTGGCTGGAAGGGCTTCCAGGCACTTGATTGCACGGGCCACGTAGTCACGCGCCAGTTGAGCGGTGTAGTCCAGGGAGCCCGAGGCCTCCACAGCCTCACGGATGCTTTCCAGGTCTTCGATCCCGCCTTTCTGGATCGCCTTGCGCACCAGGGCAGCCTGCTCCGGTGTGCCTTCGCGCATGGTGTAGATCAGCGGCAAGGTCGGTTTGCCCTCGGCCAGGTCGTCACCGACGTTCTTGCCCAGGGTCTCGGCGTCGCCACGGTAGTCGAGCAGGTCGTCTACCAGCTGGAATGCCACGCCCAGGTGGTCACCGAAGGTCCGCAGGGCTTCGGCCTGTTCGGCGGTCGCGCCACACAGCGCGGCGGCGCTGTGGGTAGAGGCTTCGAAGAGCATCGCGGTTTTGCCGCGAATCACTTCCATATAGGTTTCTTCGGTGGTGCTGGCGTCGCGGACCTTAGACAGCTGCAACACTTCGCCTTCAGCGATGATGCGCGTGGCTTGGGAAAGAATCTTCATCACCGGCATCGAGCCCAGCTCGACCATCATTTCGAACGAGCGCGAGTACAAGAAGTCACCTACCAGCACGCTCGGGGCATTGCCCCACATCGCATTGGCGGTCTCGCGGCCACGGCGCATGCCGGACATGTCGACCACGTCGTCATGCAGCAGGGTCGCGGTGTGCAGGAATTCGATAGTGGCGGCCAGCAGGCGCAGGTCATCGCCTTCGCGGCCCAGGGCCTTGCCACACAGCAACACTAATAAAGGACGCAGGCGTTTACCGCCCGCCGACGTAATGTAGTCGCCAATTTTGGAGACCAGCGGCACTTTAGACGTCAGCTGCTGCTTGATGATGCCGTCGACGGCGCTAAAATCGTCCGCGACCGCGCGGTAGAAAGCTTGGGGTTGCATCAGCGACAGTCGCTCCAGAAGGGTTGCGCGGCATGCTAGGACCCTGACCCCCGGGTGTCAAGGCGCGATAGACGGCCACTTGCAACACCCATTTACCTTGCGTACAATCGCGCACCCTGAACTTCCTGGGCAGCACCTGCCTTACGCAATTGCATTCGGGACGTCCATCCCATGCAGCCATGCCAGCCAATACCTCTTCTTATAAAGCGCTGGGTGAGCAGGATTATCGGAGAAATACCATGTCGTACGCAGTAATTGTTACTGGTGGCAAGCAATACAAGGTCGCCCCAGGTGAATACCTGAAGATCGAAAAACTGGAAATCGCTACCGGCGAATCCGTTACTTTTGATCGCGTTCTGTTGGTCGCCAATGGCGATGACGTGAACATCGGCGCTCCAGTTGTTGCTGGCGCTACCGTTGTGGCTGAAGTGATCTCCCAAGGTCGTCACGATAAAGTCCGCATCATCAAGTTCCGTCGTCGTAAGCACCACATGAAGCGTATGGGCCACCGCCAGTGGTACACCGAGATCAAAATCACCGGTATTCAGGCTTAATTTCAGCCTAATTCCTCACTAGGAGAATTGACTCATGGCACACAAAAAAGCTGGTGGTAGTACCCGTAACGGTCGCGACTCAGAAGCCAAACGCCTTGGCGTTAAGATGTATGGCGGCCAGAAAATCATTCCGGGCAACATCATCGTGCGTCAGCGCGGCACCCAATTCCACGCCGGTTACGGTGTTGGCATGGGTAAAGATCACACCCTCTTCGCTAAAATCGAAGGCGTGATCAAGTTTGAAGTAAAAGGCGCGTTCAACCGCCGTTACGTGAGCGTTGTCGCAGCTTAATTGCGAGATCGCTGGAAAAGCCCTGTCTTGCGACGGGGCTTTTTCGTTTGTGGGGTGAGTCTCTTGCAAAGCTGTTTGTGATGGGCGAAAGCAGCTGAATTTGCGGTCGTTGCTTGAGGTCGCTGCGCTCATTTTTGCAAGAGTCTTATGTCTTGGTTTTTTAAGCTCGTCCGTGCGGCGAGAGGCGTTTTGTTATGAAGTTCGTTGATGAAGTTTCCATCCGAGTAAAAGCAGGCGACGGCGGTAACGGTTGCATGAGTTTCCGTCGCGAAAAATTCATCGAAAACGGTGGTCCCAACGGCGGTGACGGCGGTGACGGCGGTTCCATCTACATGATGGCCGACGAAAACCTCAACACCCTGGTCGACTACCGTTACACCCGGCACTTCGATGCCGAGCGTGGCTCCAACGGCGGCAGCACCGACTGCACCGGTAAAAAAGGCGAAGACTTGGTACTGCGCGTACCGGTTGGCACCACGATCATCGACTCCGCGACCCAGGAAGTGATTGGCGACCTGACCAAGGCCGGCCAGAAGCTGATGGTTGTGCAGGGCGGCTGGCACGGTCTGGGTAACACCCGATTCAAGTCCAGTACCAACCGTGCACCGCGCCAGACCACGCCGGGCAAGCCGGGCGAGCAGCGCGACCTGAAGCTGGAAATGAAAGTACTGGCTGACGTAGGCCTGCTGGGCCTGCCGAACGCCGGCAAAAGTACCTTCATCCGCTCGGTATCGGCCGCCAAGCCGAAAGTTGCTGATTACCCGTTCACCACCCTGGTGCCAAACCTGGGCGTGGTCAGCGTCGACCGCTGGAAAAGCTTCGTGATCGCCGACATTCCCGGCCTGATCGAAGGCGCTTCCGACGGCGCAGGCTTGGGGATTCGCTTCCTCAAGCATTTGTCCCGCACCCGTTTGCTGCTGCACCTCGTCGACATGGCGCCACTGGATGACACCAGTGCACCGGACGCCGCCGAAGTGATCGTCAGCGAACTGACCAAGTTCAGCCCGGCCCTGGCCGAGCGTGATCGCTGGTTGGTGCTGAACAAGTGCGACCAGATCCTCGAAGAAGAGCACGAGGAGCGCGTCAAGGAAATCGTCGACCGCCTGGAATGGACCGGTCCCGTCTACGTGATCTCGGCCATCGCCAAAGAAGGCACCGAGCGCCTGACCCGCGACATCATGCGCTACTTGGAAGACCGCGCCGACCGCCTGGCGGCCGACCCGGTGTTCAAGGCCGAACTCGCCGAACTCGACCAGCAGATCGAAGACGAGGCCCGTGCCCAGCTGCAAGCCCTGGACGACCAGCGTGCCCTGCGCCGCAGCGGTGTGAAGTCGGTCCATGACATCGGCGACGATGATTGGGACGAAGAAGACGTGGATGATGAAGACGGTCCGGAAATCATTTACGTGCGCGACTGACCCGTTGCGATAAACTTGAACGCCGCTCCCTGGAGCGGCGTTTTGGTATCCGGGTATAACATTATGGGCTGCGCTGGGTCGCGCGGCCCTCAATCTAAGGTTGAAGATGATGCGGAGCAAAGTGACAGGTGCGCAGCGCTGGGTCGTAAAGATCGGAAGTGCGCTGCTGACGGCAGATGGCAAAGGCCTGGATCGCGCAGCAATGAGCGTCTGGGTCGAGCAGATGGTGGCCTTGCATGAAGCAGGTGTCGAGTTGGTGTTGGTGTCGTCCGGGGCCGTTGCCGCCGGGATGAGCCGCCTCGGCTGGACCGCGCGACCCAGCGCGATGCACGAACTGCAAGCCGCCGCCGCCATCGGCCAGATGGGCCTGGTGCAAGCCTGGGAATCCAGCTTTGCCGAGCATGGCCGCCACACGGCGCAGATCCTGCTGACCCACGACGACCTGTCCGACCGCAAGCGCTACCTCAACGCCCGCAGCACCTTGCGTGCGTTGGTGGAGCTCAAGGTCATCCCGGTGATCAACGAGAACGACACCGTGGTCACCGACGAGATCCGTTTCGGCGACAACGACACCCTGGCCGCGCTGGTGGCCAACCTGGTGGAGGCTGACCTGCTGGTGATCCTCACCGACCGTGACGGCATGTTCGACGCCGACCCACGCAACAACCCCGATGCCCAACTGATCTACGAAGCGCGCGCCGATGACCCGGCGCTCGACGCCGTGGCCGGCAGCGTGGGCGGGGCCCTGGGCCGTGGCGGCATGCAGACCAAGCTGCGCGCCGCGCGTTTGGCCGCGCGTTCCGGCGCCCACACCATCATCGTCGGAGGGCGCCTTGAGCGCGTGCTGGATCGCCTCAAGGCGGGTGAGCGCATCGGCACGCTGCTGTCGCCGGAACGCGGCATGCTGGCGGCGCGCAAGCAGTGGCTGGCCGGGCACCTGCAAACCCGTGGCACCCTGGTGCTCGACGATGGCGCGGTGTCGGCGTTGTCCCAAGGCAACAAGAGCCTGCTGCCGGTGGGCGTCAAGTTGGTGCAGGGCAGCTTCCGCCGTGGCGAGATGGTGGTGTGCGTGGCGCCGGATGGTCGTGAGATCGCCCGCGGCCTGGCTAACTACAGTGCACTGGAAGCGCAGAAAATTATCGGACAATCTTCTGAAGCGATTGTCGGACTACTAGGGTATATGGCGGAACCGGAACTGGTGCACCGCGATAACCTGATCCTGGTCTAAACAAAGGGAATACACGATGCGCGTGATGAAGGGATTGCTCGGCTTGCTGCTGGCCATGCCACTGCTGGCCTCGGCCGAAGAAATTGGCCAGGTGTCGACGGTGTTCAAGTTCGTCGGCCCCAACGACCGGATTGTGGTCGAAGCGTTTGATGACCCCAAGGTCGACGGCGTGACCTGCTATTTGTCGCGCGCCAAGACCGGCGGCGTGAAAGGCGGCCTGGGCCTGGCCGAAGACCGCGCCGAAGCCTCGATTGCGTGCCGTCAGGTCGGCCCGATCCGCTTCAAGGGCGAACTCAAGGACGGCGACGAGGTCTTCAAGGAGCGCACCTCGCTGGTGTTCAAGACCATGCAGGTGGTGCGCTTCCTCGATAAGAAGCGCAATACCCTGGTGTACCTGGTCTACAGCGACCGTTTGATCGAAGGCAGCCCGCAGAACGCCGTGACCGCGATTCCGATTTTGCCGTGGCCGACCGCTCAGTAATCCGCAGGCGAGTTTTGTAATCGGCGTCTATGATTGCAGGCTTGCGGGTTGTAATCTCGAAGTGCCGCTTTGCTAAGAACATGGGAAATCTGGAGTTCGTCATGAGTGCTTTCCACGATCTGAAACTCAAAGCTTTGGACGGACAAGAGCTGCCGCTGGCGCCCTTCAAGGGGCAAGTAGTGCTGGTGGTCAACGTAGCCTCCAAATGTGGCTTGACCCCGCAATACGCGGCGTTGGAAAACCTGTATCAGCAGTACAAGGACCAGGGATTCACCGTACTTGGCCTGCCTTGCAATCAGTTTGCTGGCCAGGAACCGGGCTCCGAAGAAGAAATCCGTGAGTTCTGCAGCCTGAACTACGGTGTCACCTTCCCGTTGGGCAGCAAGCTCGACGTGAACGGCCCCGATCGTCATCAGCTGTACCGCTTGCTGGCGGGCGAAGGCGCCGAGTTTCCTGGGGATATCACCTGGAATTTCGAGAAATTCCTGCTGGGCAAGGACGGCCGGGTCCTCGCGCGTTTCTCGCCACGTACCGCACCGGAAGATCCGACGGTCGTACAGGCGATCGAAAAAGCCCTGTCTTGAAGGGGCGGGGCTTGCTGCTGTGGCAAGCCCGCTCACCACAACAAGCCCGCTTACCACGGGTTACCAGCGATAACCGGGTTCTCCGGCTTTTACCCCTTAATCACCCAAATCAATAGTGCTATTCAGCACTCTGCACTCCTCATATTATCTACATCATAAACCCCGTCTTTCGTGGAGTGCTCCCATGCCTGTGCAAGCCTTGTTCAAACCGTTCCAACTCGGTGCACTGCAGCTGTCGACCCGCGTGGTCATGGCGCCGATGACCCGTTCGTTTTCCCCAGGTGGCGTGCCTAATTCCAAAGTCATCGAGTACTACCGCCGTCGGGCCGCTGCCGGTGTGGGCCTGATCATCACCGAAGGCACCGTGGTCGGTCACCTGGCCTCCAACGGCTACCCGAACGTCCCGCATTTTTATGGCGAAGCAGCGCTGGCTGGCTGGAAGAAGGTAGTAGACGCGGTGCACGCAGAGGGCGGCAAGATCGTCCCGCAGCTGTGGCATGTGGGCAGCGTACGCCGTATCGGCACCGAGCCGGACGCCAGCGTGCCGGCCTACGGCCCGATGGAAAAACTCAAGGACGGCAATGTGGTCGTCCATGGCATGACCCAGCAAGACATCAAGGACGTAATCGCCGCGTTCGCCCAGGCTGCCAAGGATGCCCAGGGCATCGGCATGGACGGCGTCGAAATCCACGGCGCCCACGGTTATCTGGTGGACCAGTTCTTCTGGGAAGGCAGCAACCAGCGCACTGACGAATACGGTGGCAGCCTGGCCAATCGCTCACGCTTCGCCATCGAACTGATCCAGGCTACCCGCGCCGCTGTCGGCCCGGACTTTCCGATCATCTTCCGTTTCTCCCAGTGGAAACAGCAGGATTACACTGCGCGCCTGGTACACACCCCTGAAGCATTGGGTGAATTTCTCAAGCCGCTGTCTGACGCGGGTGTGGATATTTTCCACTGCTCCACCCGTCGTTTCTGGGAGCCGGAATTCGAAGGTTCCGACCTCAACCTGGCGGGCTGGACCCGTCAGCTCACCGGTAAACCGACCATTACCGTGGGCAGCGTCGGCCTGGATGGTGAGTTCCTGCAGTTCATGGTCAACACCGACAAGGTCGCGCAGCCGGCCAGTCTGGAAAAGCTGCTGGAGCGCCTGAACAACGACGAGTTCGACCTGGTGGCGGTGGGCCGTGCGTTGCTGGTGGACCCGGACTGGGCGGTGAAGGTACGTGAAGGCCGTGAAGGCGACATTCTGCCGTTCAGTCGTGAGGCGTTGACGACCCTGGTGTAAGCGGCGCCAGGACGGGCACCGGTTGTCCGTCCTCGCACACACCGCGTAACTGGCGCTCGAATTGCTCGATAATCGCCGGCCAGCCCTGGCGACTGGCATGCTGGCGAGCATTCAGTCGGGCCCTGCGCAAGGTCTCGCGCTCTTCCAGCAGCCAGGTAGCAGCATCGCAAAATGCGTTTTCATCTCCCGGCATCGCCAGCACGCCGTTGTAGCCATGGCGAATATGCTGGGTGGCGGCCGCCTGGTCGTACGCCACCACGCCCAGGCCCGAGGCCATTGCCTCCAGCACCACATTGCCGAAGGTTTCGGTCAGGCTGGGGAACAGGAACAAGTCCCCTGAGGCGTAATGCCTGGCCAGTTCTTCACCGCGTTGGGTGCCGCAGAACACCGCCTCGGGCAGGTCGCGCTCCAGTATCGGGCGCTGCGGACCATCCCCGACGATGATCAACTTCAACCGACGCTGTGGATAAGTAGCCTGCAGCCCATCAAAGCACCGTTTGAGCAGCCCGAGGTTTTTCTCCTGGGCCAGGCGCCCCACGTGCAGTACGGCAATATCGTCGTTTTCCAGGCCCCAGCTTTCGCGCAGGGCATTGTCGCGCTTGGCCGGGTGGAACAGTTGGCTATCCACTCCGCGCGCCAGCATCCCCAGGCGCTCGAAATGCCTGCGCTCCAGCTCCAGGCGCTGGCTGGCGCTGGGCACCAGGGTCAAGCTCGAGCGGTTATGAAACCAACGCAGGTAGTGCGTGACCATGCGGCTCAACAGGCTCAAGCCGTACTGGTTGGAGTACTGCTGGAAATTGGTGTGAAAACCGCTGACCACGCTGATGCCCAAACGCCGCGCCGCCCGCAGCGCCGACAGCCCCAGCGGCCCTTCAGTGGCGATATACAGCACGTCCGGGCGCTGGCGGGTCCAACGGCGCAGCAACTTGTGCATCGACGACTGGCCCCATTGCAGGCCGGGGTAACCCGGCAGCGGCCAGCCACGGCAGAGCAGCAAACCGTCATCGCTGGGCCGGCTCTCGTCGGCGCCCTGGCGCGGGCGTACCAGCTCGACCTGATGGCCGCGCGCGCGTAAACCTTCGCACAGACGACCAAGGGTATTGGCCACCCCGTTGATCTCTGGCGGGAAGGTTTCAGTGATAAGGGTGATGTGGAGCGAAGCTGTCGTCATGACCCACAGTGTCGCCGTGGGCCATGTCGTCATTGTGTCATGCAGATGATGGATTTATGACTTGACCACTTTCGACGTCGCCATCGCCTCGGCGCCCTGTTCACGCACCCAGAACAACGTCGCCCCAGCCACTGCGGCCGGCATCATCAGCAGGTTGACCACCGGCACCAGCAGCACCAGGTAGACGATGCCGCCGAAACTCATGCTCTGCCAGCGTTTCTGGCGCAGCCAGGCGAGCATCTCGTTCCAGCCCAGCTTGTGGTTGTCGGCCGGGTAGTCGATGTATTGGATCGCCATCATCCACACGCCGAACAGCAACCACAGTGGCGCGGCGATCAGGTTGACCACCGGAATGAACGACAGGATAAACAGGCCGATGGCCCGTGGCAGGAAGTAGCCCAGCTTGCGCATTTCCCGGGCCAGGGTACGCGGGACCATTTCAATCAGCTCGCCCCAGCTGAATGCCGGGAAGTCATCGGTGCCACGTACCACCACTTCGACTTTCTCGGAGAGAAAGCCGTTGAACGGTGCCGCGATGATATTGGCCAGCATGGTGAAGGTGAAAAACACCATCAGCACCACCAGCACCACAAACAATGGCCATAGCAGGTAGTTCAGAAAGCTCAGCCAGCTGGGCAGCGTCGGCATCAAGTGGTCGACCCACAGACTGAACTGATGGCCGGCAAAATAAATCAAGCCGACGAACAGCACCAGGTTGATCGTCAGCGGCAGCAGTACAAACAGGCGCAGGCCGGGGCTCAGCACCAGCTTGAGGCCTTCACGCAGGTATTGCGGGCCGGAAAGAACGGGGGCGGGCATGGAGAACTCCGAGCAGGGATGACGAACGCGCCGACCTTACCGGCTTTGCCTTCAAGGCGAAAGCGTGGCCGCTGTGACGACATCAACGGTAACAAAGGCGTCGATTAATCGGCTCGACTGTATAGAGACCGCCTATGAGCTGGATTGTTATTGCGTATTTCCTTAATCTTGCCCCCCTCGATACGCTGCACCCATTATTTTTCAGGGCCTGCGAATTAAAGCCTTCCCCAAGTGCTTCGTGGACCCTTTTTTATTCCAGCCGTCTTGTAGTCCGGGCGGTCGATAGGAGTGAGTCATGTCTGATACCCGTCATTCGCGAGTGATTATTCTCGGTTCCGGCCCTGCCGGTTACAGCGCTGCTGTCTACGCTGCCCGGGCCAACCTCAAGCCGCTGCTGATTACCGGCATGCAGGCGGGCGGTCAGTTGACCACCACCACTGAAGTCGACAACTGGCCGGGCGATGTCCACGGCCTGACCGGCCCGGTGCTGATGGAGCGTATGAAAGAACACGCCGAGCGCTTTGAAACCGAGATCGTGTTTGATCACATCAACAAGGTCGACTTCTCGAAAAAGCCTTACAGCCTGACCGGCGACAGCGGCGTCTACACCTGTGACGCGCTGATCATCGCCACCGGCGCCAGTGCTCGCTACCTGGGCCTGCCATCGGAAGAAGCGTTCATGGGCAAAGGCGTTTCCGCTTGCGCCACCTGTGACGGTTTCTTCTACCGCAACAAGCCGGTCGCCGTGGTCGGTGGCGGCAACACTGCCGTGGAAGAGGCGCTGTACCTGGCCAACATCGCCAGCACCGTGACCCTGGTTCACCGCCGCGAGACGTTCCGCGCCGAGAAGATCCTGATCGACAAGCTGCACGCCCGTGTCGCCGAAGGCAAGATCATCCTCAAGCTCAACGCCACCCTGGACGAAGTCCTGGGCGACAACATGGGCGTGACCGGTGCTCGCCTGAAAAACAATGACGGCAGCTTCGATGAGCTGAAAGTCGACGGCGTGTTCATCGCCATCGGCCACACGCCGAACACGTCGTTGTTCGAAGGCGTGCTGGAAGCCAAAGACGGTTACCTGGTCGTACAAGGCGGCCGTGAAGGCAACGCTACCGCGACCAACATCGAAGGCATCTTCGCTGCCGGCGACGTAGCCGACCACGTGTACCGCCAGGCCATCACTTCGGCCGGTGCCGGTTGCATGGCGGCCCTGGACGCCGAGCGTTACCTCGACGGTTTGAAGGACGCTTCCTTCTAAATTGTTGAAATAAAAAAACCGGCTGCGAGGCCGGTTTTTTTGTGAGTGCAATTTAAACGGGGGAGAGGGCAAGCCCTCCCACATGTTGATCCGCGTCTGACTCAGGATTTGCGGGTCAGTGGCTGGGCCGCGAATTTCACACCGGCCAACCCATGGGCAATCAACGCCCGGATATTGCCATGGTCGCTGCCCTCAGGCGTCGCCACCACCGAGCGGTAATGCTCACCAAACGCCAGCAGCGCTTCCTGGTTGCTCAAGCCTTCCAGCAGCGCCAAACCCAGGGTCTTGCACGAGCCTTCGTTCTGACCGGCAGCGTTTTCCACATCGCCATTGGTGAAGGCCTGCGGCTGGTAATCGTAACCGGCAGCGACAAACGCCAGGGTGTCCGCAAAAACGTGTTCGCCACTGTTGAGGCTGGCGCGCAGGGTGTTCAAATCAGTCATGGGTTTTTCCTTTGGCAAACGCCGCCTGTTGCTCGGCGCTGGCTTCTTGCTGGTATTGGGCTTTCCACTCGGCGTACGGCATGCCGTACACCACTTCACGGGCGTCATCGAGGCTCAGCTCGATCTGGCGCTCGTCGGCCTCGGCCTTGTACCACTTGGACAGGCAGTTGCGGCAGAAGCCGGCGAGGTTCATCAGGTCAATATTCTGCACATCCTTGCGGCTGTCCAGGTGCGCCACCAGCCGGCGGAAGGCGGCGGCTTCAAGTTCGAGGCGTTGTTGATCGTTCATAGGGCTCACTGACAATTCAGGGGTTAGCGGCTGGCCGCCAGGGTAATCGACACCGACTCGGCAAAGCGCAGCGCATGGGGCTTATCCACTTCGACTTCGGCATACAGCACCGATTCGTTGCTCATCACCAGGTCCAGCAGTTCCTGGGTCAGGCGCTCCAGCAGGGCAAAGCGGTTGCCTTCCACGTGGGCGATGATCGCCTTGGTGATGGTGCGGTAGTTCAGCGCGTGGTCGATGTCGTTGTCGCGCACGGCTTCCTGGGCGGCATACAGGATGGTCAGGTTGATCAGCACATCCTGCTTGTTGAGGATTTCGTCCTCGTTGATGCCGATAAAGGTGCGCAGGCACAGGTCCTTGACCCGGATACGCGCCATGCCTGGTTGAAGTTGTGGCATTGCTACTTGCTCCGTCCAATCAGTTGCAGGAACTCCATGCGCGTGGTGTTCGACTCGCGGAACGCACCGAGCATCACCGAGGTGTTCATGGTTGAATTCTGTTTTTCCACGCCGCGCATCATCATGCACATGTGCTTGGCTTCGATCACCACAGCCACACCGGCGGCCTGGGTCACTTCCTGAATGGCGTCGGCGATTTGCCGGGTGAGGTTTTCCTGGATTTGCAGGCGCCGGGCGAACATGTCGACGATGCGCGCCAGCTTCGACAGGCCCAGCACCTTGCCGGTCGGAATATAGGCCACGTGGGCCCTGCCGATAAAGGGCAGCAGGTGATGTTCGCACAGCGAATACAACTCGATGTCCTTGAGGATCACCATCTCGTCATTGTCAGACGCGAACAAAGCGCCATTGACGATTTCTTCGAGGTTCTGCTCATAGCCATGACACAGGTACTGCATGGCCTTGGCGGCGCGCTTGGGGGTGTCGAGCAAGCCTTCGCGTTCCGGGTCTTCGCCCAGGCCCTTGAGGATCTCGCGGTAATGGTGGGGCAGGGATAAGGTCATGCAACATTCCTCACAAACGGCTTACTTGATATGCCGCCCGCCGTTGACGGTCAGGGTGGTACCGGTGACATACGGGTTGTCCAGCAGGTAACGCACGCTCTGGTAGATCACCTCGGGCCCTGGCTCGATGCCCAGGGCCGACTTGGCCAGGACTTTGGCGCGGTAGGCCGCGTCGTCGCCTTCGTTGAACATCACCATCGCCGGGGCAACGCCATTGACCTTGATCAACGGCGCGAACTGCGCGGCAAACGACAGCGTCAGGCTGTCCAGCCCGGCCTTGGTGGCGCAGTAGGCGATGTGCTGGCGGCTGCCCTTGCGCACGACGTCATCGCTGATATGCACGATGTCGGCCGGTGTTGAGCGTTGCAGCAAGGTCGAACAATGCAGGTTGATCAGGTACGGCGCAAGCATGTGCACGCTGAACATGTCGCTGAAAGCGCGGCTTTCGTCGCCCGGGGTTTCTGCGATCCAGGCCGAGGCGTTGTGGATGATCGCCCGCAGGCTTTGGGTGTGGGTGTTCAGTTCAGCGATGAACGCGAGAATCCCGGCTTCGGTGGAGAAGTCGGCAAACACGCCGACCGCGCCACGCTCGCGCAGGGCCTGCACGCCGGGACGTTCGTTGCGGTAGCTGAAAATCACCGACTGGCCTTCGTCCAGCAGGCGCTCGGCGCAATGCAGGCCGACACGCTGGCCGGCGCCGGTGATCAGGATCGGGGCGTTCGTTGCAGTCATGGGAGGCTCGCGTCGCTGGCAGGCGCAAATCATACCAGCGACGGGCCGCCCCTGTACTCACGCCGCCGCTTCGGTGGCCTTGCGCGGGGCTGGCGTTGGATGCAGCCAGTTCGCCAGCAGGTGGGTCGACAGCGGAATGAACCAGTACACCATCAAGGGCGTGAGTGCCATTGTGCTGATCAGCACCCGTGGCCCCAGGTTGAGTTCACTGAGCAGCGGCCCGAGGACGAAGTTGAACAGCAGCGACACCGGGAAAAATGCCAACCAGATCGCCACTGCCTGCTTCCAGCGCGGCGGACGGGCGCCCGCTGCACCAAACCAGCCATCGATGCCCCGTACACGGTGTTCGGACGGGTCGGCAAACAGATCGCTGCCACGACTCAACCACGCGCTGCGTGAGGCGGAAAACTCCCAGGCATGCAGGGTTTGTTCATCGGCGAAGCGGAAAATGATCTGGAATTCATCATCATTGGGCGGTGGTGCCAGCACCCCGGAGCCCAGGTAGCCGGGGAAGTCGGTGGCCAATTGCTCGCCTTCGCGCAGCCAGGCCATCAGTTCTTCGTAGCGCCCTTTGGCGACGCGACGTGCAACCATCAAGGTGACGGGAGAGGTAGACATTGTGTATCTCCAAATGTACGGGTGCGCTGAACCGGGTAGGTGGCACACAGACGAAGCTGCGGGGTGCTGCAGCGACGTGTAAAAAACAGGCAAGGATTATTCCTGTTTTGCTGAAATACACCAGCGACATTGGTCTGAAACGCACGGGCCTTGAAAAGGACAGGTCTAAAGACGTTAAATGAACGCCCAACTGCCGCTGTTTTTTTGGTCTCGAATGCCCGTGATTACTGCTCCCGTTGATATCGTTTCGCATCTGGATTCAACGGATTGTGCTGAGCTGTTGCCAATTCGTGAAGTATCGAGATTGACAGGCGTCAATCCGGTCACCCTGCGTGCCTGGGAGCGGCGTTACGGATTGATCCAGCCAACTCGCACCGAAAGTGGGCATCGCCTCTATTCCCAGGCCGATATCGAGACCGTCAATCGTATTCTCGACTGGATCGAGCGCGGCGTAGCTGTGAGCAAAGTGGGCAAGATCCTCGCGCACGATGCTCAGCAGGCCGAAGCGATTCGCGCTGAGCGGGACATGGGGGTGGAAGGCGAGGTGCCGCAATGGCGGGCGCGGCTGTTGCAGGCCGTCAACGCCTTTGACGACCGCCAACTGGAAAGCCTGTACGGGCAGATTTTCGCGACCTACCCCCTCAATGTGGCATTCCAAGACATCCTGATGCCGCTCTGGAATGAGCTGCTGCGCCATCAGGGGCGTTTCGGTCAAGCCAGCGAGTGGCTGTTTTTCGACACCTTCCTGCGTACCCATGCCTTTCAACGCCTGCAGGCAGCGACGCTGTCAGCGGCGCCTCGGGTATTGCTGGCAGCCATGCCCGGCGAGTGCCGCAAATTGGAGTTATTGGTGGCAGCGCTGTTGATCAGTCGGGATGACCTGGCGGTGCAGGTGCTGGGCATGGGCCAACCGCTCGATGAGTTGACGCTGATGTGTGAAAAGACTCGCCCCCGGGCGCTGGTCATCTTCTCCAATCACGCTCATAACCTGGGTCTGGCTGCGCGCCTCAATCGCTTGGCGATGACGCTGGATTGCCCAATGTTTCTCGCCGGTGCTGCGTCGGACCTGGCGCAGAGTGCGTTGGCAGGTTCCTCCATCGGTTGCCTGGGCAGCGAAGGGCGCCAGATGCAACGCCGCTTGCAGCAGTTTCTCAGCGGCAACCTGGATACCTGATGTCAGGCGTGCATCTGCGGGTGTAGCAGACGGTGCTGGTGCAGGATGAATTGGCGCAGGCGCTCGGTTTCATCTGCATCACTCTGGCTGATGCGATAGGCAAACAAACCCCGCGCCGTTTCCCGCTCGAATGCGCCGCGCAGCGCAATGCGCTCATAACCGGAAGGGCTGAACCACAGGGAAAAGGTTTTTGGCGGCTTGATCCGGCCTCGAATCTCCACGAGCACGCCCTTGAACGACACTTCATGCACCCAGAGGGCACCCGCAGTGCCCCTGACATTCTCCAGGGCCACCGGTGCTTCAAGCGCCAGGCGCCACGGGCGTACCATCGGTCCATCTTCGAAAATGCTCGGCACCCCCAGACGCAGATGCACCGCATTGAACTCATCTTCCACCAACTGCAGGGGGAAGGTCAGTTGCTGGTTGTCGACCTGTGCCTGGATGGTGACATGGTCGTGGGCGGCCAGGCGGGTGAGCAGGTCGCGAAGCTGAGCACCGCCATTGACGGTCAGGTTCGACGAAGCATCCCGCAGGTTGAGTTGCGGGTTGTGCTGCATGTTCTGAATGAAATCCAGCTCGTCCTGGGTCAGAAGCGCGTCGCGTTGCATCGCTCTTTCTCGATCGGGGTGTTAAAACGCCATTATCCCCTCTAATGGCTGCATTATCTAAATTTTGTTAGATCCGCTTTTCATTTTGAGCGCCGCCAGCTCGGCCTTGACCTGGGCCAGCTCGTTTTCCAGCTGGGCGACACGCTGCTGGGCCTTCATCTGGACGGTGACGTCCTTTTGCACACCGATGAAATAGGTTTGCTTATCGGCCTGGTTGTACACCGTTGAAAGCGACAGCTCGTTCCAGAAGTGGCTACCGTCCTTGCGATAATTGCGCAGGATTTCACGGCACGAACCGCCATTCTCCAGGGTTGCTCGGATGGTCATCAGGGCCGGCTGGTCGCGGTCACCCGATTGCAGGAAGCGACAATCCTGGTAGAGGATTTCATCCAGGGTGTAGCCGGTCATCCGTTCGAATGCGGGGTTCACGTAGATCAGTGGCTTGTCCTCGCCTTCCTGTTCGGCAACCACGATGCCTTCGTTGGAAGCGTTGATCACCATTTGCATCAGTTGGGCGTTAATCATTGAGCGGTCCATAGCGTGTGGTGGGCGTTGGCAGTTTATGACAGGTGCTGAATGTTGCACCCTGCGCAGCGAAATATTTGCGCCAGCTGCTAATATCCCAGGCTTTCGCTCAACTACAGGATCAGATTGATGAAAGTCGCCATCCTTTCCGGCTCGGTCTACGGCACGGCTGAAGAAGTCGCCCGCCACGCCGTTGGCATCCTCAATGCGGCCGGTTTCGACGCCTGGCACAACCCACGCGCCACCCTGGCGGATGTTCAGGCCTTTGCCCCCGAGGCCTTCCTGGCCGTAACCTCGACCACCGGCATGGGTGAATTGCCCGACAACCTGCAGCCGTTGTATTCAACCATCCGCGACCAGTTGCCCGCAGCCTGGCGCGGCCTGCCTGGCGCAGTGATCGGCCTGGGCGATGCCAGCTACGGTGACACCTTCTGTGGCGGCGGCGAACAAATGCGCGAGCTGTTCGGCGAGCTGGGCGTGCGCGAAGTGCTGCCGATGCTGCGCCTGGACGCCAGCGAAAGCGTCACCCCGGAATCTGACGCCGAGCCGTGGCTGGCTGACTTGATCACGGCGCTGCGCGCCTGAGCGCATGCCGCCTTTATTGGCGGCGCTTCTCTGACGCGACTTGTACTATTCTCAAACCTGACTCGCTCGGTCATCAAGCTGGCTGCGAAGGCAACTACTTCCGTCAGGGTGTCTGACTAGACTGGCCAATCACTGAGAAAAATAATAACAAGTGCGCCAAGGAGGTCATTGCCGTGAGCCTAGCCCCCGTTGAACCGCCACAGAACGTCAAAGATCAGGTCAGTGCTGCCGAGTGGCAGACCCGTGTCGACCTGGCGGCCTGCTATCGCCTGGTGGCGCTGCATGGTTGGGACGACCTGATCTTCACCCACATCTCGGCCAAGGTCCCCGGCACGGATGACTTCCTGATCAACCCGTATGGGCAGATGTTCGACGAGATCACCGCGTCAAGCCTGGTCAAGGTCGATCAGGCCGGCAACAAGCTGATGGACAGCCCCTACGAGATCAACCCGGCGGGCTACACCATCCACAGTGCCATCCATGAAGTTCGCCACGATGTCACCTGCGTGCTGCATACCCACACCGCCTCCGGTGTGGCGGTAGCTGCGCAGAAGCAGGGGGTGCTGCCGATCAGCCAGCAATCGATCTTCGTGCTGTCGAGCCTCGCCTATCACGCTTATGAAGGGGTGGCGCTGAACCACGAAGAGAAGGCGCGCTTGCAGGCCGACCTGGGCGACAACAATTTCCTGATGCTGCACAACCACGGTCTGCTGACCTGTGGCAGCACCATCGCCGACACCTTCCTGATGATGTTCACCTTCCAGCGCGCCTGCGATATCCAGGTGCTGGCGCAAAACGGCGGGGCCGAATTGATCACCATCGAACCGCAGATTCTCGCCGGGGCACGGGCGATGGTGGCGGCTGTCACAAAGAGTGCCCAGGGTATGGGCGGCGCGCTGGCCTGGCCGGCGCTGCTGCGCAAATTGGACCGTCAAGACACTGGGTATAGACGCTGATGCCACTCGCCGAGATCCCACTAAGAGCCTGGCGAAAGCGCGGCCAGAGTTTCGAATTTCGTGGCCGCACCATCCGTTACTGGGTGGCGGGGCAGGGCGAACCCTTGTTGTTGATCCATGGTTTTCCCACCGCCAGTTGGGATTGGCATTACCTGTGGCAACCGCTGGCCCAGCACAACCAGGTCATTGCTTGCGACATGCTCGGCTTTGGCGATTCGGCCAAGCCGCTGGACCATGGTTATTGCCTGCTTGAACAGGCGGATCTGCAACAGGCGCTGCTGGAGCATCTGCGCGTGGAGCAGCCGGTGCATGTGCTGGCCCATGACTACGGTGACAGCGTCGCCCAGGAATTGTTGGCCCGGCACTACGAAGGCCGCTTCCGGATGGCCAGTTGCGTGTTCCTCAACGGCGGATTATTTCCCGAAACCCATCGCCCGGCGCTGGTGCAAAAACTCCTGCTCAGCCCGCTGGGCTGGATGATCGGCCGCGCGTTCGGGCGCAATGCCCTCGCCGACAGCTTCAGCCAGATTTTCGGCCCCAACACCCGTCCCAGTGAAAGTGCCCTGGATGATTTCTGGAGCCTGATCAACTGCAACGACGGCACACGCATCCTGCACAAACTGATCGCCTACGTGCCCCAGCGCCGACGCTTGCGTGATCGCTGGGTCGATGCAATGCAGCGCGGCGAAGTGCCGTTGCGGGTGATCGACGGCGAAGTTGACCCGATCTCCGGCGCGCACATGGTCGAGCGCTACCAGCAACTGGTACCCGACGCCGATACGGTGTTGCTGGCCAATATCGGCCACTACCCACAGATCGAGGCGCCGGTACAGGTGCTCAAGCACTACCAGGCGTTTCGGGAGCGGGTGGGGCAGCCGGCTTCGCAAGTGGCCTATTCCTGATCCCAAATCCTTTTCTGCAGGAGCGAGCTTGCTCGCGAAAATCGTTAACGATAACGTGGGAATCCTGACACCACGCGGCGCTCTGGGATTGTTCGCGAGCAAGCTCGCTCCTACAAAGAGACGAGTCATCATCCCCCAGCCTTATCGAGCACCATTCAGCCTCAGCCGTATTTATTGTGACCACAGGCGCCTTGCCGGACACTCGACCCATTCCCATTGTCGCCAGCGGAGTTCGGTATGAGTGAGTCAGTGCAGTTCCAGGATAAGGTCGTGATCGTCACAGGTGCTGGCGGCGGATTGGGCCGGGCCCATGCGCTGCTGTTCGCCAGGCACGGGGCCAAGGTGCTGGTCAACGATCTCGGTGGTTCAACCCAGGGCGAGGGCGCCAATGCGTCCGCTGCCGATCGGGTCGTGGCGCAGATTCGTGAGGCGGGCGGTATCGCCGAAGCCAACCATGACTCTGTCACCGACGGTGACAAGATCGTCCAGAACGCCCTCGACGTGTTCGGGCGCATCGACGTGGTGGTCAACAACGCCGGGATCCTGCGCGACAAAACCTTCCACAAAATGGACGACACCGACTGGGACCTGGTTTACCGGGTGCATGTCGAAGGCGCCTACAAAGTCACCCGCGCCGCCTGGCCGCACTTGCGTGAGCAGGGTTACGGCCGGGTGATCTTCACCGCGTCCACCTCGGGCATCTACGGCAACTTCGGCCAGTCCAACTACGGCATGGCCAAGCTCGGGCTGTACGGCCTCACCCGCACCCTGGCCCTGGAAGGACGCAAGAACAACATCCTGGTCAATGCCATCGCCCCTACCGGCGCCACGCGCATGACCGAGGGCCTGATCCCGCCACAAGTGTTCGAGCGCCTCAAGCCGGAATTGGTCAGCCCGCTGGTGGTGTACCTGGGCAGCGAAGCGTGCCAGGAAACGTCGGGCCTGTTTGAAGTGGGTGGCGGCTGGATCGGCAAGACCCGCTGGGAACGCAGCCTGGGCGTGGGCTTTGATCCTGAAGCCGGATTCTCGCCCGACGATGTGGCGGCACATTGGGCGCAGATCTGCGACTTCGAAGGCGCGGCCCATCCCAAGGACAACATCGAAGCGTTGAAGGAGATGATGGCCAATCTGCAGAAATACAGCCTGTGATCGTTGCTTGAAAAAGATTGAATCCTACGGGGCGCTGATGGCGCCCCGTTTTTTTTCAGGCAAAAAAAAGCCGCTGCAAACGCAGCGGCTGAAGTAAGACGTTGGATCAAGGAGCGACAAATCAACGTCAGTGAACACCGGTAACAGACTGAAAAAAGACATCAATCCATTTGAATCTGGCTTTTCTTCCGTTTGGGGAAACGGGCGGTTTGCCCTGAAAGCCCGGCAAGAATAGTCGTTTGTAACTGGATGAGTAAGAGCGCTTCAGGACAAGGACTGTTGTCAAAACTGCAACAGTCTCGATGTGCACCATCCATGCCCCTGATAACCCACCATCCACCCGGTCCATGCTCCCGCCCAGACCCAGGCCAGAGCGGCCTGTAATCCTTTCGAGCGACAACACGAATCCCTCCTTGGTGCGCTTATCGCTCCTCCTGCGCGGCAGTAGGGTGGGGCCTTCTGTCACTCACCGGGGAAGACGCATGACAAAAACAATAATGCGCGCCATCTTCACGCCACAGGCGCTGGCTGCTGCGGTTGCGTTGGGTTGCTGTGCCCAGGCACTGGCTGTTTCCTTCAACATTGGCGAGATCGAAGGGCAATTCGACTCTTCGCTGTCGGTCGGCTCCAGCTGGGGTATGCGTGATGCCGATAAAAAACTCGTGGGCACCGTCAATGGCGGCACGGGGCAGGCTTCCACGGGGGATGACGGGCGGCTGAATTTCAAGAAGGGCGAGACCTTCTCGAAAATCTTCAAGGGCCTGCACGACCTTGAACTCAAGTACGGCGATACCGGTGTGTTCGTGCGCGGCAAGTATTGGTACGACTTCGAACTCAAGGATGAAGACCGCGAGTTCAAGCAGATCAGCGACCACAACCGCAAGGAAGGCGCCAAATCCAGCGGCGCGCAGATCCTCGATGCGTTCGTCTATCACAACTACTCCCTGGGCGACCTGCCGGGCACCGTGCGCGCCGGTAAGCAGGTGGTCAGTTGGGGCGAAAGTACCTTCATCGGCAACTCCATCAACAGCATCAACCCCATCGACGTGTCGGCGTTCCGGCGTCCTGGCGCCGAGATCAAGGAAGGTCTGATCCCGGTGAATATGCTGTTTGCCTCCCAGAGCCTGACCAACCAACTGACCGTGGAAGGCTTCTACCAGTTGGAGTGGGACCAGACGGTGTTGGACAACTGCGGCACGTTCTTTGGCGGTGACGTGGCGGCGGATGGTTGCACCGGTAACTACACAGTGGGTAACCCGGCAATCGCGCCGTTGCAACCGATCGCAGCGGCACGCGGCCAAGGCTTTGTAGTGACCCGCGAAGGCGTGGTGGTGCAACGCGCTGGTGATCGTGATGCGCGGGATTCCGGCCAATTTGGCGCTGCCTTGCGCTGGCTGGGTGATGACACGGAGTACGGCCTGTACTTCATGAACTACCACAGCCGCACGCCGACCGTAGGCACGATTACCGCCAACACCAATCTGGCGACTATCGGTGGTATTGCGGCGGCGGCCCCGGCGGGCTTTGGTTCGGCCCTGGCCCAGAGCACCATGCTCGGCCGTGGCCAGTACTACCTCGACTACCCGGAAGACATCCGCCTGTTCGGCGCCAGCTTCTCCACCACTTTGCCCACCGGCACGGCGTGGACCGGGGAAATCAGCTACCGGCCCAATGCCCCGGTGCAGTTGAATACCACCGACCTGACATTGGCCTTGCTCAACCCAATCGCCGGCCAATTGGCCTCGCCCATCCGCAGCAATTTCGGCAGCGACAACAAAGGTTATCGCCGCAAGGAAATCACCCAGATCCAAAGCACCATGACCCAGTTCTTCGACCAAATCCTCGGCGCCGAACGCCTGACGCTGGTGGGCGAAGCGGCCGTGGTGCACGTGGCTGGCCTGGAAGACAAATCCAAGCTGCGTTATGGCCGTGACTCTGTGTATGGCGCCTACGGTTTCCAGGGTGACACCGACGGCTTCGTTACCTCCACCTCCTGGGGCTACCGCGCGCGGGCGATCCTTGACTACAACAACGCAATTTTCGGGGTGAACCTCAAGCCCAACCTGTCCTGGTCCCATGACGTCGCCGGCTACGGCCCCAACGGGATCTTCAACAAAGGCGCCAAGGCCCTCAGCGTCGGCGTGGATGCGGACTACCGCAGCACCTACACCGCCAGCCTCAGCTACACCGACTTCTTTGGCGGCGACTACAACACCCTGACCGACCGCGACTTCCTCGCCCTCAGCTTCGGCGTGAACTTCTGATTTGGCTTAAAGAAGGACAAGAACCTATGCGTAAGACAATTGCAGTGTTGGCCCTCAGCCTGTTGGCCTCCCACGTGATGGCGGCGGTGTCGCCGGAAGAGGCGGCCAAGCTGGGCGCCACCCTGACTCCGGTCGGCGCCGAAAAGGCCGGCAACGCCGATGGCTCGATCCCGGCCTGGACCGGCGGCATCCCGAAAAACGCCGGCGCGGTGGACAGCAAGGGCTTCCTCGCCGACCCGTTCGCCAGTGAAAAACCGCTGTTCGTGATCACCGCGGCCACCGTCGACAAGTACAAAGACAAACTCTCCGACGGCCAGGTGGCGATGTTCAAGCGCTACCCCGAGACCTACAAGATCCCGGTCTACCCGAGCCACCGTACGGTCAACCTGCCACCGGACATCTACGAGTCGATCAAGCGCAGCGCGCTGAACGTCAAGGCGATCAACGACGGTAACGGCCTGGAAAACTTCACCGGTAACCGTTACTACGCGTTCCCGATTCCCAAGAATGGCGTGGAAGTGCTGTGGAACCACATCACCCGTTACCACGGCGGCAACCTGCGCCGCATCATCACCCAGGCCACCCCGCAGACCAATGGCAGCTACACGCCGATCCGCTTCGAGGAAGAAGTGGCAGTGCCGCAGGCGATTCCCGATATCGACCAGGCCAAGGCGGCCAACGTGTTGAGCTATTTCAAGCAATCGGTCACCGCCCCGGCGCGCCTGGCGGGCAACGTGCTGCTGGTGCACGAGACCCTCGACCAAGTGAAGGAGCCGCGTCTGGCCTGGATCTACAACGCCGGCCAGCGCCGCGTACGCCGCGCGCCGCAAGTGTCCTATGACGGCCCGGGCACCGCGTCCGACGGCCTGCGCACCACCGACAACTTCGACATGTTCTCCGGCGCCCCCGACCGCTACGACTGGAAGCTGGTGGGTAAGAAAGAGATGTACATCCCCTACAACAGCTACAAGCTCGATTCACCGTCGCTCAAATACGACGACATCATCAAGGCCGGTCACATCAACCAGGACCTGACCCGTTACGAACTGCACCGCGTGTGGGAAGTGGTCGGCACGGTCAAACCAAGCGAGCGGCACATCTACGCCAAGCGCCACATGTACATCGACGAAGACAGCTGGCAAGTCGCGCTGGTGGATCACTACGACGGCCGCGGCCAACTGTGGCGCGTCGCCGAAGGCCATGCGCAGTTCTACTACGATCACCAGGTGCCGGCCTACACCGTCGAGACCCTGTACGACATCATCGCCGGACGCTACATCGCACTGGGCATGAAGAACGAGGAGAAGAGCAGCTTCGTGTTCGGCTTCGCGGCCAAGGCAGCGGACTACACCCCAGCAGCCTTGAGGGCTGAAGGCGTACGCTGATCCCGGATCGAAGCGGGGTCAAAATGTGGGAGGGGGCTTGCCCCCTCACACTTCTGTGCATGGCCTTCAATCACCCCGCTGAATACTTCTTCAACAACCCCCCGCCATAGGACTAGGGTACGCATCAGGTTGCATAACAATAAAAAAGCAGGATGCAGCAATGACTGCCATGACACGCTGCCTGGACCGTCCTGGATTCATGCCCCGGCTGTCCGCTCACCATCTGCTGCGCCCACGCCTGGCCGAGCCGTTGCTGGCGGCCCAGGCCAGGGTCAAATTACTCTGCGCGCCCGGTGGCAGCGGCAAGAGCGCGTTGCTCGCCGAGTGTGCGTTGCAGGCGCCTGCCGGTTGCCAGGTGTACTGGTTGCCGCTCAATGGCGCGGCCCTCAGCCCCCTCGACCTGTGCCTGCGGCTGGCGCAAAACCTGGGCCTGACGTTTACCGACGAAACCACCTTGTTGCTCGACCTCAGCCGCTGGCAGGCCTCGGCGTGGCTGTTCCTCGATGATTTTTGCCGCTCGCCGGCACCCGACACCGATGCCTTGCTCGACCGCCTGCTCACGGCCAGTAGCCCGGCCCTGACCTGGTGGCTGGGGGCGCGACGTCGCCCGGCCTGCAACTGGCCGCGGCTGCTGCTCGACGATGAGTTGCTTGAATGTGGCGCCGAACTGGCCTTCAACCCTGCGGAAATCCAGCAACTGCTCAGCCATGGGCCGGGGCATTCGGTCGACAGCGTGCTGCAGTTCAGCGCCGGCTGGTGTGCCGGTGTGCGCATCGCCTTGCTGGGCGATGGGCACCCCGACAAGACCTTGCTCGACTACTTGCAACACGAGCTGTTCAGCACACTGTCGCCGGAACTGGCGGAGGCCTGGCGCGTACTGGCTCATCTGCCGCGCTTCAACGCCGGCCTGTGCGAGCACTTGTTCGGCGCGGGGGAGGGGGCCCAGTACCTGAAGGATTTGCAGGTGCTCGGCGCCTTTATCCAACCGTGGGAAGACACCGACTGGCTGCAGGTTTTTCCGCCCCTGGCGCACCTGATGCAGGACGAACCCTGGCCGGCCAAACGCTCTTGGCATCGACGCACCTGCCAATGGTTCTGCGCCGAACAGGACTGGCAGGCTGCCTTCGAACAGGCGCTGCTGGCCGAAGAATATGAAATGGCGGTGAGCCTGTTGCAGCACTTCAGCTTCGAGGATCTGTTCCGACAGCAGAACGCCGTTTTGCTATTGCGCCTGCATGAGCAGCACGGCGATGAGTTGATGCTCGGCTCGGCGCAACTGGTGGGGTTGGTGACGGCGGCGTTGCTGTTTGCCGGGCGCTTCGAACAGGCGGCCGCGTGCATCGATCAGCTTGCGCGGTTTGCCCCGCAACCGACGGCGGCGCAACAGCGGTATTTATTGGCGCGCTGGCAGGCGCAATGGGGCTGGTTGCTGCACCTGGGCGGCGATGCCGAAGGCGCACGCCTGCATTTTCTTGAGGCCCTGCACGCGTTGCCCGACAGCGCCTGGACCTCGCGGCTGATGTGCCTGTCTGGGCTGACCCAGCAAGCCTTTGCGCGGCGAACTGGACGTGGCCCAAGGCCTGAACCGCGAAGCGCTGTGCCTGGCGCGCGCCCAGGGTTCGTTGCTGCTGGAGGCCTTGCTTGAACTGGATCACGCGCAATTACTGGAACAGCGCGGCGCGCCGTATCGGGCCCAGAGTCTGCTGGAAAATGTGCAGGGCATATTGCTTGGACAACGGCTCAAGGCCGGACCGCTGGTGGGGCGCATCGCCTTGCGGCGCGGGCATCTGGCGTTGCGCCAGGGTCAAGACAACGTGGCGGCTGAATGTTTCGAAACCGGGCTGAAGATGTGCCTGCACAGCCAGGACAAGCGCGTGCTCTACGGCTTTCTCGGCCTGGCCCTGCTGGCCGCCAACCGTGGCGATTACGCCCAGGCCTTTATCCAGTTGCGTGAGGCCGAGCGGCTGATGCAGCAACGCCAGGTCCCGGACACGGTGTACCGCGCGGTGCTGCTGTTGGTCAGCGGGCATTTCTGGTTACAGCAGGGGCGCGCCGAATTGACCGTGGAGGCAGTGCGTCGCGTGCTGCGCCATTTTCGTGGGCCCCAGGGCAAGCAGGCGCCGCCGGCGACCCTGGAACTGATCCCGCGTCTTGAATACCTGTTGGTGTTGGCGGAGGTGAAACTGGGCTGCGCCGAGCAACCCGTGGCCCGGCTCACTGCGCTGCTGGAAACCACCCACCAGCGCGGCATGCTCTGCCTGGAAACCGAACTGCATCTGGTACTGGGCGAAGTCGCCTGGCAGTTGGGTGATCCGGCGTTGGCGCGCCGCTCGCTGCAAGCCGGTCTGGAACTGGCCGGGCGTTGCCAGGTGCAACAGGCGATTCGCGAACTGCGCCTGCGTGCGCCGGGATTGCTGAGTGAGCTGGGCCTGGAGCCTCAGGCATCAATCCCCGGCACGGTGGAAAACCCCTTGAGCCAGCGCGAACTGGAAGTGCTGCAACTGATCGCCCTCGGCAGCTCTAACCTGGAGATCGCCGATCGCCTGTTTATCTCCCTGCACACCGTCAAGACCCACGCGCGGCGCATTCACAGCAAGCTCGGCGTAGAGCGGCGCACCCAGGCGGTGGCCAAGGCCAAGACCTTGGGTTTGATGGTTTAGATAAAGGCCTGACGGTATTCGCCGGGCGTGGCGCCCATGGCCTGGCGGAAGCGATGGGTGAAGTGGCTGGCGCTGGAAAAACCGCACAGCAAGGCAATCTCGCCCAACGGCAGGACGCCGCCACGCAGCAGGTTTTGCGCGCGGGTCAGCCGGCGCGCCAGCAGGTACTGATGGGGCGGCAGGCCGAAGCTCTGGCGAAACATCCGGGCGAAATGGTATTCGGACAGCGCGCACAATCCAGCCAGTTGCCCAAGGCTGATGGGGTCTTCCAAGTGCTGGTCGATGTAGTCCACCAGTAACCGTCGTCGGTAGGCGGCCAGCCCGCCTTTTAAACGCAAGCCTTCGCGGGCGCCCACCTGGCTGAGCAGGGTGTGACTGAGCATTTCATGGGCGAGGCTGCTGGTGAGCAGGCGTTCGGCGGGCTCGTGCCAGTTGAGGGCGATCAACTGGTGGAAGCGTCGGGCCAGGCGCTCGTCTTCCAGGAAGGTACTTTCCCGCAGTTCCAGGGTGCGCGGTTCGCGGTCAAGCAGGGTGACGCAGCCCAGGGCAAATTGCTCTGGGCTGAAATACACATGGGCCAGGCGAATCTCACCGTTGATCACCCAGGCCGATTGGTGCTCGGCAGGCAGGATGCACAGCTTGTCGGGGCCGCCCTTGGTGCCCGGCTGGTCCCGCCGAAACGTGCCGGTGCCGCCGCCGACATAGCAGGACAAGGTGTGATGGCTGGGCGCCTGGTAGTCCTGGGAATCGTGATGGTTGCTCCACAAGGCCGCAGACAAACCGTCACCGAGCTCGGCGCAGGCTTCCAGGCGTGCGTTGGGCGAGCGGTTAAGGGCTTGGAAGACTTGCAGGGATTCCAGGTCTGACATGGGTGTGTTCTCCGACGCCTTGCATCCTACTCCGCGCGGTTGGCGCTGTGATCCCATCGCCCGACAAAAGCGCAAGAATGTGCAAGAGCCTTGCACGGGTTGAAGGCGACACTGTGGCTCAATCGATGGAGCCCGCTATGAACCTTTCCCTGTACTTACTCACTGTGCTGATCTGGGGCACCACCTGGATCGCCCTCAAATGGCAACTGGGCGTGGTGGCGATTCCGGTGTCCATCGTCTACCGCTTCGGCTTGGCGGCGCTGGTGTTGTTTGCGTTGTTACTGGTCAGTCGCAAGTTGCAGGTGATGAACCGGCGCGGGCACCTCATCTGCCTGGCCCAGGGGCTGTGTCTGTTTTGCGTCAACTTCATGTGCTTTCTCACCGCCAGCCAGTGGATCCCCAGCGGCCTGGTGGCGGTGGTGTTTTCCACGGCCACGCTGTGGAACGCGCTGAACGCCCGAGTATTTTTCGGCCAGCGGGTGGCGCGCAATGTGTTGATGGGCGGTGGCCTGGGCTTGGCCGGCTTAGGCTTGCTGTTCTGGCCGGAGCTGGTCGGGCATACCGCCAGCCCGCAGACCTTGCTGGGTTTGGGGTTGGCGTTGTTGGGGACGATGTGTTTCTCGGCGGGCAATATGTTGTCGAGTCTGCAGCAGAAGGCCGGCCTGAGGCCGCTGACCACGAATGCCTGGGGCATGTTGTACGGATCCTTGATGCTGGCGACCTACTGTCTGGTGCGCGGGATTCCGTTTGAGATGGACTGGAGCGCACGTTACATCGGTGCGCTGTGGTACCTGGTGATTCCGGGGTCGGTGATTGGGTTTACCGCTTACCTGACGTTGGTAGGGCGCATGGGGCCGGAGCGTGCGGCGTATTGCACGGTGCTGTTCCCGGTGGTCGCGCTGAATGTGTCGGCGTTTGCCGAAGGTTACCAGTGGACCGCACCGGCGCTGGCTGGGTTGGTGCTGGTGATGCTGGGGAATGTGTTGGTGTTTCGTAAGCCCAAGGTGGCTCAGCCGGTGAATCCGATCCTTCAGGCAAAGCAGGTCTAGCGTGGGAGGGGGCAAGCCCCCTCCCACATTTCCTGCATTTCTTACATTTGACCGAGTTGCCTGGTTTATTTGAGCCCTAAACGCTTGGCCATCCGGCCTAGGTTGGCGCGGTCCAGGCCCAGTTCGCGGGCGGCGCTGGCCCAGTTGTGCTGGTGGCGTTCCAGGCAGGCGTTGATGACTTGGCGCTGGTAGTGCTCGGTGGCCTGGCGCAGGTCGCCGGTGACGGGCGTTATCTGTGCGTGTTCTTCGATCATCGGCGCGCTGACATCAGGTAAATCCAGGTCCTGGGCGCTCAAGCTCAGAATTTTCGGGCGTTCGCGACAGTTACCCAGTGCCTTCAACGCACTGCGCCCGATCAAATGTTCCAGCTCCCGCACATTGCCCGGCCAGTTATAGGCCAGCAGCGCCGCCTGGGCATCGCCGGTCAGGCGCAGGCTGCCCAAGCCCATGCGTGAGCGGTTCTGCTCCAGGAAGAAGCCGGCCAGCAGCAACACATTACGCCCGCGCTCGCGCAGGGCCGGCACTTGCAGCGGGTACACGCTCAGCCGGTGATAGAAGTCGGCGCGGTAGCGGCCGTTGCGTACCTCATCGGCGAGGTCGCGGTTGGTGGCGGCGATCAGGCGCACATCCACCTGGTGTTCCTTGTCTGAACCCAGGCGCTGCAACTGGCCGCTTTGCAGCACCCGCAGCAACTTGGCCTGCACGCTCAGGGACAGCTCGCCCACTTCGTCCAGGAACAACGTGCCGCCATTCGCCAGCTCGAACTTGCCGCGCCGCTCATTCAGCGCGCCCGTAAAGGCGCCGCGCACATGGCCGAACAACTCGCTTTCCACCAGGGTTTCCGGCAGGGCGGCGCAGTTGAGGCTGATCAGCGGTTTGTCCGCCCGCGACGACGCCGCGTGAATAGCCTGGGCCACCAGTTCCTTGCCGACCCCGGTTTCGCCGGTGATCAGCACCGTGAGGTCACTGCCACCCACCAGCTTGATTTCCTCCACCAGGCGCTTGTGGGTTTTACTCTGGCCGATCATTTCCTTGTGCTGCTGGCCGCTGGCCTGGCGATAGATTTCGGCGCGCTGGTGCTCGTCTTCGGCGCGCAGGGCCAGGCGTTCGATGCGTTCGGCGACGTTGACAGTGGCTGCGGCGAGGCTGGCGAAGGCTTGCAGGGCGTCCAACTCCACCCGTTCGAAGCGCTCGGTGTCCAGCGCGTCCAGGGTCAACAGGCCCCAGGGCTGGTCGTCGATAAACAGCGGGCAGCCCATGCAGTCGTGCACTTGCAGATGACCGTGCAAGCCATCGACCAGGCCGTCGTAGGGATCGGGCAATTCGCTGTCACTGTCAAAGCGTGTAGGCCCGGGACTGCTGAGCAGCACGGCGAAGCGCGGGTGTTCGCTGACCTTGAAGCGGCGGCCCAGAGTGTCTGCACTCAGGCCATCCACCGCCAGTGGTACCAGCGATTCGCCGTCCAGGCGCAACAGTGCGGCCGCATCACACGGCAACAGGGCGCGCATGGCGTGCAGCAGGCGCCGATAGCGTTCGCCTTCGGGCAGTTCCCGTGACAGGTCGGCGACCAGCGGCAGCAGGGTGGTGAGCAGCGTGTGTGCAGTCATAATGACTCCTTGTAGTCCTTATGACTATAGAGTGTAGGAGGTCATACTGACTACATATTATTCAAGCCATTGAATTAAAAGGATTTATTAGTTGGCATGAATGCTGAGTAGCTAAGGGTAATCAGTAAAGAAGCCCAGGAGGCTCCCATGCTTAGTGCCCAAGACCGTGCCATCGTCAAATCCACCGTGCCCCTGCTGGAAAGCGGCGGTGAAGCGCTGATCACCCATTTCTACCGCATGATGCTCTCCGAGTACCCTGAGGTCCGCCCGCTGTTCAACCAGGCCCACCAGGCCAGCGGTGACCAGCCCCGTGCCCTGGCTAATGGCGTATTGATGTACGCGCGGCATATCGACCAGCTCGACCAACTGGGCGACTTGGTGGCGAAGATCATCAACAAGCACGTGGCCCTGCAGATCCTGCCGGAGCATTACCCGATTGTGGGCGCTTGCCTGCTGCGGGCGATTTCCGAGGTGCTGGGCAGCGAGATCGCCACCCCTGAGGTGATGAATGCCTGGGGCGCCGCGTACGGCCAACTGGCGGATATCCTGATTGGGGCCGAGGCGGCCATCTACGCAGAGAAAGCCCAGGCCCCGGGCGGCTGGCGCGGTGCGCGGACGTTTACCGTGGTCAAGCGTGTTGAGGAGAGCGCCGAGATCACCTCTTTCTATTTCGCGCCGGTGGACAACGGGGCGATCCTCGCTGCCGCGCCGGGCCAGTACATCGGCATGAGGCTGGTACTCGACGGTGAGGAAGTGCGCCGCAACTATTCACTGTCGGCGTTGAGTGATGCGGGTGAGTACCGCATCAGCGTCAAGCGCGAAGCCGGTGGGCGGGTCTCCAACTACCTGCATGACCAGTTGCAGGTCGGGGCGACGATTGACCTGTTTCCGCCGTCGGGCGAGTTCACCCTGGCGGCCAGCGATAAGCCGCTGGTGCTGATCAGCGGCGGGGTAGGGATCACCCCGACCTTGCCGATGCTGGAAGCGGCACTGGCCACCGGGCGTCCGGTGCACTTTATCCACTGCGCGCGTAATGGCGGGGTGCATGCGTTCCGCGATTGGGTGGATGCACTGGCGGCCAAGCACCCGCAGCTCAAGCGCTTCTATTGCTATGCCGAGGACGACGGCGTGAGCCCGGCGGCGGATAAAGTCGGCCTGCTGAGCCAGGAGCAATTGGCGGCGTGGTTGCCGCAGCAGCGTGACCTGGACGCGTACTTCCTCGGCCCCAAAGGTTTCATGGCGGCGATCAAGCGCCACCTCAAGGCCCTCGGTGTACCGGAAAAACAAAGCCGCTACGAATTCTTCGGCCCGGCTGCGGCGTTGGAGTAACACGGTCAAAAATGTAGGAGGGGCAAGCCCCTCCCACATTTTGATCTCTGTTCCTCCCGATTAATCCCCTGTTAACCCCTCTCTGTTTAAACCACTCTCTGTGTGTAAACTTGCGGCCATTGGCACAACCAAACAAAGGGATACGGGGATGAGTGACGAATTGCGTTTAGGCAGGGAGCGGCGCTTTCTGGTGTTGCTGGGCATCATCTGCCTGGCGCTGATCGGTGGTGCGTTGTACATGCAGGTGGTGTTGGGCGAGGCGCCTTGCCCGTTGTGCATCCTGCAACGCTACGCCTTGCTGTTGATTGCGATCTTCGCGTTCATCGGTGCGGCGATGCGTACCAAGGGCGCCATCACGCTGTTCGAAGGCCTGGTGGTACTCAGCGCCCTCGGCGGGGTGGCTGCGGCCGGTCACCATGTGTACACCCAGTTCTTCCCACAGGTGAGCTGCGGCGTCGATGTGCTGCAACCCATCGTCGACGACCTGCCCCTGGCCAAGGTCTTCCCGCTGGGCTTCCAGGTCGATGGCTTCTGCAGCACGCCGTACCCGCCGGTGCTCGGCCTGTCGCTGGCGCAATGGGCGCTGGTGGCGTTCGTGTTGACGGTCATCCTGGTGCCCCTGGGCATCTACCGTAATCGCCAGCGCAAGGCCTGAACCCTTCGGCAAAACGCCCCGGTCTTTCTTCAAGGGAGGCCGGGGCGTTTTGCATGTAGGGTTTTGTGAACGGAGCGTGACGCCGGACAATTTTGGGTGCGCGCAGTGTGCGACATGTTGTCACACGGACGCCGCCGCAGGACGTTTCTGAGCGGCCAAACCCGCGCTTAAATTTGCAAAAAACCTCCAAGATGTGCTGTCAGTTCGTGGTTTGGGCGACGCCACGTACCTCACGCCGTACAAGCCTTTGAGTGATGTCCCAATGCCTTGTTTTCTGGGGGGTTGGTTAGGTTTTGCATGCCCTTACAGGGCGTAAGGGCTGTGGCGGTTTGTCCTATAACACGGCAATTTTTGTGGTTTTTGTTGAGAATCCAACGCGATAAGATCGCGAACCATTGCAATATTGGTGAAGGATTATTGCTGTAATCGATAAAAATTATTTCTTTATAAGACATGGTTTATACATCGCTAGCTAACTACAATCGCCCGCACTGAATGTCCGGTGCTGTTCAATATTTGAGCACTGGAGCGGTCGAGGGGCAGATGGATGGCTCTGTGCGACCCCAAGGTTCCGGCAGCCTTTCAACTATCCGCACCAAATGGAATTGGTCTGTAACAAGGCCTTTAACCACGAAATCGAATAAGAACTCACCGCAGGTCCGTGAAACGCTCCGTATGGCGTGCCGGGCAGGCTCTTATTCAATCGAAGAGAAATGCCAACCCTTGGCAGGGTGAAGTGTTGGCGATCAAAACCCAACTGCATTGCGCAAGCTGCTTTAGAGGTCGTGAGATGAGTAAAAACAGGTACCCCCGATTACTAGGCTTTTTGCCGCTGCTTGGCATGATGTTAATGCTGGGAGGCTGCAAGTGGACCTTGATGGACCCGAAAGGACAGATCGGTCTGGATCAACGAAACCTGATCATCACTGCCACCCTGCTGATGCTGTTGGTCGTGGTGCCTGTGATCATCATGACCTTTGCCTTCGCCTGGAAATACCGCGCGTCGAACACCAGCGCGACCTACGCGCCTAAGTGGTCGCACTCCACCAAGATCGAAATCGCGGTGTGGCTGGTCCCGATCCTCATCATCATCGCCCTGGGTTACATCACCTATAAGTCGACCCACGAGCTGGACCCGTACCGTCCGCTGGAGTCCGACGTCAAGCCGATCAACATCGAAGTGGTCGCGCTGGATTGGAAGTGGCTGTTCATCTACCCGGACCTGGGTATCGCCACGGTTAACCAGATTCGCTTCCCTGAGAACACCCCGCTTAACTTCCGGATCACCTCCGACGCTGTGATGAACTCGTTCTTCATCCCTGCCCTGGGCGGTCAGATCTACGCGATGGCAGGCATGCAGACCCGACTGCACCTGATCGCCAACGAAAAAGCTGAAATGGAAGGCATCTCCGCGAACTACAGCGGCGCTGGCTTCACCGGCATGAAATTCAAAGCGATCTCGACGAGCCAGGAAGATTTCAACGCCTGGGTAGCCGAAGTCAAGGCCGCACCTAAACAGCTTGATCAAGCTGAATACGACGCCCTGACCAAACCAAGCCAGAACAACCCAGTCGCTCTGTACTCCACGTATGAGCCGAACCTGTTTCAGAAAATCGTCGACAAGTACGAAGGTATGAAGCCAGGCAAGCCGGTCAAGCACGAGAAGAAAGAAGTGGCCGCGGTTGAAGGTTCTGACACGGGCTCGCATTCAACTGCTGGGGCAGAGGAGTAAACGATGTTTGGTAAATTAAGTTGGGATGCGGTCCCGTTCCACGAGCCGATTGTGATGATTACCATCGCCATGATCGCGCTGGGTGGTCTGGCACTGTTTGCAGCAATCACTTATTTCAAGAAGTGGACCTACCTGTGGACCGAGTGGCTGACGTCGGTCGACCACAAGAAAATCGGTGTCATGTACGTCATCGTTGCCATGGTCATGCTGCTGCGTGGTTTTGCCGACGCCATCATGATGCGTACCCAGCTGGCCATGGCCACCGAGGGTTCGCCTGGCTACCTGCCGCCTGAACACTATGACCAGATCTTCACCGCCCACGGTGTGATCATGATCATCTTCATGGCGATGCCTTTCTTCACCGGCCTGATGAACCTTGCCTTGCCGCTGCAGATTGGTGCGCGTGACGTTGCCTACCCGTTCCTGAACTCCCTGAGCTTCTGGCTGCTGGTTTCCGGCGTGGTGCTGATCAACGTATCCCTGGGCGTCGGCGAATTCGCCAAGACCGGTTGGGTTGCGTATCCGCCATTGTCGGGTATCCAGTACAGCCCTGGCGTGGGTGTGGACTACTACATCTGGGCGCTACAGTTATCAGGACTCGGGACGACGCTGACGGGGGTCAACTTCCTGGCCACCGTGCTGAAAATGCGCGCCCCTGGCATGAAACTGATGGACATGCCGATCTTCACCTGGACCTGCACCTGGGCCAACGTCCTGATCGTGGCTTCGTTCCCGATCCTGGCCGCGACCATGGCGCTGCTGTCGCTTGACCGTTACCTGGATTTCCACATTTTCACCAATGAACTTGGTGGCAATCCAATGATGTACGTGAACCTGTTCTGGGCATGGGGTCACCCTGAGGTGTACATCCTGATCCTGCCAGCGTTCGGTATCTTCTCCGAAGTGATCTCGACCTTTACCGGCAAGCGCCTGTTCGGTCACCACTCGATGGTCTACGCCTCCGGCGCGATCTCGGTGCTGGGCTTCATGGTTTGGCTGCACCACTTCTTCACCATGGGTTCGGGGGCCAGCGTCAACGCCTTCTTCGGCCTGGCGACAATGCTGATTTCCATCCCGACGGGGGTGAAGCTATTCAACTGGCTGTTCACCATCTACCACGGCCGTCTGCGCATCACCAGCCAGGTTCTGTGGACCCTGGGCTTCATGGTGACCTTCGCCATCGGCGGCATGACCGGCGTACTGCTGGCCATCCCAGGTGCTGACTTCGTCCTGCACAACAGCCTGTTCGTGATCGCTCACTTCCACAACGTGATCATCGGTGGTGCTGTATTCGGCTACATCGCTGGTTTCAGCTTCTACTTCCCGAAAGCGTTCGGCTTCAAGCTGCACGAAGGTTGGGGCAAGGCTGCATTCTGGTTCTGGATCTCGGGCTTCTTCGTCGCGTTCATGCCGCTCTATGCACTGGGCTTCATGGGCATGACCCGTCGTCTGAACGCCACCACCAACCCTGAGTGGGTGCCGTACCTGTACGTCGCCATGTTCGGTGCAATCATGATCGCTGTGGGTATTGCCTGCCAGTTGATCCAACTGTACGTGAGCATCCGTGACCGTAAGCAGAACGCTTGCGACTCCGGCGACCCATGGAATGGCCACACCCTGGAATGGTCGACCTCGTCGCCACCGCCGTTCTACAACTTCGCCGTGATCCCTACTGCGAACACCATTGATGCGTTCACCGAAGCCAAGGAAGACGGTACTGCGTACCAGAAGCCTAAGCACTACGAACCGATCCACATGCCAAACAACACCGCCACTGGCGTGGTGATGGGTGCGCTGTTGACCGTGTTCGGTTTCGCGATGATCTGGCACATCTGGTGGCTGGCGATCGTGGGCCTGGTAGGCACCATCGGTTACTTCATCGTCCACGCTGCACGTGATGATCAAGGCTACATGGTGCCGGTCGAAACGATCGAACGCATCGAAGCCGAGCAGCACGCTCGCCTGGTCGCCGAGAAGAAAATCCCGGCCAACCGTGTAGAAACCTCGTTGGAACAGGCTTAAACCATGTCGAACTTAGTGACCAATGCTGGACACGCCCATGTCGATGACCATGGGCACGATGACCATCACCACGACTCCGGGCCAATAACCGTCTTCGGTTTCTGGCTCTACCTGATGACCGACTGCATTCTGTTTGCGTCGATCTTCGCGGTGTACGCGGTACTGGTAAACAACGTAGCGGGTGGCCCGTCGGGCCACGACATCTTCGAACTGCCTTACGTGCTCGGCGAAACCGCCTTGCTGTTGTTCAGTTCGATCACCTACGGCTTCGCCATGTTGGCCTTCTACAAGGGCAACAAGAAAGGCGTGCTGACCTGGCTGGGTATGACCTTCCTGTTCGGCCTGGGCTTCATCGGCATGGAGATCAACGAGTTCCACCTGCTGATCTCCGAAGGCTACGGCCCGCACCGTTCCGGTTTCCTGTCGGCGTTCTTCACGCTGGTCGGCACCCACGGTCTGCACGTAACTGCCGGCCTGCTGTGGATGGCGGTGATGATGTATCAGGTCAATAAACACGGCCTGACCAACACCAACAAGACTCGCCTGACTTGCCTGAGCCTGTTCTGGCACTTCCTGGACGTGGTCTGGATCTGCGTCTTCACCGTTGTTTACCTGATGGGGACTCTGTAATGGCTAATGCACACTCCCATGACCATGACAGCCATGATTCGAGCCACGGCAGCGTTAAGTCGTACGCCATCGGCTTCATCCTGTCGGTAATCCTGACGCTCATCCCGTTCGGTCTGGTGATGTACCCGACCCTGCCGAAGTCGATCACCTTGATGATCGTGCTGGCGTTCGCGGTGATTCAGGTTCTGGTTCACCTGGTGTACTTCCTGCACCTGGATCGTTCTAAAGAGCAGCGCGATAACGTGATTGCGTTCGTGTTCGCAGGATTAGTAATCCTGCTGCTGGTTGGCCTGTCGATATGGATCATGTTCAGCATCCATACGTTCATGATGGCGAAGTGAGGTAAGACCCGATGTCGCTTAAGCACTTTATCCAAATCACCAAACCGGGGATCATTTTCGGTAACGTGCTTTCTGTGGCGGGCGGTTTCTTCCTGGCCTCCAAGGGACATGTCGATCTGGCCATCTTCCTGGCTGCGATGATCGGCACGTCCCTGGTGGTAGCTTCCGGTTGTGTCTTCAACAACTGCATCGACCGTGACATCGATATCAAGATGGAGCGCACCAAGAATCGCGTGCTGGTCCAGGGGCTTATTTCCCTGAAACTGGCGCTGATCTTCGCGACCGTCCTGGGTGTTGCCGGTGTGGTCTTGTTGTACAAGGTGGCCAACCCGCTGGCGGCGTTGTTTGCCGTGATCGGTTTTGTCATCTACGTCGGCCTCTACAGCCTGTACCTCAAGCGCAAGTCGGTTCACGGCACGCTGGTGGGCAGTCTGTCGGGGGCGATGCCGCCGGTGATTGGTTATGTGGCTGTGACCAATAGCTTCGACATGGCTGCGCTGGTGCTGCTGGTGATGTTCAGCCTGTGGCAGATGCCGCATTCCTACGCCATCGCGATCTTCCGCTTCAACGACTACCTGGCGGCTTCGATTCCGGTCCTTCCGGTCAAGCGTGGCATCCAGGTCGCCAAGAAGCACATCCTGCTCTACATCCTGGCCTTCCTTGTGGCGACCTTGATGTTGACCTTCAGTGGCTACGCCGGCATGAGCTACCTTGCCGTCGCCGCCGCCATGGGCATGTACTGGTTGTACATGGCCTGGACCGGCTACAAGGCGGTGGATGACACCGTCTGGGCGCGCAAGCTGTTCGTGTTCTCGATCTTCACCATCACCGCGCTCAGCGTGATGATGTCCCTGGATTTCCAAGTACCGAAAGAGCTGTTGCTGACCTACGCACACTGAGTGTCCGAGTAGTCAAAAGGCCCCGCCTTCGAAAGAAGCGCGGGGTTTTTTATTGAGTGACCTTTAAACTATGACCAAACCCAACCCATGCAGGAAGCAAAGTGATGAGTAAAAAAGCCGTTATGGTGTTCAGTGGCGGTCAGGATTCGACGACCTGCCTGATCCAGGCGCTGCCGCTGTATGACGAAGTGCACTGCATCACCTTCGATTACGGTCAGCGCCATGTGGCGGAAATCGAAGTCGCCCAGCAGCTTGCCAAGCAACTCGGGGCCACCGTTCACAAAGTGATGGACGTGTCCTTGCTCAACGAACTGGCGATCAGCAGCCTGACCCGCGACAACATCCCGGTGCCGACCGTGAACAGCTCGGGGGAAAGCCTGCCGAGCACCTTTGTGCCGGGCCGCAATATTCTGTTTTTAACCCTGGCGGCCATCTACGCGTATCAGGTCAAGGCCGAGACGGTCATCACCGGCGTGTGTGAAACCGACTTCTCCGGCTACCCCGATTGCCGCGATGAATTCGTCAAGGCCCTGAACCAGGCGCTCAAGCTGGGCATGGAATACGACGTACGCCTGGAAACCCCGCTGATGTGGCTGAACAAGGCTGAGACCTGGGCACTGGCGGATTACCACCAGCAACTGGACCTGGTCCGCGAGCAGACATTGACCTGCTACAACGGCATTATCGGTACCGGCTGTGGCCAGTGTGATGCCTGCAACCTGCGGGCACGCGGCTTGAATGAGTACCTGCAGAACAAGGCAACGGTCATGCAGAGCCTGAAGCAGAAGTTACAGCTGAACTAACCCCCCCACTGCGCAGCTATCGAGCCTCGGCAAGGCTCGATAGCTGCTACGCAAATCAGGCAGTGGCGTTGGTCAGGTAGCGCTTGAACAACGAGCGCGCACCGTAGGCCGGCAGGATATTGAAGAACGCAAAGCCGACTTTGATCGCGATCTGTACGTAGATCATGCTCAGGATGTCGCTGGTCTGCATGGCGCCGTAGAACGCGATGAAGCAGAACAGGAAGCTGTCGATAATCACCGCGAAGAACGTACTGAGGAATATGCGCAGGTACAGGTATTTGGAATTGGTCAGCTCTTTGATCTTGCACAGCAAATACGAGTTGATGTTTTCCGAGACCAGAAACGACACCGAAGAGGCGATCAACACCGACGACACCTGGACGATCACGTCGTTGTAAGGTCCGTCGAGTTTCCAACCCGGCAGGCCGGGGAGAAAGGTCGAGCCGTACAGCAGGATGATGATCATCGCGTTGCTGGCAAAGGCAAACAGAATGGCCTTTCTGGCGAGTCTCAAACCGAAGTTTTCGTTGAGCAGGTCTACGATCAAAAAGGTCAGCGGATACAGGAAAGTGCCGGGCGTGACGATGATGTCGAGCGACTCGATGTAGATCGGTTTGGTCGCGGCGATGCTGGTGAAAATATAAAAAGTGAACAGCAGCAGGTTCAGGATGATGTAGATCATCCATGAATTTTCATTACGATCATTGAGGTCGTATGCGGTCACCGCGCCGCCTTGGGAATAGAACTTCTTGTACAGGTTTTTAACTTCCATTTTATTTAAGTTGTCCATGATTTCGCTGTTGATGACTTCGCTCAACTTGACCCGGATGATCTTGCCCGTGGCGATGATCATGATCACGGCCAGGCTCTTGTCATTTTCGAACCCAAGCAGTTTGTACTTGCTGTTTTCGATCTCGCTTTCATACGTGGTCATTGAAGCGCTCCTCAATGATGTCGCCCAGTACACACAGGCGTTCTGAGTTGACGCAGGCCTCACGGCTGATCAACAGCGCCTGAGTGACCCTGTCGAACACCAGCTTTTCCTTGGTGTCGCTCGATGAACCCTTCTGGATGATCAACAGGTCACCGGGTTCGTTCACACCCGCGATGGGATGCTCCAACCGCACGCCGATCAGGTTATGGGACGTGCCGAAGTAGTACGTGAGCGGGAAGAGGGTGGCCAGTTCGCCAATGCGCTTGTCGAGGTGCTGCATGACCTGGCTTTGCTTGAGCACAGGCACTGCCGCCGGGTTCATGTTGCCTTGGGGCGAGACACTGCTCTCGATGATTTCCTTGGCTTCAAAATCGATGGTCTCGATTTCTTCGTAGGACACGCCGAAGAAATCTGAAATCTTGCGCAGGGTCGACTGTTGAACGTTGACGACCTTGCCTTCGAGGATGTTGTAGATGGTGGTACGCGTCAGGCCGGCGGCGTTGCACAACGACAGTTGAGTCTCGCCGCGGCTCTTGATCAGGTACTTGATGTTGCTCTTCAAATGTTCGGTTTTTTCTCGTCTGTGCATCACGTGCTCACCACTTCCTTTTAGTAAAAACCGTTGATCTTTGAAGACGGGCCGCCGGCTGTTTCAGCGATGAAGTGCCCATCCAGGGCGTTCAGGCTTCGCGGCGGGCGCAAGTGTTGCACGCGTGCGCCTCAAGAATAAAGCCCCGGATGCTCGGCATGACCCGAGGGCAAGGCAAATGGCCATGCGCTCGACAAAGGGGGACAAAAGCGAACATTTAATTTGGAAAATGTTTAATTTCCTGTTTAATTGGGCGCCACGGTTCAGGACGGACCGACACGTAGTGACCAAGGAAGGGACATTGCCCATGGCAGTCAATACCGTACACCTGCAGGATCAGGCTGACCTGTTGCGCCGAGGCATGGCGGAGCTGCATGCCGAAGACCTGGAGCTGGCGATGCTGCTGGACGCAGAAGTGGCGCGCCAACACCGCACGCTGTCATTGGTCGCGTCCTCCTGTGCGGTCAAGCCCCGCACCCTGGTGGCCTCCGCGTCTGCACTGGTCAATATCACCGCCGAGGGCGCGCCTGGCCGACGCCATCGGGCGGGCTGCGAGAATGTCGACCTGGTCGAGTCGCTGGCTATCCGCAGGGCGCGTGAACTGTTCGATGCCCACTACGCCGGCGTGCAGTCGCACTCGGCTTCCAACGCCAACGCCCAAGTGCTGTCCGCCTTGCTTGAACCGGGGGATACCTTGCTGGGCATGGCCCACGATCACGGTGGGCACCTGACCCATGGCAGCCCCGCTGTATTTACCGGTGCCTACTACAAGGCCATCCGCTACGGCACGACCGCCGAGGGCCTGATCGATTACGAGCAGGTGCGCAGCCTGGCGCTTGCCCATCGTCCGCGCATCATCATCTGCGGGGCATCGGCTTATTCACGGGTGGTGGATTTCGAGCGGTTTCGTGCCATTGCCGATGAGGCCGGTGCGATCCTGCTCGCCGACATTTCTCATATTGCGGGGCTGGTCGTGACGGGGCGGCACCCGAGCCCGATCAACGCCGCGCACGTCACCACTACCTGTACCCACAAGCAGCTCGGTGGACCGCGCGGTGGCCTGATCCTGTCTGGCCGCGACGCCCATACCAAGGTGCCGGGCTTGAGGGCGACCTTCAGCCGTGTGCTGGATCAAGCCGTTTTCCCACGCATGCAGGGCGCGCCGGCGGTCAATATGATCGCCGCCAAAGCGGCAGCGCTGGGCTACGCGATGACGCCGGCGTTCGACGCGTGCATGGGGCGGATTCGCACCCTGGCCGATGAAGTCGCCAGTGCGTTTCAGGCCCATGACTATGAAGTGGTCGGCGGGCGCAGTGAAAACCACACCGTGCTGATTCGCTTGCGCGGCGGCATGACCGGTGCCATCGCCGAGTCGGCGCTGGAGAGCTGCGGTATCGTGGTGAATAAAAACCGCATACCGGGGGAGACGCGTTCGTCTGCGGTTGCCAGTGGCTTGTGTATCGGCACGGGCTCCATGGCGCAACGCGATGTGGATACCGATGGTTGTCGGCACATCGTCGATCTGGTGTGCCGGGTACTCGACAGTGTCACCCCGCTGGGGGAGCACGAATACCGGCTTGAACCACTCCTGCAGCAACAATTGCGCTTAGAACTTGAGGCCTTGTGCGCGAAATACCCTATCGCTGACTACGGGGGACATTGAAACCCGCGCCGAAAAAAAGCCCCGTCTTCGCAAGCAGTACGGGGCTTTTTCATAGGGCTCGGTTAAATCCTTCGGGCCTTGTCTCGTCATACCCTTCTATACGAGTTGTGCGAATCCATCCCCGCCTACAAGGAGTAGTCACCATGGTCAGCGTTAGTCGTCGATCCCTTCTCGCCCTGGGTGCCGCCCTGCCTTTGCTTGGACGCCTGGATTGGGCGGTCGCCGCACCTGCGCCGACCAAGACTGACAAGGTGCTGCTCAACTACAACGAAAGCCCTTACGGGCCTTCGACGGCGGCCCGCGAAGCAATGCAGCGCGGCATCGCGACAGCCGGGCGATATCCGTACAAACACATGTACGCCTTGGCCGGCTTGTTTGCCCAGCAGCACGGGATTGCCGAAGAGCAGGTGGCGGTGTTCGCCGGCTCCATGGCCGCGCTGCGCTACGCGGTGCTGGCGTTTACCAGTGAAACCCGCAGCCTGGTGATGGCCACACCCTCCTACGAAGTACCCCGCCAGGCGGCCGAATCACGCAAGGCACCGGTGCACGAAGTGGATCTCAATGCCGAGCATGCCCACGACATCCCGGCCATGCTCGCTGCCGATCCCCAGGCCGGCATGCTCTACCTGTGCAACCCCAACAATCCCACCGGCACCCTGACCCCAACCGACGCCATCCGTCAGGCGCTGGCGAACAAACCCAAGGGCAGCGTGCTGGTGGTGGACGAGGCCTACATCGACTTCGCCGACACCCCAAGCGTGGTGAGCTGGGTCAAGGACCATGACGACCTGCTGGTCTTGCGCACCTTCTCGAAGATCTACGGCATGGCCGGCGCCCGCCTGGGCCTGGCGATCGGCCACCCGGCACTGCTGGAAAGGCTGGCGGTGTTCGGCGGTGAAAATGTCCCGGCGGGTTCCTCCTTGCTCGGCGGTCTCGCCAGCCTGGAGGATGTGAAGCTGCTGCCACAACGCAAGGCCCTCAATGCCCAGTTGCGCGATGAAACAATCACCTGGCTCAAGGACCGTGGCTTCACCTGCACGGCCTCCCAGGCCAACTGCTTCATGATCAATGTGAAGCAACCGGCCGAGCAGGTCATCGAGAAACTTGCCACGCACGGCGTGCTGATCGGACGGGTGTGGAAAAACTGGCCGCAGTGGGTGCGCGTGACGGTGGGGAGCAAGCGGGAGATGGAGCGGTTTCGCGAGGTGTTTGCGGCGACGGTCTAGCGCCGATGTGGGAGGGGCCTTCTGCCTCCCACATTCAGTTCAGTGGTGTCACTGCTGCGCGATGCTGTAACCCTCAAACGCCGTCTGCTGTTGCAGCGCAGTAATCACGCTCTTGCGGCTCAGCGGCTGCTCGACGCCGGCGTTATCCACAAAGCTTTCAACCTCCAGCTCGGCTTCATCACCTTCGCCTACAAAGCTGAAACCCAGGAACTCAAACGCCTCACGGTCGACGTTCAGCCGCGAGCGTGGCGTGCGCAGCGGCAGGGTCACGCTGATGCCGTCCTTGCTGATCACAAACACTTCGGCTTCTTTCTTGGGACGAGCCGCCTTGCCTTTGCCGGCGCTTGGGTTGCTGATGGCCTGGTGAGACTGGTTCAGCACCTTGAGGGCCAGCCCGTAGACCAGCTCCTGAAACTCCGGATCATCCTTGAAGCTCGACAGGATACGGCTGATGGAGAATTTGCTGCTCAGGTCTTCAAGGGCGATGTTGTCAGCGGCTTCGGCGTCCTTGAGCTGCTTGAGCTGGCCCATCAGGTCGTAGGCCTTGTCGTCGTCGAAGCTGTCGTGGGCCTGGCGGATGGCGACGCGCAGTTCGCGGATCTGGTCGCTTTCCTTGGAGGTGTGAAAGGCGTCCAGCACCATCTCGCTGATGATCTTGGCGGCTGGCACATGCTGTGAAAGATTGATGGCGTTTTCGTATTCAGCTTTGGCGTGCAAGGCGACTACGGATTCTTCGGCGGCTTGTTCGGTGTAAGAATCGGACATTGAAATTTCACTACTTCAGTAAACGGGGGACAAAAAGCGTCGCGCATTTTCAGCGGGGAGGGAGGTCAGGTCAAGGCAGCACAATGCCCTTATCGTGGAGCACGGCTGCCGAACGGCGCAGGCGGGGGGTTAAACCAACTGCTTGAGGCACGCCTGGAGAATATCCAGCCCTTCTTCCAGCACCGCAGGCTCAATGGTCAGCGGTGCCAACAGGCGGATGATGTGCCGCGACTTGCCGCTGGGCATCAACAGCAACCCGGCGTCTCGCGCCAGGCTCAGCAATTGGGTCAGTTGCTGGGGCGCCGGCGTGCCATCGGCGCTGGCCAGTTCGATGCCGCGCATGGCACCGACGCCGGTCAGGCGGCCCAGGTACGGCGACAGGTGCTGTGAGCGCCAGGCTTCATAGCGGCCGACGATCGCTTCTTCCTGCTGCGATCCCCAGGCCTGCACATGTTCATCGGTCATTGCATCGAGGGTGGCCAGCGCCGCTGCGCAGGCGATGGGGTTGCCGGAGTACGTCCCGCCCAACCCGCCTTTGGGCAGGTTGTCCATCAACGCCTTGCGTCCGACCACCGCGCCCAACGGCATGCCGCCCGCAATGCTTTTGCCCAGCAGGATCAGGTCAGGTTCGATGCCCAGGCGTGAGAAGGCGAAACGCTGGCCGGTGCGACCGAAGCCGGATTGGATTTCATCGGCAATCAGCAGGATGTTTTTCTCATCGCACAAGCGTCGCAACGCCTGGGCAAACTCGACATCCAGGGCGAGGAAACCTGCTTCACCTTGCACCGGCTCGATGATGAAACAGGCGACGTCATTGACGTCGATTTCCACGCTGAACAAGCGGTCCATGGCCTTCAGGGCTTCGGCGCAGCTCACGCCGTTATCGGCGCTGGGGTAGGGCAGGTGATACACCGGGCCGGGCAGTCCGCCGATCTTTTGTTTGTAGGGGGCCACCTTGCCATTGAGGTTGAGGGTGGCCAGGGTGCGGCCGTGGAAGGCACCGTCAAAGGCGATCACCGCCGTGCGGCCAGTGGCGCCGCGGACGATCTTCAAGGCGTTTTCTGCGGCTTCTGCGCCGCTGTTGGTGAGCATGCCGCTGACGGGGTAGTCCACCGGGATAAACCCGGTCAGGCGCTCCATCAGTTCGATGTAGGGCGTGTGTGGCGCGGCGTTGAACGCATAGTGGGTCAACTTCGTTGCTTGTTCACGGATGGCCGCCACCACGCCCGGGTGGCAATGGCCAAGGTTGAGCACGCCGATCCCGCCGACAAAGTCGATATAGCGTTTGCCCGTGGTGTCCCAGACCTCGGCATTCCTGCCATGGCTGAGGCTGATGGGATGAACGATGGATATCGACTGGCTGATGGTTTCGCGGCTCATGAACGTCGGACTCGGCAGTGGCGGGCGTCTTTTATCTAAGCCGTGTGCCAGGCACTGCCGCAAACGAAATAAAATCGCCGGGTCATTCCAAATCGGAAGAGCTGTTGCCAAAAGCTCGTTTTGGGCAACGTCGTAGCCCCATCGATGTTACGCCGACACCCCATCCTTGCCCGCCGCCTTGGCGCGATACAACGCCTGATCGGCACGCGCCATCAGGGCGCTGGGGGACTCATCCATACGGCGCTCGGCCACGCCCACGCTGAGGGTGACGTGGAGGCCGCCGCGCATCGGGATCTTGCGCATTTTTTGGCAGATTTTCTCGGCCAGTTCCCTGGCGGTTTGCAGTGCGCTTTTGGGCAGGACCGCGATGAACTCATCGCCACCCCAGCGGGCCAGCAGGTCGCCTGGGCGCAGGCAGCTTTCCAGGCATTCCACTACCTGCAAAAGGGTTTGGTCGCCCACGCCGTGACCATGCTGGTCATTGATTGGCTTGAAGTCATCGATATCCATCGCAATCAATGCCAGCGGCAGGCGAAAACGCTGGGCGCGGTCGCACTCTTCCAGCAGGACTTTTTCCAAGCGGTAGCGGTTGGCAACGAGGGTCAGGGCATCCCGTTCGGCCAGGGAGCGATTTTCGTCCAGCTGCAATTGCAACTGCTGATTGACTCGCGACAGTTCGCGCGTGCGCTCGGCCACCAGCGCCTCAAGCGATTGGTTGCGCCGCTCCAGCTGTTCGACGGAGCACTTGCGCAGATGAATATCGCGATGGGCGCCCACCATCCGCGCCACCGAGCCGTCGGGGTTGCGCGCAATCACGTAGCCCCGGTCTTCGATCCACAGGTAACTGCCATCTTTTTTGCGGCAACGGTATTCGATTTGATAATGGGGGGCGCGACGGTTGATGTAGTCATCGAACAACGTCATCACCTGGGGGTAATCGTCCGGGTGGATGACGTTCTCCCAGGTGAACACGCTGTTTTCCAGGGAATGGCGGGGGTAGCCCAGCATCTCGTACCAGCCCGGGTTGCGGTAGACGAACCCGGTATTGGCGTTCCAGTCCCAGATCCCGTCGCTGACCAACTCCAGCACGGTATGCAGCATGTCGGCATTGAGGTGAGAGAAATCACCCGTCAGGTTGTTGTCGTCGGAAATATCGTCCATCTGCGCGCTCCTTGCATGGGTTGGCGTCCAGGGCCAACCATGTTGATGCCGATACTCCGTGGCTGGCGCTACTGTACATCGGAGCTTGTGCGCTTTGAATAGAACGAATGGGCGACTATAGGAGGGCTGGCAATGGGCTATTACTTCGGCGCGATCATCCTGGTACGTGTCCTCCCATCAGCGTTGTGCTGGTAAATCGTGTCAGGCTGCCCCCGCTCGTTGAAAAACACTTGGCCAATCCCTGCCGAATTCCATAACCGTTCACCGGCCTCGGCATGTTCCGGGATATGCGGCACCACCTGCATGGTGCGGCGGCGAGTGAACCAGTTGAGGGGCGAACGTGGCGAGTACAGCCAGCGATTGAGGCGGTCGAACCATTCCAGCAATCGCGGTGGAAATTCGTTCTTGATGCCGCTGCTGGTGATCTGCCAGATCCTGGGACCGGCGTTGCGATGGCGGATCAGTACTTCATAGACGAACGAGTAGTGCACGTCGCCCGAGAGGATCACGTAGTTACCGGGTGTGCGCGAGTGGCGAAAAATATTGAGGATCACCTGCGCCGCGCCGCGATGGGCCATCCAGTTTTCCGCGTCCACCAGCAAAGGGTGCCCGCACCAACTGAAGACCTTCTGCACGGTCTCGATCAGCTTGACGCCAAAGACAGGCGCAGGGGAGACGATGATGGCCGAGGGATGGTCGAGCAGTTCCTGTTGCAGTTCGCTCAAGGCTTCCCAGTCCAGCAGGCCGGAGGGTTGCTTGAGGTTGAATTCGCTGCGCCAGCGCCGGGTGCGGGTGTCGAGCACCACCAGGGCCGGGGTGGTAGGCAGGACGTAATGCCACCGCTGGAATTTCAGCAGCGCCGCCAGCAAATCATCCTGCGCCTGGGCGTCCAGGTGATTGTTCTGCGCCTGGGTGGCCAGTGCCTGGGTTTGGCCCACCAGTTCATCAAAGGCGTCCGGGTTATTCCCCCAGCCCTGGCACAGCAGGTAGGCCAGCAGCGCGTTACCGATGATGCGTTTGGAGAACGGATGGCCGTAGGCGGTTTCTTCCCATTGCGCGCTGAGGTTCCAGTCGTCGGTGATGTCGTGATCGTCAAAGATCATCAAGGTGGGCAGATGGGCGAATACGCGTGCCACGCCCGGCAAGCCATCGCGGAATTTATCCACGTGCACCTGTTCGCGGGCATAGCGCGCGGCTTCATCGGCGTCCAGTTGCGGTGGCTGTGCAGTGATCAGCGACCAGGGTGTGGGCGACCACACCAGCAGGTACATCGCCATGACTTCGGCGAAGGTCACCAGGTGATTGTCGGCGGTACTGCTGGTGAAAATCGGCTTTTTCACGCCACCAAAAAAACGCTCGCGCAGGGTCTCGTTGCTGTCCAGCGCGGGGAGCAGATCGGCGCGATTGTAGTAGCTGGCGCGATGCCCATAGAGGCTGCTGCTGTCATCTACCACGGCGCCTTCCAGGTACTCATCGAACAGGCCCAGGCGCGCAATCAGCTCATGGATCGCCCGCAACATCGGTCCGGCGACATCGTCGGCGTACACCTGGTCGCCGCTCATCATCAGCAAGGCCGGGCGGTCGGCTGGGGTCTGTGCATCGGCCAGCAGGCGATCGACGCAGAGCAGGCCTTCGTCGGCCTTGTGGTGAGGTTTACGGCACGAGCCGTGTACCAGCTGATGGATATGGCTGTGCAGCACGAAACTTGGGCATCGCGTGTCGGCGTACAGCAGGTGCGGGGCCCACTCGGCAATGCCGGCATGCTCGACCAGCAGGTCATAGTTGATGATCACGTCCTGGGGCAGCGCCGCGTCCAACCGTACATCAATCAGGTGGATAAACGCCTGGCGCCCCACTGGCACGATCTGGCACTGGTCCTGGCCCAGGGGTATTTCCAGGCTCCGTTCGGCACAGTGCAGCTTCAGGGTCAGGGGCAATGCGCGGCTTCCTACCAGCCACAGCACCAGGCGCCGGGGTTCCAGGCGCCGCAGCAGAGGGCCGGCGAGTACGGCGGGCAAGGTGTCGGGGTGTGGCATGCAGTCAAAGGCTCCGGCCAGGATTGAACCGGCAAGGTTAGCGCAACGTATGTCAGTGTTTTGTTAAGGCGCGGCGGTCGGTAGAGAAGAAGGGCAGTGCGCTGCCCCTCTTCATGCGGTTTAGAGCAAGTTTCCTCTACCCAGGCTGTCCAGGCTGCCACTTCCGGTTCGGCGGTCGCGCGCCGAACCGTCGGACTCCTGAGGCTCCAGTTGCGACTGAGGTTCTTCGATGCTGCGCTTCTTGCGTTGGGGGGCTGCGTCATCCTGCGGCGCAGGGGGGTATTGAGCGGGGAGTTGTACGGTGTTGATGGAGCTGATCATGGAAGTGTCCTTCTCTCTATTAGTCGAGGGTTACTTCGCCCCTTGGCGCGAAGTGGCGCCAAACTTATAGAGCCAGGAGAAGGTGAGCTATAAACGCCCTGCTGCAAGATATGACGGCGGTTGGCAATGGCTTCAGACGTCAATCCGGCATTTTTTTGCATGGCGAGCAGGCTCGCCACAGGGGCGGTCAGGTACGCGAGTCCTCAATCACCCTCGGCACGGTAAAGCGGAACTCACTGCCACGTCCCACTTCACTCTCGGCAACGATTTTGCCGCCATGGGCTTGGACTATCCCCTGGGTGATATACAGCCCCAGGCCAGTGCCGGTGGGGTTGTTTTCCGCCTGGGTCCAGTAACGATCAAACACATGTGGCAACTGCTCAGGGGCAATGCCTTCACCTGAGTCACGCACCGAGAACACGATCTCTTCACCATTGCTCATTGCGCTGATGCCGATGCTGCCCTGGCGCGGGGTGAACTTGATGGCATTGCCGATCAGATTCGACAACACCTGGAACAGGCGCTCCGGGTCGCCATTGATCTGAAGGCCAGGCTCGGCGTTGAACGACAGGTCGATGCCTTTTTCCATCGCCAGGGGCGCCAGCAGGGAGTAGGCCTCTTCGAACATTTGGCTGACGTCCAGGGCCACCGGTTTGACGACGTAGCGCCCCGCTTCGATTTTCGAGGTGTCGAGCAGATCTTCCAGCAAGACGTTCATGCGCCCGGCGGCCTGTTGCATGGTGTCGATGGCCGAGGAAATGCGTCGCGAGGTATGGGGGCCGTCGGAGCTGAAGGCTTTTTGCATCATGCCGCAGAGCATGGAGATCACCGTCATCGGGTTGCGCAGGTCGTGGGACACCACCGCCACCAGCTCATCGCGGGCACGCACGGCTTGTTGCTCGCGCAGCACCTGGCGGGCCAGGTCGTTTTCCAGGGCCGAGCGGCGCAGGTCATTGGCTGCGAACAGGTCGCCGTGGCTCCACTTGGTGGAGATACCGGCCATCTCCACTTTCCAGATTTCAAATGAGGTGCGTGGACGAAGGCGCAGGCCGGCGTCGGAGTTTTCCAGGGCCAGCGGCTTATTCGGGTCGCCGCTCCAGTTGATGTTCTCTTTCACTTCCGGGCGGAACCACAGCACGCCGTTATCCACAGGCTTTGGCAGGCTCATCGCCAGGACACCACTGGCCACCTGTTGGAACTCGGCGCCTGGCGGGTAGACCGACACCAGGTTATGGCTGGAAAACACCGGCTCGCCGTGGTTTTGCAGCCATTTGTGCAAGGCGCGGATCTGCGCCGGTTCCGGGCAGTTGCCGTAGCGGTGCAGTTGCTTGTCTTCGATGATCGCCACACCGCCGGACAAGGTCAGGTCCATCAGTAATTGGCCTTGTTGGGCGAGGCCGTCGAACACGTTTTCTTCCGACGCCTTCATCGCTTGATCCAGCTTGACCAGGGTCTCGACTTTCTCTTCACGCTGACGGCTCAGGTCCAGGGCTTCCATGGCGCTGATCTGCAGTGACAGCACCTGGCCGATGGTCTGGCAGGTGATGCGCAGGTCATTGGGTACCAGCAGCGGCTCGCGGTTGCCGCAACTGATCAGGCCCCAGAGTTTGTCGCCCTTCATCAGCGAAATGCTCATGGACGACAACACGCCCATGTTCTGCATGTACTGGCAGTGAATCGGCGACACGCTGCGCAGGGTGGCAAAGCTCAAGTCCAAGGGCTGGCCGGTGTCCGGACGCAACCTGGGCAGCAGGGGCACCGGCTCGTAGGCGGCGTTGGGGATGATGCGCAGCCAGTTGGTGCGATACAGCTCGCGGGCCTGCTCCGGGATGTCAGAGGCGGGGAAGAACAGCCCGTTGAACAGCTCCATGGACGGTGCCGACGCTTCCGCGATCACCTGGCCATGCCCTTCGTCTTCGAAACGGTAGATCAACACCCGGTCGTAACCGGTCATGGCCTGGATTTCAGTCACGCTGATTTCGTACAGCGCCTGCAGGGTTTTCGCGGACTGCAAACGTTGCAGCATCTTGCCCAAGCCACTGCTGCGACCTTTGAGCGTGCGTGGCTGGAAGTCCTTGAGCCGCGGTTCGAACTCCAGCACCAGCACGTCCTGATGGCGGTGCAACAGGCCTTCGAACTCGGCGCCGTTGAGGGTGACGTGCAGCGGCGGCGCATCAAAAAAGCTGTTATGTGCCGTTATGCGCTGCACGGCCTGGGCGTGCTCGGTGCCAATCAGCGTGTGCAGCGGCTGGCCCAGCAACGACTCGGGAGCGCGGTCGAACAAGCTGGCGGTGTTGGTACTGACCTGAAGGATGTTCAGGTCGGGCTCTGACAGCGTCAGCAGCACGCCGTGGGGCTGGATCGCCCCCGGAAAACGGATCGGCTCGTTGGCACAGTTGGCAAGCAGTTCTTCAAAATCTTCGGGTTTCATAGCAGTACCTCCTGGCTGTCGAGCCATTGCTCAAAGCAGCTGAATGTCGACCGGGCCGTATCCACCGCCTGCTGTTTGGCATTGGCGTCCAGCGGCAGGCGGCCCAGATAGTCGAGAAAATCCTTCCAGCGCCGACCGGTTTCGGCACCGTATACATTGAGAAACGCACCGCCGTTATCGGCGTCCACACCCAGGCGCCGGGCCATTTCCCGGCGCAGCACCTGGCCGCCCAGCGTCGCGCCTTCCAGCACATACAGGGCGCCAATGCAGGCGGCGGGGGTGTCGAAACGGGGCAGATGGGTACAGCGCGGCAGGCCGGTGATAGCGGTCTGATCCAGGCCAAGGGCGTTAAGATCGCTGAGCAGCGTCGGCGTTTTCACACGCAGAACCGGGTCGAATCCATCCGGGATCAAGTGGCTGTCGTGGAGTGCCGCTTCTATAGGCAGATAAAACCCGTAATACGCCTGGATCAGGCGCATGTACCCATTGGCATCCAGGTGCTCGGAGAAAAACGGGAGACGTTTTTCAAGCGCTACATGCAGCAGGGCAGTGCCTGTGCGCAACGCTTCGAGTAGAGAGGGCACACTAGAATCAGGGGCCTGTGGATGCATTCAGTGCGCTCGAACTGTGGGCCTTTCGACCAGGAATGACGCTGAGAAAAATAGGCGACGATTCTACACAGCTGATGGCTATCAGCTATAGGCTGAAGGCGAAAAGGCTGACCAGCGGATCAGAAAAGTCACTCCTTGTCTCTCTAGTGACCGCAGCGACTCCACAGAAGTTCGGTAAAAGTGATGTCGTAGCGCTATCAATGCATGGAGGCACCCTGTTGCGTCAGCGCTGTTTGCACACATTCAAGCAGATGTTCTGTGCTCCACGGTTTAGGCAGAAACCGTACGGTACCGCCCAATTCGGCCGCCATCTTGGTGTTGCCAGAGGTCAGCAGCACCGGCACCGACGGCCAGCGATGCGCCACCACCCGGCTCAAGTCATAGCCATTGAGCAACCCCGGCATCTGCACATCGCTGACAATCAGGTCCACCGGGTCGTTGCCGCGCTCCAGGTAAATCATCCCTTCATCGGCTGAAGGAAAAGACGTCACAACCGCGCCGAAATCCTCCAGTACATCCACCATCAACGAACGAATGATCTCGTCGTCTTCTAATACCAAAATCGATGGCTGAGCCATGATCCTTACTCCACCATCAGGGTTCAGTTAGGTTGAGTGGGCCGGGCGCGGATAGGTTCGATTGGATGTGGCTCAGGCGATGGGTGGTCGTTCAGAAGGTCTAGATTGCGCATTTGGCGGGTGGTACGGCACGATGCCCGGGTTCTGTAAACTGCACCGGCACACTCCCTGAGGCCCTCGCACAAGGTCGTCTACCGTGAACGCTCCTGCTACCCCCTTGATCGACCCTGACCTGGGCAACCGCATGATCAAAGTCGACCACGCCGGCGAGCATGGCGCGATCTGTATCTACAGCGGCCAGCTGTTTATGGCGCGGTTGTTCGCCCCCGGCATGGTGGGTGAACTCCGTGAATTCCTCGCCCACGAGCGCCGCCACCGCGCGGTTTTCCAGGCCGAGTTGCAACGGCGAGGCTACCGACGCTGCCGCAGCTACTGGCTGTGCGGCCTTGGCGGACTGGTGCTGGGCCTGCTCACCGGGGTGTGCGGGCGCAAGGCTATCGTTGCCACCACCGTGGCCGTGGAAAGCGTGGTGCTCAGGCACCTGGCTCATCAACTTCAGACGTTACGTGACATAGACCCGCTGGCTGTGGCGGCCATTGCTTCCATCGTCGACGAAGAGCAACACCACCATGACCACTCGGCTGCGCAGATCGATGCGCAGGATCCCTGGTTTCGAGCGCTGACGCCGGTGGTGACGGCGTGGACCGAAGCGGTGATCTGGATGGGCATGCGTTCCTGACAAGCAGGCATAATCGCCGGCAATACCCCGTGTGGAGTCACCCATGAAGTACGTCTTACTGACCCTCGCCCTGCTCCTCAACACCGCGTCGGCCTACGCCGCCGGCGATGCCGAGGCCGGCGGCAAGCTCTTCACCAAGACCTGCGGCGGCTGCCATAGCATTGGCGAAGGCGCGCGCGGGGGCTTTGGCCCGGAGCTCAACGGCATCATCGGCCGACCCGCCGGCACCACCGCCGACTATCAATATTCGGACGCGATGAAGAACTCCGGGGTGGTCTGGACCCGCGACAAGCTCGCGGCCTACATCGAAGCGCCAAAAAAGGTGGTGAGTGGTACGCGCATGATTTTCTGGGGCATCAGCGATCCGGAAAAAATCGACAACATCCTGGCGTACCTCGAGACGTTCCAACCCAAGTGATCACTCACGCACATTCCTGAACAGCATCAACCGCGCACTCTCATGCAGCCCACGGGTCAGCGCCTGCAATCGCTGAAACTCCTCGGGATGTTGTGCGCTCACATCGTCACGCGGGGTGAGCGACGCAAGGTCATGCAGGGTCGGTGAGCTGCCGTCGTGCTGCATCTGCAGCAGGAAATCCTGGGTCACGCCGCCGATGATCGGGAAGGTGCCTTCGCGCAACACCAGCGGCACCACGCGTTCGCCCTCGGGCGCCGGTTGCTGGATGTCCCGTCCCATCGCGCCGTTGCGGAACGGTACGCCCGCCATGCCGGCCACGGTGGGCAGCAGGTCAGCCAGGCCCACCGCTTCTTCGATCACCCGAGGCGCAAGGCCAGGGGCGTGGATCAGCAGCGGCACGTTGTTGCTCTCCAGGCCCAACTGTTCGAAGGCCGGCGCCATGTGCGGGATCTGGCTGATGCGGGTGTTGTGGTCACCGAAGAACACAAAAATGCTGTTGTCGTAGTAGCCGCTGGCCTTGGCGATTTCCATCAGCCGGCCGATGTTGTAGTCCAGCAGGCGCACCGCGTTGTACTGCTCGACACTGCGGGAGCCTGCGGCCTGGGCCTGTTCCAGTGTCACGTCGCTGACCTGGAAGCCATCGTTGTGCTTGGGAATGGTGAAGGGGCGATGGTTGCCGGAGGTTTGCAGGTAGGCGAAGAACGGCTGGTCCTTGGGGAGCGTGCTCAACAGATCGTCAGCTTCCTTGAACAGGTCCAGGTCGGAAATCCCCCATACGTCTACCCGTGGCGATTGCCAGTCACTCTCCTCGAACAACTGCACATCGTCGATGCTCTGGCGGATCAGTGCATTGATATTCGCCCAGCCGGCGTTGCCGCCGATCATGTAGAACTTCTGGTAGCCCTCGAATGCATTGATCAACGTGTGTTGCCGCGTGATCAACGGGTTGCGCGTGGCGGTCTCCTGGCGGGTGACGTCGGGCACGCCGGTGATGCTGGCCCACACGGTTTTCGCGGTGCCGGTGACGGGGACGTAGAAGTGTTTGAAGAACCAGCTTTGCGTCGCCAGTTTGTCCAGGTTCGGCGTGGGGTTGAGCGGGTTGCCATAGGCGCCGACGGCGCTGGTACCGAGGGACTCGAGCATCACGAAAATCACGTTCGGCGGGCGCTCGCCGGCCAGTCGATAGGGCTGTACGCCTTGTTCGCGGATGAAGTTCAGGGACTGGGCATCGGGCTGGGTCACGCCCAGGTACTGGGCGACTTGCGGGTAATACGTGCGGACCTGGGCTTCATCGAACTGCGATTGGCCGACCTTGAGCGTGTCATACAAAAACAGCACCGGGTTCAGGCCCACGGCGGCCAGTTGGCTGTTGCCGGAAAAGAAGGCATCGCTCCAGCGCAGGGGCACCGGGTTTTCCAGGTTGAGGTGGGCGACACGGCCGAGCAGGGCCAGCAGCACTACGACAACGCCGATCACACTCACCACCGTCAGGGCCGGCTTGCTGATAGCGGTGGGTGTTCGATCCAGGGTCAACCGCTCCAGGCAGACCAACGCCCAGACCCAAAGCGCCACCGCCGCAAGCCAGCACGCGGTTATCCACAGCACTGGGTAGGTTTCCCACACCATCTGTTGGGAAATCTGTGCGTCTTGCAGGTAACGCAGCACCGTCGCATTGATACGCACGCCGAGGTAGGCGTAGTGGCCGAAGTCGATGATGTACACCAGCCCGATCACCGCCAGCGCGATGACCAGATAACCGCGCGCCAGCCAGCGCAGGGCCGGCAGGGTGGTGAGGTTCCAGCGCGGCAACCACGCCAGCACGGCCAGCGGCAGCAGGATCAACACCGCCAGGCGCAGGTCGAAACGCAGGCCGATACCCAGGGTTTCCAGCAGCGCCGGGGTGTTCAAATCAAGGCCGGAAAAACCCAGCACAAACACCAGCCGCAACGCAGCCAGCAACACAAACACCAACCCGATCGCGCCCACGCCGTAGCGCAGGCGGCGTGATTGCAACGCACTCATCATTGACCCCGGTGCCATTTCAAAAGAGGGCGCCAGGCGGCGCTGATCAGCAGCCCCGCGCCGGCGATCAGGCAGTAACCGGTCAGCAACGGATCGACCAGATAGTCCCAATAGTTTTCCGATGCCTTGAGCCGTAACGCAAAAGCCAACGTGCCTATCGCCAGCATCCACACTGCCAGCGCATTACGCAGCCACAGCATCAACAGTGCGGCCGCCGCCACCAGCACGATCATCGGTCGCGGGTTGAAGCCCCAACGGTACGGGTCGAAGTAGGTCAGGCCCAAGGTGGCCGGGTACAGCACCAGGCTCAGCAGGCCAAACAGCAGCAACGTCTGCACTTGATGCCGATGAGCGAGCGGTTGCACTAAGCCCAGGCGGCTGAGCACCACCCACGCCAACAACATCAATGTGCTGATTGCCAAATCGTCGGTAAAGCTGCGCACATACGCCGCCAGCGGCAGCTCGTTGACCGGGATAAAACTGACCGCCACCAGCGCCGGCAGCAGCCATGGCCGCCAGGGTGCGGTAAACCTGAGCGTGCTTAACAGCACAAACCCCAGCAGCACAAAACTCAAATGGGCCTGCCACAGAGAAACCATCACAGACGCTCCTCCAGCCAGGCTTCGTTGAAGCTGACATGTTTGATAAAGGTGTTATTCCACGAGTACACCAAGTGGTACATGCCGTCCGGGCTGCGGCTGAAGTACGGGTACTCGTATTCGAAATCGCAGCCCCGGGGTTTGCACACGCGGTAGTCGAGGTTGCTGAGAAAGCGCTGTTCCAGCGGCAGGCGCTTGGCACCGCTGGAGGCGCGGAAGCCTTCGCCGATGATTTCTTTATAGGCCTCGGGGGAGAAGGGTTGGCCGAGCGGGTCGGGCGACTCATCCAGTTGCACCACGGTGCGCCATTGGCTGAGCTGGGCGTCGGTGCCGTAGAGGCTGAGCTTGAAGCGGCCATCCTGCAGGTCGTTGAGGGCCACGAGTAGCCCGTCGTCTTGCGTGCCCACCGCCGCCAACGATGAGTTGGGGTTGGCCGGTTCCAGCGGGTACGGCTCGCTCCAGGTTTGCCCGGCGTCTTCGGTGCGGCTGGCCAGGACGCGGTGGTGGGTGTCGCCGGCGTAGCGCAACATCGCCACGGCGCGCTTGCCATCCAGCGGCACGATAGTGGGTTGCAGGGAGTTCTTGCCGCGGCTGATGCGGAATTTGTCGATCACTGCGCCGTCGGCGCTCAAGTACAGGTACTCGGCAAACTTGCCCATGAACTCGTGGTACACCGGCAGGCCGATGGAGCCGTCGGCGTGGAACACCGGCGCGGCACGCACCAGCGTACTGATGTTGAAAAACGGAGAGGTCACCAACTGCCGGGGCGCGGACCAACTGGCGCCGAGGTCATCCGAGACCATCAGGTTGATCGCACTGGTGGCCCAGCCGCCGACCGACACCGAAACATAAAACATCCACAGGCGTTTATCCGGCCCGAGGGCGATGACCGGGTTGCCGAGTTTGCGGATATAGCGCTGGGTGCCGTCGCGGGTGCTTTCCCGCGTGGCCAGCACCTGCTCGGTGCCCCATTCGCCGCTGCGCGCATCGAAGCGTGCGGTGCGCACCTGCACATCGGCGGCGCCTTCCCGCGAACCGGCAAACCACACGGCCATCAAGTCGCCGCCGGGCAGGGCGGTGACGGAGGAAGAGTGCACAAAGTCCGTGAGCTGCGAGGACACAAAACGGCTGGTGTATTGCGGGGCCGCCGCCACTTTCGAGGTGTTCGGCGCCACTTGGGCAAAGGGTGCCAGTACATGGGGCGGATGGCTAAGCCACGCGGCGACGAAGACGGCGAGCAGGCTGCAGATCAGTAAGGCGGAGCGCATAGAGGACCTGTCGAGAAAAGGATTACTGCGCACGTTCATCCGGCAGGCGCTTCCTGCGACCGGTGAGCATGGATAACGGCAGGTTGTCCCGCACCTGGATACTTTCAAACACCGCGGCCAGCACATGGATGCACACCAGGCCCAGCAGCACATTGGCGGCGGTCTCGTGGATTTGCAGGGGCCAATCGGCGCCCCACAGGGCATCCACTTCCTGCATCAAAAAGCCGCTGACACCGATGGTCAGCAACGCCAGCAACATCATCAGCATCACCAGCGCACCGATGGGCGAATGGCCCAGGCGATGTTGCGGGCGGCGGTTGAGCAGCGAGCGCAGATGGGTTTTCAAGCGTTTCGGGGTCGGCCAGAAGTCCGCCCAGCGTGCACTGCGCGGTCCGATGAATCCCCACACCGTTCGTACCAGCAGCCAGGCCATGGCGTAATAGCCCAGCCAGACATGCCAGTCATCGCCCGCTTCGTTATAGAAGTAATTGGCGATAAAGACCCCGGCGATAGACAGGTGAAACAGTCTTACCAATGGGTCCCACAGGCGCAGGGATTCGCCTGGCATCAGCCTTTGATCTCAGTCTTCACGGCCTTGCCGGTGACCGGGTCGTGGTAGATCTCGACCTTGCGCTTGTCCTTGTCGAAACCGTAGATCTCGTAGCAGTTGCCGTCGGTGACCTTGAACTTGCTGATCTCGTAGCCTTCGGCCTTGAGCTTGTCCTGGAAGGCTTTTTCGTCTTGCCATTGCGAGCGTTCGGCGGTGGTGCATTGCGGCCCGGCAACGGCCAGGGGGCTGGCGATAATCAGGGACAGCAGGAGAATTTTGCGCATGGAAAAGCTCTCAGCAGATGTAGGAGATTTCACAGTGCAAAATCAACCTTAGCGCAACCTTAGTTGGCAACGCGCGGTAACATCTTTGCCGAAATAGCCTCGGCCAGAACCCGGCATGATGCCGCCGATTCCTACAGAGATTTTGCTATGCGCCTACTCCTTGTCGAAGATGATCGTGCCCTTGGCCAAGGGATTCGCGTGGCATTGGGCGTTGAAGGCTACACCCTGGATTGGCTGCAGGATGGCGTTGCGGCCCTGCATGCCCTGCGCACGGAAAGCTTCGATCTGTTGCTGCTTGACTTAGGTCTACCGCGCCTTGGTGGTCTGGACCTGCTGCAGCAACTGCGTGCCGAGCAGCACGACTTGCCGGTGCTGATCCTCACCGCCCGCGACGGCACCGCCGAGCGCATCGCCGGTCTGGACGCCGGTGCCGACGACTACCTGGTCAAACCCTTCGATGTGGAAGAACTCAAGGCCCGCGTGCGCGCCTTGTTGCGCCGCAGCCAGGGCCGCGCGCAACCGATGCTGGAACATGCCGGCGTCAGCCTCGACCCGGCTACTCAGCAAGTGCGGTATCTGGATGAAGACATCATCGTCACCCCGATGGAATACCAACTGCTGCACCAACTGATGGTACGCCCCGGCAAGGTGGTGACCCGCGAGCGCCTGTCCCGCGCGTTGTATGGCTGGCAGGACCGGGTCGAGAGCAACACCTTGGAAGTGTTGATCCACAACCTGCGTAAAAAGTTATCCACCGAGCTGATCCGCACTGTGCGCGGTGTTGGTTATGTACTGGCGCTTAAACCATGACCTCCGTGCGTGCACGCATCCTCATCCCTGTCCTGGTGCTGATCCTGTTGGGCGACGCCCTGATCAGCTGGCTGGTGCTGCGTGACAGCCACCACGAAATCGAAGAAGTCTACGACGCCCAACTCGCCCAAAGCGCACGCCTGCTGCAAGGCGTATTGCGCCAGCGCGACCCTGGCGAAGCCGACTGGGACCGCCTGTATCAGGCCTTCGATCACGCCATGAGCCGTGTCGGCGAAGACGGCGTCGCCCACCCTTATGAAACGCGGTTGACCTTCCAGGTGTGGCGCAGCGACGGCCAATTACTCGTACGCTCCGCCGAAGCGCCCGTGTTGGCCGCACCGCCGGCTACCCTCGGCTCCCACGACATCATGGATAACGGCAACGACTGGTGCGCCTTTCTCCTTGCCGACCCGCAGCAAGGCCTGCTGATCTGGGTGGGCGAGCGCGACGATATTCGTCAGGACGTGATCCAGCGCATCATGCGCCACACCCTCTGGCCCACCTTGATCGGCGTGCCGCTGCTGACGATGTTGATCTGGCTGGTGATCGGCTGGGGCCTGAAACCCTTGCGTGCCATGGCCCTTTCCATTCGCGGGCGCACCACCGAGACCTTGCAACCGCTGCACCTGAAGCCCCTGCCCAGTGACCTGGAGCCCATGCAAACTGCGCTCAACCGGCTATTGGTCCAAGTCGATGACCTGCTCGCACGTGAGCGCCGCTTCATCGCCGACGCCGCCCACGAACTGCGCACACCCCTGGCGATCCTGCGCATCCATGCGCAAAACGCCCAAAGTGCCGGCACCGAGGCCCAGCGGCGCGAAGCGTTGGACTACCTGGTCAACGGCGTCGACCGCGCCACCCGCATCGGCAGCCAACTGCTGACCATGGCGCGCATCGAGCCGCAGTTGAACAACCCCAAGCGCAGCCGCGTACAACTCACCGAGCTGGTGCGCGAAGAACTCGCCGAACTGACGCCGCTGGCCATGGAGAAAGGCGTGGAGTTGGTGCTGGAAGGGGATGAAGACTGCTGGATCGAAACCGAACCGGTGGCGCTGGCCATCGCCCTGCAAAACCTGGTGACCAACGCCCTCAACTTCTCCCCGCCGGGCAGCGAAGTGAAAGTGGTGATTGGCGCCAATTGCCTGAGCGTCGAAGACCAAGGGCCGGGAATTGATGAGGCGGAAATGGGGCGTTTGTTCGAGCGGTTCTACAGCCGTGGCAATGCCAATGGCGCAGGGCTGGGGCTGGCGATTGTGGAGATGATCGTGGGCAAGATCGGCAGCCGCTTGGCGTTGCATAACCGAGAGCGGGGCGGGTTGTGCGCGCGGTTGGTGTTTGACGAGGCCTGAAGCGATCAGGGCTCAAATGTGGGAGCTGTCGAGCCCCTGCATCGCGGCCGCTCCACTGCGGAACATCCTGTTTGATCGCGGGTCCAGTCATTATCATCTTTCATCTTGATAAGGACATCCTTCCGTGAAGCGAGTCGTGCTGCTCTCTTTAGCCCTGGCCTTGTGCGCCTGCCAATCCAACCAACGCGATTCATCGCCCAGCCTGCTCAAGGACGGCATCCAACTGCGGCAGAAAACCGTGGCCGTCGATGCTGAGCACGCCAAAGTCATCATGAAAGCCTATGGCGGCACCCATCCCGTCGAATTCGCCATCCGTCGTGAAGGCGACCCCGACCCACGCATGGAAACTCTCGGCACGGTGATGGACACCGGCGAAGGCCGGGTTTTCAACTGGATCGCCAAGCTCAACCAGACGGTAGCCAGCGCCGCGTTCAAGCGCTTTCCGCAGTTGGAGATCCAGGCGGACCCCGGCAAGAAACTCACCGTGTCCAGTTCGGCGAGAAGCCAGGGCAACGGGGTTTACTACAGCTGCGGGCCGGTGACGAGTACGTTTAGCCCGGAGAAGGCCAAGGTGTATCTGGTGGAGTTTCAGTTCAGGTTCAGTCGTTCGGTATGTGCGCTGCAGGTGTTTGATATTACGGATCCGGCGAATCGGGTGTTGATTGGGGGGGAGGGGAGTGAGGCGAAAGAGGGTTAGGTGGACGGCCGAAAAAATGCGGATGCTGCGCCTGGAAGGACCTGAAGGTTTGATACTTCCAGCGCTCTCCGCCATGTGGTTTGATTACCTTCCACAAGATTTTCGATAACGGGGGGGCTTTCGTTTACGTAGTCGGGTTGTGATGGTAGCTCTTCGTAAAGCAGCCTTCGAAGCTGTCTGCCCAGCGGGTCAGGGCTCTGAGGTGTCTGGGGATGTTGCGGAGTTTTTTGTTTGTCAGTGACAGTCTGCGCATGAAGATGAATTATCTAAGTCTGTGTTACTCGTTTGCACCTTCGTAATCAAACGCGATGAAGTAGTCGCTTTCTGAAAGAGCAATTTCATGAGAGAAGTGTGTCTGTATCAGCGATAGCCATTCCCGCCGCAGTTCGAACATGCCGTTATTGACGTCCTCGTCTATCGACAGTCCAAGTTTAGAGATCACGGAGTAGTCGTTTCCTAGGTCCGCTGAGTCCTCCGTTCCGCGTAGCCACTCTGTGGTTCTGTCGAACCATTCCAATCTCATTTTTAGTCCCATGTGTCCCTCATAGATATTTTTTGATGTTTCGTTTTTTCTTAGGCTCTTTTAGCTGCTCGCCGGTTATGTGACTGAACGCACCTAAATGGCTCCCATCACTTGCAAGATAAACTTCCAACTCTCCATGTTGGGAATCCCATTCATAAATTCTCCTGTCTTTTTCCTCAATCCAACGCTCTCTCAGCCCGGCACCGCCCTGTCTGGGAGTCATGGGTTTTGCTTTTATCAGGGTTCCAAAGCCAGTTATTTGTTCAGTATTTGGAGCCTTGTGGTACTTGTGATCCCCAGCCTTAACACTAACCACCACATACAGCGGCCGAACCCCCGACTCCACCGGGAACACCAGGATAAAATCCCGATACGCCGGGGGATAAATCGGGTTCACCAGAATCTGTGCCGCTTTCTCCGTCGGCGGGTAAATCCAGATCAGCGGCGCTTGCGGCGCAGCCTCCAGGGTCGGAATACCCAGCGTGTCACTTGGATCAACGGCGGGCGTCCAGATCAGCGCGACACCCTCACCCAAATCCGCCGCAAATTGATCGCCACGGCTTTGGAACTGCACCACATCAATCATTTGCCAATCAGGATTATTGCCGGTGTAAAACCCATACCCTTTGAGTGTGCCGTCCTCGCGTTGCTCGATATGCAAACGCATCTGCGAACGCGCCTTTTGCATCGAACGCAACTGTTCTTCGCTGTAGAGCGCGCTGTCACCCAGCTCCGAAGGCCAAGCTAGCGCCACCAGGCCGGTCAGCAGGCCACCGGCGACTGAACCGACGGCAGTAGCTGCCGCCTCCAACGCGGACGAACGCAACGCCAACTGCCCCAAACCAGCGGGAAGTGCGCTGCCGCTGATCCTGCCCAAGGCAACTGCGCCTCGACCATCCACCTCTCGGCCACCCAGCAGGCTGAAATGGCCGTATTCCTTGATCAGCTCCAGCGGTACGTAACCGCTGGGTTGCGTGTAGTCAGTGAGGCTATCGGGCAGTTGGCAAGGTTTGATGAAAGTGCAGCCGGGAGGTTTGTCGGGCTTGGGAGGTGGGGCAGGGGGGGTGAACAAATCGATGGGCGGTGAATAAGGCGCGCGCGATGGCTGTGGTGTCAGGATTCGCCGTTTGAGTTGCTCTTCTTCGGTGATGGGGTACGCACGTTCAGTCATGGCTGGCTCACTTCCTTGTGTGGGGGAGTGAGCCTACGAGGTGGGGCAAAGGGGGTGGAATTGGCTTTGTTCGATGTCGGGTGTGGGAAACTTCAGCTATTGAGTATGGTTTTTCTCCACTTGTTTGACGAGGTTGTGTGTAGTCAGCGGCGGTTTACTTTAACCCGTTTCTGGAGGTGCCACCGCCCCTCTTCAATCGTGACAAACACAAGAAAGTCCGCTCGCAGCCGGCATTGCCGTGGCAGATTAATCGGGCGCGGTTCAACAGCGTGGATGACGATCAGTCAGCGTCATCCGTGATCCCCTGAAGTATGACCGCTGATCAAGTCAGCAGGTGCTTGGAGATCAGGCGGGAGATTTCGACAATCGAGGTCTTGCCGGTGAATTCAAATTTCACTTTTCCCAGCGACGAAAAGTAAATCTCCAGTTCCGAGTCCAGGTCAAACGTGCCGGACGTTTCCACCGAGTACGCGACGATGTTTTTGTACGGCAGCGAAGTGAAGTCCTTCTTGCTGCCGGTGATGCCTTGCACGTTCACCGCGATGATGCGTTTGGTGGTGAAGACCACGCCGTCGCGCATGGTTTTGTAGGCGTCGACGACTTCTTCGCCGTCCAGCAGCAGGGCGGCGACGCGTTCGGCATATTCGTTGTTTTGTTTGAGTTTAAAGAAGCCTTTGTTGTTGAAGTCGATCATGTGACGGTCCTTGTGGTGAGTCGGTTATTGGATGGCTTTAAGGTAGTCCTTCAGTGCCACGAGCGGTGGGTTGAGTTCCTCCAGCGTGGTGGCTTGCTGTACGTCGGTAGACAACCACTGCAGCTCACGCCCCAACACCGTATCGGCCCCACCCAAAGCGATCAGCGCCTGCACCACACACTCCTCTATCTTCAGCAGAATTCCCGGCAGATCCCCCTGCCGCACCAGCAACCCAAACACCTCCCGCTCATAACCATCCATCACCAGGTCATCCCTCAACACCGGGCTGCCGCCGTCCTCCTCATGCACGAGCTTGAGTGCAAAGAGCGCAACAGCTTCCAGCGTCAATTCCATGGTGTCGGTTCCTCAGGGTTCGGGGCGGAGGGCGATGATCACTGTTCTGGGTGTGAAAAAAAAGACCTGGGGCGTACCGGGTTTCGGATGTTCTGCAATATTGATGAGAACCCGTATGCGGCCGGCCTGACTTCACTGTTCGATGTCACCGACAACATGGCCGTGGTTCTTGGCTGCTTGCCAAGTACACCTTCTATATAGAAGCAATGCTGCCCTCCTTATAAGAAGGCCTTTATTGCGTCGTGGTGTGTGGGGCTTTTGTTAAGGAAAGTTTTTCCAGAAGGGGGTTGACCACGCAATTCAATACTGTATTATTCGCCTCCCGCTGACGAGAGATCGGAAGCGCAAGTGGTTGAAGTTGTTGAAGAAATCTTCGAAAGCTTCTGAAAATAATCACTTGACAG